>CAWUIJ010000115.1:0-9006 GCA_963922235.1 uncultured Parvularcula sp. | reverse complement strand
AAACCATGTAGACCGCTCATTTCAGGTGGCATACCGAACGTTCGGCTTCCGTAATCTGCTGCGTTGGTTGGATTTAAAGCAAGAAGCGACGTCCGATCACGTGCTGTTGGAGTAGAAGAAGCTGCATACTCTGTCAGAAGTGACGAACGCGCCGCGGCCCATTTGTCGTAGGATGTCACATCTTGGCCGATCAAAACATCATGGGTATCACACCCACCGTAAAGAAAGACGCAGACTAGCGCTTTGTACCCTGATGTATCAGCAGCAAGCGCGCCTATTGGAATGAAAGGACTAATTCCGAGAGCGGCGCTTGATGTCCGCAAAAAGTGACGTCGTGAAAGCATCGTGGATCTCACCTCTGCACCATGTATTCCGGCGATGTGACCAACATCATCAACGCCACTTCACGCCGATCTTTTCGATCATCGTCTTCATCGGCACCGGCAATATCAATCAGAGAAATGGCATCGATAATCGCTGTACGGTTCGTATCGCTCAGTGTATTACCCGTCAGTATACGACTAAGTCGATCAACGAAAACAGCAGCATTATCCGCATCAGGATCGAAAGACGTGTAATCGAGCACCACCACATTTTCTAGCGAAGGATCGAGGTTCGCGCCATCGATAATACTTTCCATTGTATTGACATACGTGATAAGTGAATTGGTCGTTACAATTTGGAACTCAGGAGCAACAAGGCCAGCGTCTTCACTTTCAGTACCGGGAGCTACGTAGCCTGGTCGGAAAAAGTTGAACACGGAGGGCGAAGTGTAAGCATTGACCCCGAACTTCGAAAAATCTTGGAGTTGAGCTACATCTCCACCTCTCGGAAGCTGACCAGTGGTGGACACGCTCTGTTCTGCCCGGAATGCCCTGAGAAACTGTGCAAGACGCAAAACCGGACTTCGGAGCTTACCGAAGTTATCATCCGTCGCCGGTCCTCTCGCTTCACTATCCAGAAGAATTGCCGCAACAGTGGCAGCCATGTCGCAGCGTGCTCCAGTCCCCACCTCGGCGCCTCCTGGCATTTCAAAAATACCAGCCTCGAAGGCTGCGGCCACACGAGACACGTAAGCGGGGGAAGGATTGGATGTGACGAGTTTCTGTATGAGTTGCTTTGAAATAAAGGGCGCCACATTGGGGTGGCTCAGCAAATAGTCCAAAGCGGCTTCAACGCTAACGACCGCGTCGCTACCAAGGTCGATCGTTGTTCCGAGGAAGGATTTTGCATCTTCCTCATGTTGTGCTGTGAAACCTTCCATCGGAAGATAGCGGTTAAAGTCGTTGACGGATGGATTGTAAAAGTTCGTGTCGGACCAACTCAAACCCGTAAATATCGAGGCAAGCCCCTGCACATCTTCCAGCGTATAGGTTTCAGTACCTTGTCCAGTTCCATCGGTGTTGAGGTTCTCGAGACCAATGGTGAAAAGCTGCATCACTTCGCGCGCATAGTTCTCATCTGGCACAAAACCATCAACTTCATCAGCCTTTCTGTTGCCGAGATGGGTAAGATAAAGCCCCATGATTGGATTGATCGAAATGTCTTTGACTAAGGTGCAATAGTTACCGAGAGCCTGGTTTTCTAAAATACTGAGATAGACTGCGTAGGAAGGTAACTTGCCTGATATTGCACCGTTCTCAAGAGACGCGACCAAGATCTGCGAGAGAGCGTACGCAACCCGCTGGCGCAGTTGATCATCTCCATGCACCGCCCGCTCCCAAAACATCTCGACATAATGCCTTGTCCAGAGAGGTGCTACATCTGAGTGTGCTTTGATCCGATCAATGATCGAAAATACCGGCTGGTCGATTTGGTCGAGGATCCATGCCTCCATACCGATTGTCTGAAGATCAGCGATATCGTCCTCAGACGCACCAAAAGAAGCCTGATTAAAAAACTTGATTGCCTCCTGGTCATCAGGAAGAGGAAGCGAGGACTTCTCTGGGACTGGTTCGGGGTCTGGGGCCGGTGCTGGGTCCGAGGCCGGTGCTGGGTCCGAGGCAGGCTCAGAACCAGGTGCAGACAGATCTTCTTCAGTTTCGGTTTCCGATCCACCGTCAGTCTCTGACACAGGGTCTGTCGCTTCCTGTGTTGTCACCTCAGTTTCGGGTGTTGTTTCGACCTCACCGTCGTCAGCAGCAACGGGAATCTTACAGCCCGTCAGCGCCAGAACACCTGCAAGGAAGAGAAAAGATTGAACGCTCTTGATCATTATAATCCAGGAAAGATTAGTTGCTCGCGACGGATGTCATCGAATGGTCTTGCGGGATGAAATTGGCGGATCCATGACGTTTCTGTGACTGAGTGATTGGGGGCTCCACCAAAGTCCGCAGTTCAGTGATCGCTTCTAGAGGGCAAGGGTTAAGTTATCCTCCGTGCACCCAACAATACCTAACGAATCCTCACCATTTTTGCTCTGTTTTCAGAGCATTTGATTACTTTTTGGAACAGTGTGGCCTTGGTGAACAGTTGCTATATTCTCATATTAACAATCTTGACTAAAATAGCATAAATCGCGCAGCCGCTCGGCGAACTTGATTCCTAAATATTTTTCGTAGCTTAGTTCACTTCACAGCTTTCGTTTTCGATCTGCGAAATCAACTCTTTCGCGAGATCTTTGATCGAACGCTCGTTTGGGAAGAGTCGCGACGCGGAGCAAATTTGGAACAGATTTAATTCATCAGCATTTTAAGCAAATTAAAGCTATCCAAATTGTCGGAAAGTCTTGGGCACCTTTGTCCCGACACCAACGAAAAATACAATCTATGGGAGAATTTCTCGAGCAGCATTCTCGCTAAAACAGTACCGAGACGAATCGTCGGCGATGAGAATGCAGCATGGTAGGCCAAATTGTGAGGCCCTGGATGGGCGCGATAACCGTGGACGAAGCTCCCTCTTATGAGCTTCGTCCGGTGGAGGCCGTTTAGAGCGCTAGCGCGGTTGCATCCGAATGGCGCCGTCGACCCGGATCGTCTCACCGTTCACGTAATCGTTCTCGATGATGAACTGGGCCGTTTGCGCAATCTCTTCGGGCTTGCCGAGGCGCTTGGGATTGACCGGCTGTTCGTTCAGCGACTTCACCGCCTCTTCGGGCAAAGCGTTGAAGAGCGGCGTATGGATGAGGCCCGGTGCAATCGTGTTGCAACGGATGCCAAAGCGGCCAAGATCGCGCGCCACAGGCAGGGTCATCCCCACAATGCCGCCCTTGGATGCGCTGTAAGCCGCCTGGCCCATCTGCCCTTCGAAAGCGGCGACAGACGCGGTGTTGATGATGACACCGCGCTGATGGGCATCACCGACAGGGTCATTGGCCATCATTTTCTCCGCCGCGAGCCGCAACACATTGAAAGAACCAACCAAGTTGATGTCGATGACCTTGTGGAAGAGATCCAGCGAGTGAGGGCCTTCTTTGCCCACCGTCTTGGACGGCGTGGCGATGCCAGCGAAATTGCAGACGATGTGGAGCGCCCCAAAGCTCGAGACAGCATGGTCGACGGCAGCCTGGACGGATGCTTCATCGGTCACGTCGGCCATAAGGAACTCAGCGCTATCACCCAGTTCCGCCGCGAGCGCCGTGCCTTTGGCCTCGTCGCGATCAAGGATCAAAGCCTTGCCGCCATTGGCAACGAGCATACGCACCGTGGCCTCTCCGAGACCTGATGCTCCGCCAGTGACCAGTGCGCCTGTGCCTTCGATTTTCATGTTGTCCTCCATGTTTTCGGTTGGCCGGGAATAGCGATCTTGGCCGCAGGTTCAAATGGTGGCGTGTTGCGCTTGGCGGTTGGGAGCAGCCGCGCTAGCCAGCGCCCATGGACAGTTCATGGGATCCCGCAGAGATCAATTCCGTCGTGGTGGTTGGTGGTGGCCAAGCCGCCGCTCAGGCCATCCAATCACTTCGCCAGGGCAAGTATGAAGGCGCGATCACCCTGGTCGGTGACGAAGATGCGCTGCCTTACCAGCGCCCTCCTCTCTCCAAGGCGTATATGAAAGGCGAGCTGTCAAAGGAACGCCTCTTCTTCAAGCCAGAAGAGTGGTATGCTGATAATCATGTGACGCTGAAGCTGGGTGAGACAGCGACAGCGATTGATCGCTCCGCCCAAACGGTGACTTTAAAGAGCGGGGAAGACGTCGCTTACGATGCCCTCGTCCTCGCCACTGGCTCACGCCCGCGCGCGCTGCCTTTGCCCGGCGCTGAGCTCGAGGGCGTGTTTGATCTGCGTACACTGAGTGATGTGGAGGCGATGCAGCCGCTGATGGTGGCCGGTAAACGGCTCGTGATCATTGGTGCTGGATATATCGGCCTGGAAGCCGCTGCTGTGGCGCGGCAGTTGGGCCTTGAGGTCACCGTTTTGGAGCGGGCACCTCGGGTTCTGGAACGGGTTACGTCACCTGTGATCAGTGCCTTTTACGAAGACGTGCACCGCGCTGAAGGCGTCGACGTGCGGACCGGCGTATCGACAGAAGCGATTGAGGGCGAAGGCGCCGTCGCTGGCGTCAGGCTGGTCGGCGGAGAGATCGTCCCTGCTGATATCGTTCTTGTCGGCATTGGTATTCTGCCCAATGATGATCTTGCGTCCGAGGCGGGCCTCTCCTGCCCTGACGGCATTCCAGTCGACCGAGATGCGCGCACCAGCGACCCACGGATCTTTGCAGCGGGTGACTGCACCCGCCGGGACATCGTCCATTGTGGCCGCGAAGGCCGGCTTGAAAGCGTGCACAATGCCATCGAGCAAGGCAAACAAGCGGCAGCCGCGATCCTTGGAAAACCGCGACCACCGGAAGACTGTCCCTGGTTTTGGTCGGATCAGTATGACCTCAAGCTGCAGATCGCAGGACTTTCGTCTGGGTACGATGAGATTGTCACGCGGGGCGAACCGGCCGACCGAAAGTTCGCGGTTTTCTATCTGAAAGAAGGCAAGCTGATCGCGGTCGACGCCATCAACAGCCCGCCGGAATTCATGGTCTCGAAAAAACTGATCATCGCCGGCGCCACGATGGACCCAGTGACGCTGGCCGATCCGGCGATATCCATGAAAGATATCGCCGCAGCCGCTGCTTAAAACTCGTGATCGTCGCTGATCAGCGGTGGGCTGATCATGTCGCTGAAGAACAGGCTGTTGAGCAGCAGCTTGTTCGTGCCGAGGAATGTCGCCCGGAAGACGGGGTTGTCTGACATCAAAACAAGGTTGCCCCGCCCGACTGGCTGCGCGATGACCGCTGGCGCTCCCGCCAGCTCTTGTTGGCGACGGTCAGAGATGTAGCCGCTCAAAAGAATGTCATCGCTCGGATAGGCAGAGACCACCGCATAAGGATTGTCTTCAGGCCAGCTGAGCACGCCCGTTGTGTTGCGGTGAGAGGGTAGGAAGCGATCGGCATAGCCAAACCCAATGGGGTGGCTGTGGTCGATATCGGTGGCGACGATCGCCCCGCCGATGACATGCTTGGCGTTGTTCGCGAGCATGTCGCCATAATTGATCCGCTCACGTTCATCAGTATCACCCTCACCATCATCGTCAGACTCCGTCGCCTTTGTGAAGGTTTCCTGGGCCCAAAGCGCTGACCCACGGAGGGCGATCAGGGTGCCCCCCTCTTCACGGATCCACTGCTGCACCCGCTCGGTCACGTTGTCGTTCAGCCGGGCATTGCCTCCTGGCATGATGATATGCGTGTAGCGCGACCAATCCATGCCGCCGAGCTCAGGGATCCGGCGAATGGTGACAGGGATCTCCATCTCGAAATCGAGCAGATGCCAGACCTCGCCCATGTCGTAACGGGCGACGCCGCCATCCATAAGGAGAAGGATTTCTGGCTTTTTGATCGGAGAGAAACTCGGTCCACCGACGGTTTTCATGGAGACGTCTCCGCCGCCGGAAAGAGCCGCATGGACGGGAATGCCTTCCTGCGCGGCGATTGACCGAGCGAGGAGGTGAACCTTCACATCATCCACGGTTTGACCCGAGAGCGGGACAAAGAGCGTGCCGCCCGGGAAGGTCTCAATGCCATTGGTGGTACGGATCGTGACCTCCTCTACGGCGGCACGAACGAGAAGGCCTTCCTTCAGGAGCCGATAGGCAGCCTTTGGAGCAAGGTGATCTGCCCAAGGAATGATATAGCCATAAGGAGCTTTCGGCGGGACGCTCGCCTTCGCCGTATGAGGGCGAACCGGCAGCTCTTCGCCCAGCAAACCCGCGGTGAAGCGGCCGACACCGCGGCGATCATCAGCCCTGGAGCCTAGCGGCGCATGATCGAGATCATACGCAAGAGGCAAGGTCCAACCGCTGACGTCATAGAAGACGGACTCTTCGAAGTCCGTCACGCGGTCAAAGATCCCGCGGATCATGCGGTACTGCGCTTGATTAAGCGACACGATGAACGAGTCGTCCGGCGTGTACGATACATCTGCGACTTCGACTGTGTCGCCTAGGCGATGCACCGTGATGTCATGGCGCTGCAAGACATCCAAGAAGCGGCCCAGCCGTGTGCGGTCACCTTGGGTGGTGAAGACATAGGCCTTGGTGGGGTCCTGGGCAGCGTCTTCTGCCGCCCGCGCAAAGAATTCGCGGTGGTAAGAGACGATGCTCTCTTTCTCATCCAAAGCGCCGTTGATGGTGCTCAGTGTGGTGCGGAAATGGGTCCGGATGTTGTCGCCGTAATCACGAAGCCCGTTTGGCGATTCCACGGACCCACCACGCGCGGCGCCCACCTCAAAGAGGATCCCGACGCTGCCATTGACCTGGGGATAGGTGGAGCCTTTGCCGACATAGTAATTGTCGAAGCGTTGCTCGGTGTAATAGAGGCGCGCCTCGCCATCGAGGAAATCGCGGTGGAAGTCGGCAATGCCTTTGGCAAAGTCGCGCGATTGCTCTGGGATCAGAGGATTGAGGCGCTTGGGCTCACCAGGGTGGAAGTAGTAGGTCGCGTTGCTTCCCATCTCATGATAGTCCGTGGTCACCTGAGGCTTCCAGCGATGCCAATGGGTGACCCAGGCCCGCGACTCTGGCTGGGTTGTCAGGAGCCACTGACGGTTGAGGTCAAACCAATAGTGGTTGGTCCGCGCCTCGGTCCAAAGCTGATGCTGCTCATGGTCAGGATCGGTGACCCGCACGGCGCCGCCGAACGTGTCGACGTGATCGGCGCGGCGGGTGTGGCCGTCAGGGTTCAAGATCGCGACCATGAGAATGACAGCGTTCTCGAGGGTGTCCTCAACCGCATCACCCTCGCCTGCTGCGTAGTGATAGGCCGCAGGGATCGACGCATCCATACCGGCCGATTCTGCTCCGTGGACACCGTAATTCATCCATAAGATGGCAGGCGCATCGCCCGGAAGCGCTTCGCCTTGGAGACTGGCCAGATGCGCTTCGCGGATCGCTTCGAGGTTGTCGTGGTTCTCCGGCGAGGTGATCGTCAGAAGAAGGATTGGGCGGCGCTCATGGGTTTCGCCGATCTTTTCCACTGAGACCCGGTCGGACTGCTCCGCCAAGAGCTCCATATAGCTGACGAGCTGGTGGTGCCGGACAGGATAGTCGCCGAGGCCAAAGCCCAAATGCTCATCCGGCGTGGTGATATCGTCATTGTAGCGGACGTCGCTCGGGACGATCTCACCGATCGGAAGCGCCCACGCTGTTCCTAGGGCAGCGACTGCTCCCGCCACCGCTGCACCCACACTCTGCCACACACGCATATCACTCTGCTCCCAGGCCTTTTCACGGCACTATGTGGAGCGCTCACGCAGGGGTCAAACGGCGATACTTCTCAATGATGTCATCCAGTTCGCGATTGAAGGCCGCGAGGTCATCGCCTGAGAGAAGACCAAGGCCAGCGGCCCCCGATAGGGTCAGGGACGAAACGATTGCTTTGTAGGTCGCCTCCCCCTCCTCGGTGAGATGCAGAAAGGACCGGCGGCCATCCTCTTGGGAGGCTTCGCGCCGGAGAAGTTTGCGGTCGACCAAGACCTGAACCGCGCGCGACACGATCGGCTTGTCCATCGGCGTGATCTCCACGACCTCCGTCGACGTTCGGCCGGGGCGATCAGCAACAGCCGCGAGGACGCGCCATTGGCTGAGATTGAGCCCGCTGGTCTTTTGCACCTCTGCCGCAACCCGCCGGGCGACAAGGTCCGCAAGCACGGTCACCTTATAGCTCCACGCCGTATCAAGCGCGAAAGTCGGGGCTTCGTCTGACGAGACGCTCGGGCTTTCTGATGGCGGCATGGCGCTGTCCATTTTAGTTGCAATCAAAACCACTTCTTATTACAACTAAACAAATCCGACTTTCATTGCAAGCTGAGGAGCGTTCGATGGCTGATCTTTTCGAGAACCCTGCAGGTCTTGATGGCTTTGAGTTCATTGAGTTTTCTGCGCCTGAAAAGGGCGTTCTAGAAGCTGTATTTGAAGCCATGGGCTTCACGCGCATCGCGCAACACCGTTCTAAAGACGTCCATCTGTGGCGCCAAGGCGGCATCAACCTGGTCGCCAACTATGAGCCGCGCTCGGCTGCGTGGTTCTTCGCCCGTGAGCACGGTCCTTCCGCATGCGGTATGGCTTTCCGTGTTCGGGATGCCCGCAAAGCGTATGAGCACCTGATCGCCCAAGGCGCAGAACCGGTGCATGTTGAGACCGGCCCGATGGAGCTGCGCCTGCCCGCGATCCGCGGTATTGGCGGCGCGATCCTCTATCTCGTTGATCGGTATGATGACAACCTGTCGATCTATGACATCGACTTTGACTATCTTGAAGGGGTCGATCGCAATCCTGTCGGCGCAGGCTTTGAGGTGATCGATCACCTCACGCACAACGTCTATACGGGCCGGATGGCCTATTGGGCGGACTATTACGAGAAGCTCTTCAACTTCCGTGAGATCCGCTTCTTCGACATCAAGGGCGAGTATACAGGTCTTACGTCCAAGGCGCTGACGGCACCTGATGGGAAGATCCGCATTCCCCTCAATGAAGAAGGCGAAGGCGGCAAGGGCCAGATCGAGGAGTTCCTGCGGGCGTTCAACGG
>CAWUIJ010000114.1:0-9098 GCA_963922235.1 uncultured Parvularcula sp. | reverse complement strand
GCGAAGGAGGATCCGCTGAAAGCGGCAAGCTTCTTCCGTACAGAGTACAAAATGAACAATTATATCGCACACTTTCCCAAGCCCTATGTGGCCTTGGTTGATGGTGTGTGCATGGGCGGCGGTGTCGGCGTCTCGGCCACAGCCGTCCGCCGGATCATGACCAAGCGGACGATCTGGGCCATGCCGGAGTGCGGAATTGGCCTGATGCCCGACGTCGGGGCGAGCTATATCTTGAAACAGCTCCCCGGCGGCTTGGGCCTCTACCTTGCACTGACCGGGGCCCGGATGACGGGTGAAGACTGCCTAGCTGGCGGTATTGCCACGCACACGATTGATGATGAACAGCTGGGTGCTGTGCGCGAGGGGCTGCTTCAAGCTGATCTCGCCGGTGACCCATTGAAGGCCGTCGATGCTGTTGCTGATCAGTGGACGATCAAGCCTGAGGGCGACTATCTGGCTATGCGCGACGATATCGATCGTCAGTTCACGAATGTCCAAAGCTTTGACACGCTCTTCAAAGGCCTCGAGGGCGCCGGAGAGTTCGGTGCCAAGGTGCTCGCCAGCATCCGTCCTGGATCACCGACCAGCCTCGCGCTGACATTCCGCCTTCTGAACGAAGCGCCTCAGACGTTCTCGGAGTGTATCGTCCGTGAGTTCTGCGTCGCTGCTCACCTGATGGAAGGCCCCGACTTCCTAGAAGGTGTGCGGGCGCAGATCATCGATAAGGATCGCAATCCCAAGTGGCAGCCGAGCGAATTGAGCGCCGTCGAGCCTGGCTCGCTTGATCGCTACTTCGAGCCGCCGACAGATGGACCATTAGAGCTCCGTTAGCTTCGGGGTCTCGACCTGGTCACTTTCAACCGACTGTGATACTGACACCATCAGTGTCATGAGGAGGGAGGAATCTATGGATGTGTCGACCGCGAAGACCGTGGTGTTTGGTCTTTTCCTCACATTCGGTGCTCTTGAAGCCTGGCGCAGCGGATTCCTCCGTAAGGATGGTCAGAAACCGGGCGACTTGAAGGCCGACGCGACGGCCTATGCTCTCCTTGGGCTCCTCGTCATTCCCGGTGTCTTTCTATTGGTGAACACGATCCTCGCTGCTGTGGCGCCAGAAGCGTCGGGCTCGTGGGCGCACTGGCCCTTCGTGGTCCAGCTTCTGATGCTCGCGATCTTTGATGACATGATGCAGTACTGGTGGCATCGCGCCTCGCACACATTCCCTTGGCTCTATGGGCTCCACCGCGGGCACCATGAAGCTGGCTATATGTCAGTACGCATTGTTTATCGGAACAACATTTTTTACTACGCCTTCATGCCGTCGATCTGGTTCTCAGCGGCGCTCGTTTACATGGGCTTTGGTTGGTCTTACGCGCTCTTTTTGATCGTCAAGCAGGCGGTGATTTTCGGCGCGCACTCTGATCTCAAGTGGGACCGGTTTCTCTACACCACACCGTGGCTTCGTCCCGTTGCTTTTGTTGTCGAGCGCGTGATCTCGACCCCCTCGACGCATTTCATGCATCACGGCAAGCATCTGGCCGATGGCATCACCCACTATAAGGGCAATTTCGGCAATCTCTTCTTCCTTTGGGATGTGATCTTTGGGACGGCCAAAATCACGCGTCAGTATCCTGACGAGTTTGGAACAGAGAACTTGAAGCCTGTGTCATGGCAGAGGCAGATTTTGTCGCCGCGCGGCGCGGGCGTTGAGCCTGAAGAGCCAATCGGCCTGCAACCCGCCGAGTGAGCTTGGCTTCAACGTTTCGTCGCGCTACCGGCTCCTCAAAACACCGTAGGAGACGACGAATGACGATTGATCACAAGGTCCGCGCCCACCCATCCAAGGATAAGCTGGCCCGGGAAGACCAGCTGGCATGGAAGATCGCTGAGGTTGCGGCTGATGCCGTGGAGCCTGACGCCGAGGCCACGGACATGGTGATCAACCGGATCATCGATAACGCGTCTGTCGCGATCGCTTCGGTCAATCGTGGCCCGATCAAGACAGCCCGCGCCCAGGCGCTGGCGCACCCTCGTTCAGGCGGTGCGACGCTGTTCGGTCTTCCGGAGGGGCAAGGCGTGGCTGCGGAGTGGGCGGCTTGGGCCAACGGCACGGCTGTGCGCGAGCTTGATTTCCACGACACGTTCCTTGCTGCTGATTACTCCCACCCTGGCGACAACATTCCGCCGGTTCTCGCTGTTGCTCAGCAGAAAGAGCGTTCCGGCGCTGACCTTCTGCGCGGGATCCTGACCGGCTATGAGATCCAAGTCGCACTCGTCAAAGGGATCTGCCTCCACGAACATAAGATTGACCACATTGCTCATATCGGGCCATCGGCGTCTGCAGCTGTTGGCACACTGATGGGTCTCTCGTCTGACGTGATCTTCCAGGCCGTGCAGCAAGCGCTTCATTGCACCGTCACCACCCGCCAGTCGCGCAAAGGTGAGATCAGCTCATGGAAAGCCTTCGCTCCTGCCTACGCAGGGAAGCAAGCGATCGAAGCTGTCGACCGTGCGATGCGCGGCGAAGGTGCTCCGTCCCCGATCTATGAAGGTGAAGACTCGATCATCAGCTTCATCCTCAACGGCCGGACGTCGCGGGATCAAGGCGGCAGCCCTTACGATCCGACCTACACGATCCCGCTTCCTGCTTCGGGTGAAGCCAAGCGTCAGATCCTCGATACCTATACGAAAGAGCACTCGGCGGAGTATCAGAGCCAAGCGCTCATCGACCTTGCCTTTGACATGGGGCCGAAAATCCGGGACGCGGGCGGCTTTGATAAGGTGAAGTCGATTGTTCTTCACACGTCGCACCATACACATTACGTGATCGGTACAGGCTCAGGCGATCCGCAGAAGATGGATCCCAACGCGTCGCGCGAAACCCTCGACCACTCGATCATGTATATCTTTGCCGTCGCGCTTCAGGATGGTGAGTGGCATCACGTTCGTTCGTATGCCCCAGAGAGGGCACAGCGCGAGGACACTGTTCGTCTCTGGCACAAGATTGAGACGACTGAGGATCCAGAATGGACCCGTCGCTATCACAGCCAAGATCCGAAAGAGAAGGCGTTCGGTGCGAAGGTTGTGGTCACCATGGAGGACGGCACAGTTCTCGAAGACGCCAAAGCCCTGGCGAACGCTCACCCAGACGGCGCGCGTCCGTTCGGTCGCGAGCAGTATATCGGCAAGTTCCGGACTCTGACGGAAGGGATCCTGGAGGCTTCCGAAGCTGACCGGTTCCTTGACCTCGTACAAAACCTGCCGAACCTCTCGGCGGCTGATGTCCGCGCGCTCAACCCTGTGGTCGACGCCTCAAAAATCGAGACGAACGTGATGCCCGGTCTATTCTAACCGGCTTTAAAGTCCAGCTCGTGCAGTTATCTCGCTGATCACTGCACGGCGCTTTTCCATCGACCATTCTTGTGTCGACTCGATCAGCACGGCGATGTGATCGTTTGCAAGGCCAATTGCGAAGCGTTCACGGTCGTCGGCATTGCCCATGTCATAGCCCCAGGCCTCATGACACATGGAGCGCGCGCGAACATCGTGGCCATGCTCGGGCGCGCACAACTTCAGGCAGAAAGTGTTGTAAAGAACGTACTCTGATAAATCACTTTGGGTGCAGAGAACCTCTTGATAGGGGCGCCCTGTCACCTCTTCAATTCTGGCTTGAAGTTCTTTCAGCCGATCTTGCCGCCAGCTCACAACGACCGCGATATTGCTATCGCCCTCGAAGGGAAAACGGTCGATGCCGAGAAGATCGCAGGCCACATCCTGCCAGCGTTTAAAGTCATGGTTGTCCGGGGAGAGAGCACCCTCAACCCGTACCATGGGAACCAAGCCGTCTTTTTCAAATGTCTCTGTCGAGAAGGCGCGTACCATAACGGCATCAGAGTCAAGAAAGACATAGGTGTCGGCGGGCGAGATGAGATCTGCTGAAAGTTTGATAACCTGCTGCAGGATCCAGCCCCGCACCGGCCGGAATCCAGGCCCTAGCCATACCGTGCGTATGCGTTTTTGGAAAAGACCTGGAAATCCGATGATGGTCGGCAAAGGTAGTTGGATCGGAGACGGCGACAGCACACTCTCTTTGCTGATGAGACTCCGGTTTGGCCCTTTCAGTTGCTCAAAGAGAGAAAGATCACTCTTCGGAACCACAAGAATGTGTTGTAGGTTATCCTCATTGTGCCGATCAATCGAAGCGCACAACTCCTTTGCCAAGGGAAAGTCGCGACTGAAACTTGGCGTGATCAATACAACGGTCATAACTTGAACAAGTTAGCGGTGCTTGGGTTGATGAAACCTAACCAAAAGCCATAACACCATGATACCAACTCCGAGGCCGACGACCTGCAGCCAGCTGAGCCCGAGTTTCGTGTAGCCGAGCGTGTTCGCCGCATAGAGCGATGCGGCATCGAAGATGGCTGCCAAAAACACGAGCAGCGCTGGCTGCCCGCGGTGCAAGAGCGTCTGAAAAAACGTGACAAGCAACAAAATGCATGACGCAGCAAGAAGCGCTGCCGGAACGATGCCGGCGTCGGCATAGCTCGTGATCAGGGGATCCGCGCCTGACAGCAAATCATACGCGTAAGGGTTCGCGTAAGCCGCCACAAACAAGGCTGGCACAATCATATGCGGAGGGAGCGCGGCCAAGACGAGCAGCGCCACAAAAATTCGGCCAATGAAACGCATCAACAGTTCCCAGGTGTGTTGGAGCCGCTATGTGCCACGAAACCTCGTGCGATCCCAGCCCATGGCGTCCATCTTTCCCGAGATGCCATTATCCCAAGTTGGTGGTGACTTGAGCATGGACTAGAGACCCCAGTGGGCCGAAAGGGGGCTGCACAAAGAAAAAGGAGCCCTGCCATGCTGTTCACGACCAAATCAGCCGCCCAAAAGCGTGCCGATCTTCGCGAGATGCTCGGTGATGGAAAGCTCCATGCCTTCCCGGGTGCTTTCAACCCACTCTGCGCCCAAGCGATTGAGCGCAAAGGTTTTGACGGGGTTTACGCCTCAGGCGCTGTGATTTCGGCGGATCTCTGCCTTCCTGATGTCGGCATCGCCAACCAAGAAGAGTTCGTCACCCGCGGCCGCCAAATCGCGCGGGTCACCGATCTTCCTGTGATCATCGATGTCGACACAGGCTTTGGTGAGCCAATGTCTGCCGCGCGGACAGTGAGGCTGATGGAAGAGGCGGGGATCGCCGCTTGCCATATCGAAGACCAAGTGATGCCCAAGCGCTGCGGGCACCTCGACGGCAAAGAGGTGGTCGAGAAAGAGGTCATGGTTCAGCGTGTTCGTGCGGCAGCTGCTGGCCGCACCGACTCCAACTTCGTGCTCATTGCCCGTTCTGATGCGCGCGCGGTCGAAGGGCTCGATGAAGCGATTGATCGCATGAAGGCCTATGTCGATGCGGGCGCTGACATGATCTTCCCTGAAGCTCTCAAAGACGAAAAAGAGTTCGAGATCGTCCGCGATGCCCTCGATGTACCGCTGCTCGCGAACATGACGGAGTTCGGCAAGTCGCGCCTCTTCACGCGGTCAGAGCTGGAGAACCTCGGCTACAATGTCGTGATCTATCCAGTGACGACCCTTCGCCTGGCGATGGGCGAAGCGCTGCGCGGTCTTGATCATATCAAGGCTTATGGTGACCAGAACGGTATTCTCGACAAGATGCAGCACCGCCGGGACCTCTATGATCTTCTGCGTTATGAGGACTACAGCGCATTTGACCAAGACCTCTTCAACTTCGAGGTGGTTGATACCCCGCAGGAATAGGCGAGGCCGGATCATCCCCTCGCGATCTTCCGTGTTCAGAAGACCCTTAGGCCCAGCGAGTCCGTGATGAATCAGAATCGACCAGAGAAACCAGAACCGCCTTATTACGCGGTCATCTTCACCAGCCAAAAGAGCGGTGAGGACCCGGAAGGCTATGCAGCGGCCGCTGAGCGCATGGATGCGCTGGCGCAGACGATGCCGGGCTTTCTTGGTTTTGACTCCGTGGGCAGTGAGACCGGATTAGGGATCACCGTGAGTTATTGGCGCAGCGAAGAGGATATCGCGCGCTGGCGGGCTCACCCCGAACACTCTGCAGCCATCGGGTCAGGCCGGAGCGGTTGGTACAGCTGGTATGAAAGCACGACTGCAAAAGTCGAGCGCTCGGTTAGCCATATGTTACCTAAGGCGAAGTGAGGCCTTTTTGACGCCACGAACCCGCGCTACAGTTTCACGTGTGTGGAGGTGTGGATGGCTCTTGGGTCTCATCTGTTGGCAGCGCTGTTATTGACTGCAGCTGCGGCGGTTCAGCCGGTCGAGGCGGTCGCGGAACCGGTCGATCCGATCGAAACCACGGTCTTTTTTGACTATGGCCGCAATGATTTGGGCCCAGCTGGTCTCCTTCTTGTCCGCGAGATTGCCAGCCGAGCGCTGGCCGCTGGCTACACCAAAGTCACGATCGAAGGGCATGCCGATGCTGCGGGTCCAGAGGATCAAAACCTTGCGACCGGTCGCGAGCGTGCTGAGGCGGTGGCTTCCGAGCTCATCAAAGCGGGCTTCCGGGCGCGCCATGTCGAAATCACCTCCGCTGGTGAGGCTGAACCGCTCCGCTCCCACGAGGATGAACGCAGCGAGCCGCTTAATCGTCGGGCTGAACTCGTTTTTATCCCTTAGAACAATCGTTCCTGATGGCCTTCCCGTGACTTGGCTCGCCGTGCTAGCGGCAGCCAAAGAATTGATGGGAGTGTTTCATGTCCGATGAGGTAAAGTACGGGCTGGCTGGTGTTCTTGCTGATGACACCGCCGTTTCGAAAGTGGTGCCAGAAACCAACTCGCTGACCTATCGCGGCTATGCTGTGCAGGATTTGGCGGTGAACGGCAGTTTCGAAGAGACCGCATACCTGATCTGGAACAGCGAACTCCCGACATCTGCGCAGCTTGAAGAGTTTCGCGCCAAAGAGCGCGCCGAGCGGGGCATTTCCAAGGATCTCCACGACGTCATCCGGCGCTACAATCGTGATGCGCACCCGATGGATATGATCCGCAGCTCCCTCAGCTTCGCGGGCCAGGAAGACAACCAAGCCAATATCGGATCGGGCATGACGTCCGAGGGTTTCAATGCCGAAGGCCTCTATGATCTCAGCGTGCGGATGTATGCGCAGATCCCTGAAATGGTCGCGGCTGAATATCGCCACCGCATCGGCAAAGACCCCATCCCCGCCGATCCTTCGCTGACATGGTCGGAAAACTTCTTCCATATGTGCTTTGGTGAAGTGCCAGCGCCGGAAGTGGTCAAGTGTTTTGACGTTTCGATGGTTCTTTATGCGGAGCACTCCTTCAACGCATCGACCTTCACAGCCCGCGTGATCGCTTCGACGACGTCCGACATCTACTCGGCCTGTGTCGGCGGAATCGGTGCACTCAAGGGCCCGCTTCACGGCGGCGCTAACGAAGCAGTCATGCACATGCTGACCGAAGTCGCTCAGCCTGAAGCTGCGCGCGAATGGATGCTCACAGCACTGAAAGAAAAGCGCAAGATCATGGGCTTTGGTCACCGCGTCTATCGTTCAGGCGACAGCCGCGTTCCCACCATGACCGACTACTTCAAGAAGATGGTTGAAGTGGTCGATACGGACGAAGCCAAGAAGTATTGGGAGATCAGCCGCATTCTCGACGACACCATGGTCGAAGCGAAAGGCATCTACCCGAACCTCGATTTCCCGGCTGGTCCTGCTTACTACCTCATGGGCTTCCCGATCCCGATGTTCACACCGCTGTTCGTCATGGCACGGATCACAGGTTGGACCGCGCATGTCATTGAGCAGCTAGGTAACAACAAGCTCATTCGCCCGCTTTCCGCTTATGTTGGTGAGGCTCAGCGTGAGTTTGTGCCCCTCGAGAAGCGGTGATATTATCGCGCTGACTTTCCCGCGGGCTTCACAATAATAAAGAGAACGACTTTATGACCACATTTGCTCAGCGCGAGGCGCTCCGTCCGTGACCAGCCGTGCCTCCGCGCTTACGCCCGATGGTCCTGCCATCGTTCTTTCAAGCCTTTGCTTGCTGCACTGCTTAGCGCTGCCGGTGCTCGCCGCCTTGGTCCCCGTCCTCGGCGCGTGGCTTGACCATGAGTGGTTGCACAAAGGGATGGTGTTGCTCGCCGTACCTTTCACAGCAACCGCTATGTTTCAGTATGGAAACACTGTTCGGCCAATCCTGTTCGCGGTCGTCGCATTCTTGGGTCTCACGCTCATGCTTGCCGCAGTGTTCGTGGAGTCTCTCCATGATTGGGAGACCCATCTGACTGTCGTTGGTGCGGTCACCTTGGCCAGTGCCCATGTGTGGCGCTGGAGCATGCACCGTTCAGCCCGGGGTTAGAGCCATCAGTCGCCCACGCTTCCACCTCGCGTTCCCCGTCGATGATCTCGACGCGGCGCGGGCGTTTTACGGCGGGATCCTTCAGTGTCCTGAGGGGAGAGAGGCGCCGGGTGAGTGGATCGACTTTGACTTTCGCGGTCACCAGATCGTCACGCATTTTGCACCTGATGAGTGCAAAACCGCCGATACCAATGATGTCGACGGCCACAATGTGCCTGTCCGGCATTTCGGGTTGATCCTCGATTGGTCGGATTGGGAGGCGCTGCGCGACCGGCTGCAGCTGGCCGATGTTCCCTTCATCCTCGAGCCCTATATCAGGTTCGAAGGCAAGCCCGGTGAGCAAGCGACGATGTTCGTGCGCGACCCTGCGGGCAACGCCCTTGAGTTCAAAGCGTTTCGAGATGACGGCATGGTCTTTTCGAAAACGCTCACGGAGCAAGAGTGATGGATATTCAGCGTCAGGAAGATGATAGCAAAGGCCGCTATTCGGTGGTGGTCGATGGCCATACCGCAGAGATGACTTACTCCCGCGCGGGTGAAACAATGATCATCATCGACCACACCGGTGTGCCGGATGCCTTGCGCGGGCAGGGCATCGGCGTTGCGTTGGTCCAGCGCGGTGTTGAAGATGCCCGGTCGGAGGCCCGAAAGATCCTCCCTCTCTGCCCCTACGCCAAGGCTCAGATTGAGAAACATCCTGAGTGGCAGGACGTTCTCTCGTCTTA
>CAWUIJ010000113.1:0-9126 GCA_963922235.1 uncultured Parvularcula sp. | reverse complement strand
CCAACACGCCCGGCATCCCGCCGGCTCCATTTTTGAAAGCAGCCTTCGAGCACACGCGGATGGCGATGATCGCCACCGATCCCCATCAGGCCGACAATCCCATTGTCTTTGCCAATGACGCCTTCCTGCAACTCACAGGTTATGGCCTTGATGAAGTGGTGGGGCGGAACTGTCGCTTTCTTCAAGGTCCTGACACTGATCAAGGTGTGGTGGCCAAGCTGCGCAAAGTGATCGACGAGCAGACGTTCGGGTATTTTGAGATCATCAACTACAAAAAGGACGGCACACCGTTTTGGAACGCGCTGCATATCAGCCCGGTCTATGATGACAATGGACACCTGACCCACTTTTTCGGCTCGCAATGGGATATCACAGTCCAGCGGAAAGCCGTCGAAGCCTTGTCTGGCGATGTGCGTCTTACAGACGATCGTTTGCAAAACGCCATCGACCGAACGCGCGAACTTGAGTTTGCCCTCAACCAGGCGAATGACAGTGTTCTGATGACCGAATACGCGCCGCTCGATGAGCCTGGCCCTAGGATCACCTGGGTGAGCAAAGGTTTCGAGCGGATGACCGGCTATGCGCCCGAAGAGGTCATCGGCAAAACGCCGCGTATCCTTCAAGGACCTCAATCTGATCGGAAAGCGCTCGCGGCGCTTAAAGAAAGCCTGGTCGCGGGCAAAGGCCATGAGCACACACGGACGGTGAACTATAAAAAGGACGGCACGCCGTTCTTTGTCGAATGGTCCGTGTCGCCCACATTCAATGACAAGGGCGAGCCGACCTCATGGCTCGCCGTGCAGCGGGATGTGTCCGCGGCCGTGGCGGCTGAAGACGAGCGCGAGCGTCTGATCCGAGAACTTGATCACCGGGTTCGGAACCTCTTCTCCACCGTCCAAGTGATCACACGCGGCGCCGGAGATGGGGACGGGACAGCCGAAGGCCTTCGCAGCCGTCTTCTTTATCAGCTGCAAGCCCTTGCCTCTGCCCATGACCTGGTGTTCCGGGATGCATCGCAACAGGCGCCGATGTCGGCTGTTGTGGATGCCGTGCTGGAGCCCTTCGACCCCGACAAGACGATGATCGTCCGTGAGGGAAGCGAAGGAAAATTCGCAGCCAAACAAGCGGTGAACGCGGCGATCATCCTCTATGAACTGGCGCTTTTGTCGTCAGAGCGCGGAGCGCTCCAGGCGAAGAAGCCGACACGTCTTTCCTGGGAGCGGGTCGGGGACGAGATGCGCATGACATGGGCGGAGCCTGCCGAGCTGCCTGATCCCACTCAATTTGGTTTCGGCCTTGTGCGGACGTTTGTTCAGTCGTCCAAGTGGGACGAGGCGGGCGTGGAAGAGGTTGCTGGCGGTTTTGTCGTGCGGCTTGGCCTACGCGCTGCCTAAGCGCCTGGCCGGCCTGAGAGCTGCCACCGGAAGAAGGCAAGCCCTCCGCACAGGATGGCGACAATGGTTCCGATCATCGCGAGAAGCGGCGCACCCAGACCAAGGTCTGCGAAGATATGCGCGCCCGCGCCGTAAAGCATCACGCTGCCAGACAACAGGGCCCCCGCGAGCCCATCGGCAACACCGCGCGGCAGACGGACAAGAGCATGAAGGAGAGCTGCAAAAACGCCCGACAGGACGAGAAGCGCCGCGATCAGAGGGCTGACGAAAGGCAGAAGATCGACGACCCGATACTGAGGCCCTGCCGCGCCGCTGGCCAAGATGACCGCAATCGCGACAGGCACCAGGAGGGCAATCAGCGCCCCCACCAAAAGAGCTCGAAGCAGACTAAGCATCATCCATTTTCAGCGCCTTGATAAAAGCTTCCTGCGGGATCTCGACACGCCCGAACTGGCGCATCTTTTTCTTACCCGCCTTCTGCTTATCAAGCAGTTTCCGCTTCCGCGTGGCGTCGCCGCCATAGCACTTCGCGGTCACGTCTTTCCGCATGGCGCCAATGGTTTCCCGTGCAATCACGCGGCCGCCAAGGGCGGCCTGGATCGGGATCTTAAAGAGGTGCCGCGGGATGAGGTCTTTGAGGCGCTCACACATCGCCCGGCCACGGACCTCAGCCTTGGACCGGTGCACCACAACAGCGAGAGCATCTACGGGCTCTTCGTTGACTAAGATCTGCATGCGGACGAGATCGTCCTTGCGGTAGCCAATGATCGTGTAGTCAAAACTCGCATAGCCCTTGGTGATGGATTTCAAACGATCGTAGAAATCGAAGACCACCTCATTGAGCGGCAGCTCATAGACCACCATCGCCCGGGTACCGGCATAGGTCAGGTCCTGCTGGATCCCGCGCCGGTCTTCACAAAGCTTCAGCACACCGCCGAGATAGTCGTCGGGTACAAGGATCGTGGCTTTGATCCACGGCTCTTCCAAGTGATCAATATGCACCGGGTCCGGCATATCGGCGGGGTTGTGGAGCTCTTCCATCGTCCCGTCGGTCTTGTACATATGATAGACCACCGACGGCGCCGTGGTGATCAGGTCAATGTTGAATTCACGCTCGAGCCGCTCACGGACGATCTCAAGATGGAGAAGGCCAAGGAAACCGCAGCGGAAACCAAACCCAAGTGCGGCAGAGGTCTCCATCTCATATTCAAAGCTCGCATCATTGAGACGGAGCTTGGCAATGGCGTCACGAAGGTCTTCGAAATCCGCGCTGTCCACGGGGAACAAGCCGCAAAAGACGACCGGCTGGTTCGGCTGAAAGCCTTCAAGCGCCTCAGCGGCGGGTTTCTTCTCGTCAGTGATCGTGTCACCGACTTTGGTGTCCGCCACCTCTTTGATCGAGGCCGTGAGGTAGCCGATCTCGCCAGGACCAAGCTCAGCCATCTCGACACGCTTTGGCGTAAAGACACCGACCTGGTCGACCTGGTAAGTTGCGCCCGCCTTCATCATACGGATCTTTTGGTTCTTCTTGAGCTTACCATCAATGATCCGAACAAGGACGACCACACCGAGGTAAAGGTCATACCAACTGTCGACGAGCATCGCCTTGAGCGGTGCTTCAGCATCCCCTTCGGGACTTGGGAGGCGGTTGACGATCGCCTCTAGCACATCGGGCACGCCCATGCCGGTTTTGGCTGAGATCTCGACTGAATCAGACGCATCAAGGCCTATGACCTCCTCGATCTGCTCTTTCACCCGATCGGGCTCTGCCGCAGGAAGGTCGATTTTGTTCAGAACCGGGACGATCTCATGATCGACTTCAATCGCCTGATAGACATTCGCGAGGGTCTGCGCCTCAACCCCTTGGGAGGCATCCACCACCAGAAGCGAGCCTTCGACGGCGGCCAAGCTCCGGTTCACCTCATAGGCAAAGTCCACGTGCCCTGGGGTGTCGATCAGGTTGAGGATATATTCCTCACCGTTCTGCGCGGTGTAGGTCAGGCGCACCGTTTGCGCCTTGATGGTGATCCCGCGCTCGCGCTCAAGGTCCATGTTATCGAGGACCTGCTCCTGCATCTCCCGCTCGGTCAGGCCGCCGGTCACTTGGATCAGGCGATCAGCCAGGGTCGATTTGCCGTGGTCGATATGGGCCACAATCGAGAAATTCCGGATATGGGAGAGGTCGGTCATAGCGGGCAGATATACGCGGCCGGTGCCCGCCGCAATGCGGCTTGGGGACCGGAACCAAGCTCTTTTGGGCCAGGAGGGCCTAGGCGCTCTTATCCTCAAGCATGAGCGCGCCCTTCTTCTGGATCTGGCCGGTCACCTTCTCCGCCATGCCAGCCAAAATATCTGGCAACACAACGGTGATCCTGACGTGCTGAGGGAAAACCTCTGCTGTGCCCGTCAGCTTCTGCAACATCGCCCGGGCTGAGAAATGGAGCGTGTCCGCTTCCCAACGCTGGTCGATCTTGATTGCCATTTTGCCAGCAATCGAACTGGTCAATTCAGCGATCCCCTCGTCGATGCGCGTCTTGGCTTCGTCGATGGTTTTGGAATGCTCGAGGGTCACGGTCACGGGTCTGGACATTTCGCTCATATAGCGACGCCGACATCATGGCCCAACCTCAGTTTTTGGGGGAGCATTAACCTTCTGATGCACTTGCGTTTACAAAACCCTTACGTTACGTTATCGCCTTGTTAATTCAGTTATCAGGTCTTGAGGGGGACCCCATGAAACAACTCATCACGGCGGCAGCTGCCGCTGTAACGGCGATCGGTATCAGCTATGCCGCTCCCGTCACAGTTCATCTCGACAATCTTTACGTGAACAGCCACGGCATCGCGCATATCGATGACGTGATGACGCCCCACGGCAAGATCGATTTCGTTCTGAGTGGCATGGTCAAAAAGAACGGCCAGTGGCAGCTGTCTGACGACATGGAAAGCGGCAGCACAGGCCTGTGGCTGGACCAAGGCGGCCATGACAATCACCAAGTCGACGGTAGAGGCAAAGACGAGGGCATCCTCATCCAAGCCCAGTCCCATGATAACACCGAGCTCGTTCAAATCGACTTTACCAGCTTCACGTTCACTTACGTGTCGTCAAATGACGAATTCTCGATTTTCGGCAGTGAAGCCGGCTACACAACAGTGTCGCTGCTGCACGATGACGTCGACATTCCAGGTAACAGTACGCCCTATCTCTCAAGCCCGGTCACCGCGCCAATTCTTGTGGACAACGTAGCGACGGTGATCGTCGCCGCTCTCGAGAGCAATGACGACTGGAAACTGAAGTCTTTCAGCTTTGAATGGGTGAAGGACGACATGGATCCTGTCCCTGTTCCTGGCGCCCTTCCTTTGATGGCTGCCGGTCTCGGTGCCCTCGGCTTCGCGCGGAAGAAACGCCGCAGCTAACGCGAAGACACAGCTCTACGTGCTTTTGAAAACTTGCGAAGACACCCTTCGCAAGTTTTTTCACTTCCAAGCCATTGGAAAGTATTCGAAAATCTTTTCGCCAAGGTGAAAATCTTAACAAGACCTTACCCTTCGCAACGCTATGTTGTATTGTCCGCCTGGGCGCGTTTTTTAAATGAAGGGGGAATCCATGAAAAACTTGTGCTTTTTTGTTGTTTCAACGGTCGCGGCACTCTTTGCCACGGCACACGCCGTGACGGTTGAGCTGGACAATCTCGAAGGCAGAACCGGCGTAACGTTCGTCAACGGAATGTTCGAGATTGAGCAAGATGGCTACACCATCAAAATCTCAGCTTTCACTGTTGAGGACAATAACGGCGATCAGGTCTTTAATCAGCTCGATGACGGCTTATTCAGTGATAGCCTAGGGATCGGTATCAACCGTAACCGTCTTGATGCGAATCAGGTGGACGGCTTTGGACCAAACGAGGCGGTCCTTTTCGAGATTATTGACTCAGCGACCGGACTGGCCGTTGATTTCAACAGCATCGCGTTCAATGCTGTAGGCTTCGATGATGACGCTACCGTCTTCGCTGGCAGCGATGTCGACAATCTCGAAATCGTTTACCAGGGCGACATTGGCGGGGACAATGGGTTTCCCTTGTTCGAGGGCGAAATCGTTTTAGACGATGTTGTCGCTTCGGCCTTGATGGTTGGTGCCCTTGAATGGAATGATGGCTTCTTCATCCAGTCGATCTCTTTCCAGCCGGTCCCACTTCCAGGCGCAGCACTGCTGATGCTTGGCGGTATGGGTGCCCTCAGCTTTGCTCGGAAACAGCGCCGCGCTGCATAAGAGCAAGACATAGGCTTCAAAAGAAAGCCCCGCGGAGCGAACGCTCCGCGGGGCTTTTTGTTCTCGGATGATGGAGCCAATCCAGGACGACCGGCTCAGCGATCGCCCGGTTAAGCGGCGAGCTTTCTGATCACGTAGTGCAGGATGCCGCCGTTCTTATAGTAGTCGAGCTCATCGGCAGTATCGATCCGTGCCAGGAGCGTGATGTCCTTTGTCGAACCATCCGCCATCGTGATCGTCGCCTTGAGCTCTTGCTGAGGCTCAAGCGTTTCGACGCCGTGGATCGTGACTTCCTCGTCACCCGTGAGACCCAAAGACTTCCAGCTGTCGCTGCCCGTGAATTGAAGCGGTAGCACACCCATACCGATCAAGTTGGACCGGTGGATTCGCTCGATCGATTGGAAGATCACGGCCTTCACACCAAGCAAGACTGTGCCTTTCGCCGCCCAATCCCGGGATGATCCGTTGCCGTAAAGCTCCCCGCCGAAGACGACGAGACCCTTGCCATCAGCTTTGTGCTTCATCGCCGCTTCGTAGATCGACATCACGTCGCCATTGTACTTAGTGATACCGCCCTCAGTCCCGGGCACCATATTGTTCTTGATGCGGATGTTAGCGAAGGTGCCGCGCATCATGACTTCATGGTTGCCGCGGCGCGAGCCGTAGGAGTTGAACTCACGCTCGGGAACCTGGTGGTCCTTCAGATAGCTGCCTGCGGGGCTGTCTTCTTTGATCGCGCCCGCAGGAGAGATATGATCCGTGGTCACGCTATCCCCAAGCAGGGCGAGGACCTTCGCGCCTTCAATGGGCTGAAGATCACCCGGCTCGCTCTGCATACCCTCAAAGTAGGGCGGGTTCGCGACATAGGTTGACTGCGGCCAGCTATAGGTATCGCCGCCGCCTGCTTCGATCGCTTGCCACGCAGCGTCGCCCTTGAAGACATCGCCGTAGCGCTCGATGAACATCTCGCGCGTCACACACTGAGCGACAATCTCGGCGATCTCCGCCGATGTCGGCCAAAGGTCTTTCAGGAAGACGTCGTTGCCGTCTTTGTCCTGACCAAGCGGATCGGTCGTGACATTGACGTTCATCGACCCAGCGAGGGCATAGGCCACAACCAGCGGCGGAGACGCCAAGAAGTTGGCGCGCACATCCTGGTGGATCCGGCCTTCAAAATTCCGGTTACCGGAAAGAACAGCGGCAACAGCCAGATCATTATCCTGAATGGCTTTCGAAATCGCCTCCGGCAAAGGACCGGTGTTCCCGATACAAACCGTACAGCCATAGCCAGTGAGGTTAAAACCGATCGCATCCAGATCATCCTGAAGGCCCGCTTTTTCAAGATAGTCGGTCACGACTTGGCTGCCTGGTGCAAACGATGTCTTCACCCAGGGCTGGCTGGTGAGCCCCAACGCCCGCGCTTTCCGCGCCACAAGACCAGCAGCAACGAGAACGGATGGGTTCGATGTGTTGGTGCACGACGTAATCGCAGCAACCGCCACATCGCCGTGACCGAGGGTGAAACCCTCGCCGTCAACCGGCACCTGCTTATCGGCCTCGTCAGCCTTGCCATACTCTTGATCGAGAGCCGCCGCGAAACCTTGGGGCGCTTCGGTCAGAAGGATTTTGTCCTGCGGCCGTTTAGGGCCGGAGATCACCGGCACAACACTGGAGAGGTCAAGCTCGAGCGTGTCCGTGAAGACCGGCTCGACCGTATCATCGCGCCAAATGCCCTGCTCTTTCGCATAGGCCTCAACAAGGGCGATGCGATCTTCATCCCGACCCGTCGTTTGCAGATAACGGAGGGTTTCTTCATCGACCGGGAAGAAGGCGCAAGTGGAGCCGAACTCGGGCGACATGTTGCCGAGGGTCGCCTGGTCCTCAAGGCTGAGATTGCCCACACCCGGGCCAAAGAACTCAACGAACTTGCCCACAACGCCCTTGTCGCGGAGCATTTTCGTGACCGTCAGCACAAGGTCGGTTGCTGTCGCGCCCTCAGGCAGCTTCCCAGTCATCTTAAAGCCAATGACATCAGGGATCAGCATCGAGACCGGCTGGCCGAGCATCGCGGCTTCAGCCTCGATCCCGCCAACGCCCCACCCAAGAACCGAAAGGCCATTGACCATGGTCGTATGACTGTCCGTACCCACACACGTATCAGGGTACGCGTAAGTCTCGCCGCCATGCTCCGCAGTCCAGACTGTCTGGCTAAGATATTCAAGGTTCACCTGGTGGCAGATACCCGTACCCGGAGGAACCACACTGAAGTTATCGAAGGCCGACTGGCCCCATTTGAGGAACTGGTAGCGCTCTTTGTTGCGCTCATACTCACGATCCACATTGCGCTGGAAGGCATCTTCCGTACCAAAATAATCAACCATCACCGAATGGTCGATCACCAGGTCGACGGGTGCGAGCGGATTGATCTTTTCAGGATCGCCGCCGAGCGACTTCATCGCATCGCGCATCGCCGCAAGGTCGACAATGGCCGGAACGCCGGTGAAGTCCTGCATCAACACCCGAGCAGGCCGGTAAGCGATCTCGATCGGGTTCTTGCCGCCATTCTTCAGCCACGTCCCAAAGGCATCGATCATCTCGGTGGTGACGGATCGGCCATCCTCAAACCGCAGCATGTTCTCGAGCAAATATTTGAGGCTCACCGGAAGGCGGGAAAGATCACCGAGGCGCGCTTCGGCCTTTTTCAGAGAGTAGATCTGATAGGTTTTGCCAGCAGCTGTGAGGGCCGTCTTGGTCTTGAGAGTGTCGTGGCCAGGGATCATGGGCGGGCTCCTTTTGAGAATGGTTCGCACAAGTCGCATTCACTGAGCTGCTTATGCGCGGGCGCTCGGCCGCTGTCTATGCGGTGCGCGCAGGCCCAATGTGGGCAAGCAAAAGCGCACGCCTCGTCTGGAAACAGAGGAGGAGGCGTGCAGTGCTCGATGCGTGTCTTTTAAAGAGATAGGCCGGCCAGCGGCACTTTAAAGAACAAGCTGGGTTTGCGTGACCAGAGCGACGTCCTTGCCGTCCTCCCGCGTGATCTTGGTCTGCCACACCGACATCCGGCGGCCGATTTTGACGGGCGTGGTTTCTGCTGTGACGACAGAGCCTTGGGGGGCGGCTCCCAGAAAGTTCGTTTTGCTTTCGATCGTTGTCGTCCCGCCTGCGCCCTCGGGCAGGTTCATAAAGGCCCCAATGGCGCCCAAGCCATCGGCAAAGGCCATGATCGCCCCGCCATGGAGAATGCCGCCCGTGGTGCAAAGGTCTTCGCGCACCTCCAGCCGACCCTCGATCCGCTCTTTCTCCGCCAATGTGACCTCCACCCCCATAAGCTTGGTGAAGGGTTGGGCATCCCCAAGATTTCCGCCGATCATCGCTGTTCCTCAGTCTTCGTTGAGGCAGCTCCTAACAAGAGCCGGCGGCAGGCCGCGAGTTCTTCAAGCATATCAGCGGTTTCATGACCTC
>CAWUIJ010000112.1:0-9144 GCA_963922235.1 uncultured Parvularcula sp. | reverse complement strand
ATGCCCTATATCTACGCCGAGACGATCGAAGACGCGATCAGGGCGCAGGGGTTCGTGGTGGGCCAGGACCGTCTTTTCCAAGTCGAAGCAGCCAAAAGGGCAGCAACCGGACGTCTGGCCGAGGTGTTGGGTGCGGGTGAGAACGACGTGATCTTCAACCTCGACCGCGAGGCTCGGGTGATCGGCTTTCGTCGCTTGGCAGAGCAACAGGCGGAACGCCTCTCGCCGTCAACGCTGGCATGGCTAAACGCGTATCTTGATGGCCTCAACGCTTACATCGCAACACGGGAAGACAACCATCCGATGGCGTTTGGGTTGGCCGGGTTTGAACCCGAGCCCTGGACTATCGAAGACGTGCTCTCTGTGGTTTTTTATTTGGGCTGGGCGAGTTCCGCCAATTTCGATGCGGAATTGATCGCACACGATGTGATCCAAGAGATCGGCGCTGATGCTTTCGAAGAGATCGCTCCCCTGGCCCTCAACCCCGATGATGCACAGCCCACTGAGCGCCGGGCAGCGATTGATGGGCCTTCCCGCTGGGTTGGCGAGACTGCCTCCTTGGCGTCTTGGACCGAAGGCGGATGGCGCCAACAGGGCGTCGGCGGCAGCAACAATTGGGCCGTGAGCGGCGCGAAGGCCGGCACTGCTGCTGCGATCGTAACGAATGATCCGCACCTTGATAGCAGGATGCTGCCAGGACCTTGGCATCCGATCGGTATCATCACACCAGACCATCGCGTCGTGGGTGTTGGCGCTGGCCTCCCTGGCGTATCGATCGGGCGCAATGAGCACATCGCCTTTGGCGTGACCAATGCGTATGCGGACGCTGTGGACCTCTATGTCGAAACGATCGATCCCAACGATCCTGACCGCTATCTTGAGGGAGAGGTCTCACTCCCGTTTGAGACTGTGATCGAAACCATTCGCATCAAGACAGATGATGGCTTCAAGGATGAGGAACTGGTCGTCAGGTTCACACGGCGTGGGCCGATCATCACTGACCACAATCCCGAAAGAGGCGGCGGCGCGGTCCTTTCCATGCGCTGGGCCACTGCTGAGTATATGGGCACGGAGCTCGGCCTCGATCAGCTCATGATGGCCAAGACCTTGGAAGAAGCTCTCGAAGCGGTTCATCAGATCCGGATCATCTCGCTCAATTTCGTGATGGGTGACATCACTGGCCGCGTCGCGCGGCGGGCGAGCGGGACAGCGCCCATCCGCCTAAGCGGTGACGGCATGAGTCCCTTCCCGGTTGGTGACGGCACGGACAATTGGGCTGGGCCCATCCCTGCCGATGAGATGCCCGGCGAAATTGATCCCGCGCATGGTTGGACGGGATCAGCGAACCACCTCACGGCGCCTGCTGACTATCCTTATATCTACACGACGTTTGCTTCGCCCTCCTACCGGTACCGCCGTATCCGGGAACTGATGGACGACACGCAGGTGAGCGCTGAGGAAGCCTGGGCGGGGCAATACGATACGCTGAACCTCTACGCCCGTGACATCGCGCCGATCCTCGTCAGTGCGCTTTCAGAGTCGGACGATGCGGATCTTTTGGAGATCGCCAGCGAGCTGTCTGCCTGGGATTATCACGATGAGGTCGGCGCCATCGCTCCGACGCTTTTCCAAGAAACAGTCCGCCAGCTTGCACAGCTGACGTATGAGGACGAATTAGGAGAAGAGGTGACTGCATCCTATCTCTCCAATTGGTATGTCTGGCAGCAGCGGTTTGATGCCTTGGTGCAAGACGGTACAGCCCCGTGGTTTGATGACACACGGACACCGGAAGTCGAGGATCTGCCCGCCCTGATCCAGCGAGCCGGGAAAGCGGCGATCGCGCGGCTTACGGAGGACTATGGCAGAAGTCGGTCCCGTTGGGCATGGGGCGAGGTTCACCAGATCCACTTTACTGGCCCCCTCCGCCAAGACGGGTTCATCGGTAACCTCACCGGCAACCAGAGTGTTCCCATGGCGGGTTCTGGCGAGACACTGCTTCGCGCTCTTTATCCGTATGATGAGCCTTTCAACTCCAAATGGTTCGCGTCACTCAGGATGACAGCTGATCTCAATGACGGCGAGAAAGTCCGAGCGGTCCTGCCTGGCGGCGCCGTCGGCCGGACGTTCAGTCCGCACCTCTCGGACCAGTTGGAGAGCTGGACGCAAGACGACGCTGAGACCTATTGGTGGTTCAGCGATGAAGCGATTGAGGCCCATGCTGTTTCAACTCTCACCTTGGTCGCACCCAGCGACTGATGAAGCGGGGGCGGTTCCACTCCTCACCTTTGCTCACTACAAATCGCGCGGAATTTCTGGTTAGAACGTTCATGCACTCACAGCGGACAGCAATATGAAACTGGCAACAGCCTTGAGTTCCTTCGTCTTCATCGGGGCGGCAGCGGCGCAGGATGCGCATGTGCACGGCGCCGGGTACCTTTCGATCTCGGCTGACGGGTCGATGCTCGTCACTGAGTTCATTACCGACCAGCACACGCTCTATGGCTTTGAAGGCGAGGCAGCGACGGACGAACAAAGGGCCGTCATGACCAACGTGGCAGCACAGCTCGAAGCCTCCGAGGCACTTCTCGATATGCAGACCTCGGTAACCTGTGCTGTCGCCAGCATCACTGTCGAAGAGCACACTCCCGACGAAGGACTGGGTGGGCACGATGACCATGAGGATCATCATGACCATGACCCTCATGGTCATCACGACGAACACGACGGGGAAGAGGAACACGGCGACGTGATGATCCGCAGTGTCTTCACCTGCGATGGAAGCCCCTCGATTAATAGCGTGAACGTCACGGCATTTGAGCAGTTCCCAGCGCTGGAAGACGTCAGCGTTGTTGTCCTGACTGATCGTCAGCAAGCAGAGGAAATGGCCACCCGAGCGCAACGGACGGTGCGTTTCTAATGCAAGCTATCCGCTATTCCCTCCTCTCTCTTGTTTGTCTTGCAAGCCTCGGCACGACCGGCTTTGCTCAAGATGAGCCGCAGACTGAGGAAACATATGAAGCGCTTCAGGGCGAGATGGGCGGCAAGGGTGTTCTCACCCTCGATTGGACCGACCTCCTCCCTGAGGGCGAAGAAGACCGTTTGATCCAGATCTACGAGAGCTTCTACACCGGAATGGGCGGTGATCAGTCCAGCATGCTGGGCGGCATTCAAGAAGGCTCGCCCCTCGATACGATGCCGCAGCTTGGCACGTTCAACACGGTGGAAGAGCTCGACGGTCAGCAAGTGGAGCTTCCTGGCTTTGTCGTTCCGCTTGATTTTCGAGGGCGGGCCCATTCAACATTCTTGATCGTCCCCTATTTCGGTGCCTGCATCCACACACCGCCGCCCGCGCCCAATCAGATTGTCTACGCTGTCTCTGATCCCGCGCAGGAGCTGGGGAACATCTATTACCCGCTTTGGTTCAAAGGTGTTTTGGAGACCAGCCGTCAGAACACGGATCTCGGAAACGCAGCCTACACGCTGCGCCTTGAATCCGTCCGTCCCTATGAGTGATCGTTAGCCGCCGGAAGACAGGCTCTCATTGAGCCCCTGCCGGTAAGCTGCGAGGCCGGGGATCAGCCCTACGATCAAACCGACGGCGAGGACAGCCGCCAAGACGCCCGCATCAAAGGCGCTGGGTCCCGCATTTTGCAGCACAAGGCCAAAGGATGTCCTGAGCCAGGGACCAAGCGTGAAGAGGCTCGCATAGGCCATCACCAGACCCAGCATGACACCCCCAACGCTGGTCAGCGCCGTCTCGATGATCAGGATGGTAAGGAGATCAAGAGGCTTCGCTCCTACTGCCCGCAAGACCGCGATTTCGCGGCGTCGCCCCACCAAGCTTGCAAGAAGCGTTGTCGAGAGCCCGATCATCCCGACGAGAAAGACCAAAACCGTGATGCCGCGGAGGATCGCCTCGACCGGACTGATCACGGACCAGAGACGCGAGAGCGCCACGCCGGGGATCACCGCCGTGAGCGGCTCCTCTTGATAGGTGTTCAAGATCCGCTGGAAACGCAAAACGAGTGGCCTGCTTTTCATCCCCACAAGGAAGGCCGTGATCGCGTCAGGGTCAGCGCTCTCACCTGGCCCAGGCGCGCTATGGATCGCTTCCATCCCAGCTAGGCTGACATGCACGGTCCGATCAACCGGCGTGCCCGTGGGCGCGAGAACACCAACCACGGTGAACGGGTCGTCGGCATGATCCGCGAAACTGACCGATACAAGACCGTGTGAAAGCACAATGGGTGTGCCAATCTCATAGCCCAGCGCCCTTGCCACTTCAGCGCCAAGAACGGCATCCTTTGTATCGGAAAACCATGCGCCCTGACTCAAGGACAAAGGTTGATCCTCACCGTACCGATAATGCTCCAGATAGCGGTCATCCGTCCCCAGAACGCGGTAGCCGCGGTGGCTGTCACCCAGGGACAAAGGCACCGCCCACGCCACATCGCGATGGTTGCTGACAAGCTCAAAGGTCTCCCAGCTGACGGACTGCAGCGGATCCCCAATGCGAAAAACACTGTAAAGCACCACGCTCAGTGGCCCCGTGCGGGCGCCGACAACGAGATCCGTGCTTGTGATCGTGTTCTCAAAACCAGCCCTCACGCCGCCCCTAACTTTCTCAGTGGTCACCATCAAGCCAACGGATAGCGCGATGGCGACAAGGGACAGAAGAACCGGCGCTTTGCGCGCGAGCAAGCCTTTGATCGCGAGAGATACGAGCGCTGTGTTCATGACATCTCCCAACGGGAGATCGATCCCAATTCAATATGACGATCAAAGAGCGACGTGACGCCCGTGTCATGGCTCACCACCAAAACGCCGGCCTCGTTGCGACGGGCTTCGTCCAGCAGCAAAGCGAAGAACTTGTCCCTGTTGCCTTGATCAAGAGCCGCCGTTGGCTCGTCCGCCACAAGAAGATCTGGGCGGCCATAGAACGCACGAGCCGCCGCAACGCGCTGCTGTTGACCGACGCTAAGAGTGGAGGACTGACGATCAATTGAACCGACACCAAGGCGATCCAGCAGAGCTTCGGCTGACGCTTTCCGCTCCTCGACTGAGGCACCCGCAGCGGTCCTGCGTCGTTTAGAAAATTGCCCTGTGAGCAGAACATTCTCAACCGGCGAGAGATAAGGCAGCAGATTGGCCCTCTGGAAAATATAACCGATATGATCAGCACGCACCTGATCGCGCTTGTTCCCGCTCAGCGTGCTCATGGCCTTATCAGCCACAATGATCGAACCCTCATCAGGGACCAAGACACCGCAGACGAGACCCAAAACCGTCGACTTACCAAAGCCGCTTTCGCCGCTGAGCAGCACCGTCTCGCCCTTTGCCAAAGCGAGGTGATCCAGAACGAACTGTTCGGTTGATCCGCCCTCATAAGCGAAACGCACCTTGTCCATCGAGCAGACGTGATCAGCAGCCATAACGCCCCCTTATGACATCATGCGCTGACGGGAAACGCCTGATATTTGTGTCAGGTTCGCCTCAGACTTCGGTTCTCGTCGCTATACGGAGGGGTCACTGAACACGCGCAGACTGTTCGACAACGCATCTGCGTAAGCTATGCTCTTGCCGAACCGCCTTGGAGGGCAATCGGCATGTGCGACGAAACCACAGAAAAAGAGCTCGACGCTTACCTCAAGTCCAAAGCACTGACGCGGCGGGGCTTTACGGCCACTGCATCCGCAGCGCTCGCGATAGCCGCTCTCGCTCCTGCGGCGTTCGCTGCCGACCTCACGGAAACCGAAGTCTCGATTCCAACCCCTGATGGGAACGCTGACGCCCTCTTTATCCATCCCGCCAAGGGCGCCCACGCCGCTGTGATCTTTTGGCCCGATATCCACGGTGTACGACCGGCCTTCTTCGATATGGCACGGCGCTTGGCCGCGAGCGGTTACGCCGTCCTCGCAGCCAACCCCTATTACCGCACACACACAGGCCAGCTTTTTGAAGAGGGCACGACCTTTAGGGATCCAGGCGGACGAGAACGCGTCATGCCTCATTACTCTGCTCTTTCGCCAGAGACCGTTGTGACGGACGCGCCCGCCTTCACCGCCTGGCTCGATCAACAGGACGCCGTGGACACGGGCCGCGGCATCGGTGCCGTCGGCTTCTGCATGACAGGGTCATGGACGCTGCGCGCAGCGGCCGCTGTGCCCGATCGGGTCAAAGCGCCGAGCTCTTTCCACGGCGGCGGCCTTGTCACCGATCAGCCTGACAGCCCCCACCTCTTGGCGGGCCAAATCTCTGGCGGCGTGTTGATCGCGATCGCCGAAAACGATCACGAACGGCAACCAGAAGCTGAAGGCGTCTTGATCGGAGCCTTTAAGGAAGCGGGCGTGCCGGCGGAGATCGAAGTCTATGACGATGCCATGCACGGCTGGGTTCCCACCGACTCGCGGGCCTATCACCCTGAACAGTCCGAACGAGCATGGGGACGCATGCTCGCGCTGTTTGAGGCGCAGCTGAGCTAAGGATACCTTTTTCTTGTCTGCAGAGATTCCCATCCGGACGATTTTGTATTTGGAAGACGTCCAAACGATCAAACAAGACGATATTGATGGCGTCCTTTGGAAACGAAGGCTTCCGGGTTTCGTTCCCGTGGCGCTTGGCGTTCCTTGTTCTGATGATGATCTAGAGCGAAGAACCGTCTCCTCCGGTGGCCACTTGGCCGAGGACATAGGCAACAGTCTTCGCGATCTTGGCTTTGATGATGACGAGGCCATACAATGGATCGCACAGGACGCCGATGCGCTGGCCAGCCAATTCGCCAAAATTGTTGGTACTGACGAGCTTCGCGTCCGAACAGAGATTGTTCGCAGTGATGCCTGCCGGAAGTTCCATAGGGACGCCGTCCGAGCCCGAATGATCTGCACCTATATCGGGGTCGGTACAGAATACTGCCTGGCTTCAGAGGAGCCCGAACAGGCCGCGATACATTGTGCACCCACCGGATCCCCTCTCTTCCTTAAGGGAAAGGCTTGGGGGGATGATCAAACGGCGGTTTTGCTACATCGATCACCTCCGATTGAAGACAAAGGTGCACCCCGCCTCGTGGTCGTGATCGACGAAGCATCAGTATACGACTGATTGGATGAAACCTTGGCAGAGCGCAAACACTCAGCCCTCTATCGGTTTATTGAGCAGTGCCAAGGGGACAAACCCTGGGGCTCTGTTCTCGATGCAGGGACTGGGGTCAATTCCCTGACCTGGATTGCGGGGCTCGAGACCAAGCGCTGGACAGCCGTAGCCGGATCCGCCTCTGAGGCCCAACGTGCAAGCAGCGCCGTCGCTTCACTGCAAAGACCGCAAGACCGGATCGTACAGGGCAATTGGGCTGACGATCAGCTCTTGACAGACGATGCCTTCGATACGGTTATTGCGGATTATCTCCTTGGGGCCATCGAAGGTTTTGCACCCTTTTTTCAGCCGTATCTTTTTCATCGACTGCGAAGGCATGTTGGGCGGAACCTCTATGTGTCCGGGCTCGAACCCTATGTCCCCTCTGCGAGACCGGAGAACCATGCGGCGCGTCTTGTCTGGGAGATCGGACGCTTCCGTGATGCTTGCGTTCTGTTGAAAGGCGGAACACCGTACCGGGAGTACCCGGCGCGCTGGGTGATAGACCACATCAAATTGGCGGGCTTGACCGTACACGATGTGAAACACTTCAATATCGGGTACAAAGAGACCTTCGTCCAAGGACAGATCAACATCGCCTTGCACGGTATCGAAGCCATCAACGATCCAAGCCTTGCCGAAGCTCTGCAGCAACGCGGCGCGGCACTGAAGGCTGAGGCTCTGCAAGTCATTGGCTCCGAAGGCGCACTCCGCTCCTGCCGCAACTATGTCATCGTGGCCGAGAAGGCCTGAAGCTGGTGGAAGACAACCCCTGAGGCGTGACAGGTTTCGCGATAGCGGCTATCAGTAAGCGTAGCGAACCGGTCAAATGCTGATCAGCTGATCGTCTCGCCACCAATACCAAAGGGCTGTCGCAAGATATTGCGGTTTCCAAAGAAGTGGTTTGAAATGCGCACGATCTATCGGGGCAAGGTGCTCCAGCAGATCCCAGTGATTGACGTTATCAGTGATAGGATCGCCATCAACGGCGCGGCCCGTTTTGACCAGGTGGGCTATCGTTCGAGCCAAGACTGATAATCCCCATGGCGCTGTTCCATTACCATCGAGAAGCGGCGCACCCAGGAAGTAAAGATCCGGGTAGTCAATTGAGGAGAAGACCCTCCGGCACCGTGCCCTCAACTCTTGACCCGTCCGCATACCAGTATATTCAGGCAAGCCCAAGAAATCGAGATCGAGATCATAGCCCGTGCCAAAAAGGACGATGTCCGACTTAAAGGTGGCCTCGCCACCTTCCGCTCGTGTCACTGTCGCCTGCAAGCCTTCGAGACGATCAACTGTTCCGTGATAGCGATGAAGAGAGTCAAAGCCTTTGATCATACCAGGGCGCCCAGGAATGATCGAGTGATAGCGATAGTCGAAATCATAGGGCGGCATGATGTCTTCGATCGAAAAGTACGCATACTTCTTCTTCAACATCTCATTCGTTGCGGCGTTGAGTTTATCGAGATCCATGCCCCACATCTGCGAAAGCGCGTAGGCACGATGAGCCGATTTCACATGCTTTTGCTGGCTGCTCGGAACCATCCAATGAAGCCCGCGATAGACCCAATTGATCCGGGCCGCCCCATGTTCAAGCGCGAGCTCTAAAAGATCGAACGCAGACGCGCTTCCGCCGACCACGGTCACATGACGTCCACGAAGAGACTGAGGGTCTTGAAACTCAAAGGAATGATAGGCCTCACCCTCAAACGCCTCGTCATTCACGTCCGGTTTCTTGGGTTTATTGTGAAGGCCAGTGGCAACCACGACGCTCTTAGCTGTAAGCGTTCCGTCAACGGTTCGAACCTCCCAACGATCTCCTTCTCGATGAACGCGCGTCACCGCATTCCCCAGGCGGAGCATCTCTTCCAATCCGTATCGCGGAATCAGTTCGTTGATGTTTTCCTCAATATGGGGCTGGGTGACACCTTTGATCGGTATACCGTTGAGGCTCCAATCTTTGGCGCGAAACTGGATGTCCTGCCAAGTCGGCAGTTGGGCCCAAAGCCCTCCGGG
>CAWUIJ010000111.1:0-9165 GCA_963922235.1 uncultured Parvularcula sp. | reverse complement strand
TCGGGACCAAGAGCGTCTCGGATCGCAAAATTCGCCGCGATTTCTCCGCTTGCTACGCCTTGAACCGCTCCAGGCGTGATATCGATCCCGTCCACGGTGAGGCCAGAAAGAGCGCCACTTGCCAGTGTTGTGTTGTAATTGACCGCGCCTGCCCGGTTAAACTCGACGACCTTGGCTTCGTCACCAAGCAGAAGAATGCCGCCTTCGGTCCGAATGGTCAGCTCGTCGCCATAGTCTCCCGTGACATTGATATCCATTTGCTCAGAGATTTGAGCGACAAGAACCCGCTGCCGTTCAGAGATGGTATCGAGGCTCGCCCCCTTTGGCCGAGCGGCGTCTGCGTTCAGAAGCTCAAGCTCAGCCAAGGCATTGTTGACCGAGGTCACACCGGCATCAATCGCAGAGTCAGCGGCAAGCCGCATCTCCTGCGCTTGTTCATTCAGCGTGTTGAATGTGTTCGCCACATCTTCAGCCGCTTGCAAGAACGCGAGCTGCGCCGAAGCACTTTCTGGGGTCAGGCGAAGATCATCGAGCGTCTGCTCAAAGGCTCCGAACACCGCGTAAAGTCCGTTTGGGTCGCCGGGCTGACCAAAATCATCATTGATGAGGTTGAGTGCTGAAGAGCGAAGCTCGGCCTCGCCTTCTCGGCTGTACTCATCAAGAAGCCGAAACTCAGCAAGGCCCGCATGCGCCGACGTGATCGACGTCGTTCGTACACCGCCTGGCACGACGGACTCGAAATTCGCAGTCCGGCGCGTGTAACCGGGCGTTTCCGCGTTGGCGATGTTGTAGGACAGAATCTCTGCCCGTAGCGTCGACGCATTGAGCCCCGATACCGCATTCGTCAGGGTGGCTGTGAAGGACATCGGGAAGGCCTCTCAATTGGCGTTAACGTTAACGGACGAGGTTGGTCGTCTCTTCGAGCAACTCGTCGACCGTCCGTATGATGTTGGCGTTCGATGAATAGGCGCGCTGGGTCTCGATCAGGTCTGTGAGCTCTGTGCCAAGATCTGTTGTCGACTCCGCAAGAGCGAAGCCGATCATGCCGCCCACAGGGCCATCACCCGCATCCCAAAGGAAGAGGTCGCCGCTGTCCTGGCTGATCCGGAAGCTCGCATTGTCTGCGGCATCAAGGCCATCTGGGTTCGGAACGTCAACCACAGGAACTTGGTAGATGAAGCGCCGGAAACCGGTCTCGTAAATCGCTTCCATGCGACCTGTCTCATCCACCTCGACCCGGCTGAACGCCCCTGCTGGCGCGCCGTTTCGAACGACCGAGACGGGCGTGAAGTCAGTCGAGAATTGGGTGAGGCCCCCTGCCTGGTTGGCCACACCGATATTGATGTTGAGCGAGTTTCCAGCATCGAGCCAGGTGACCGAAACATCGCCCGTGACCGGATCATAGGTCGCTGGCGCATTCGGAGTGACTGTCGCGATCGTACCACCGTTCGGGTTCGTATCATTGAACGTGAGGTCGAGAGATCCGAGCGATGCCGATGGCGTCTGGCTATCGTCGAAAATCTCCATCGTCCAAGCATTCGAGAAACCCGCCCCTGGGATCACCGGAGTGAAGACTGCACGAACCGTCTGATTACGGCCCAAGTTGTCAAAGGCATCGATCGGAAGTTCGTACACTTCCGGGGTCAATCCTGCTTCCGTTGCAGAAGCCGGCAAGTTAACACCGAGATTGATCTGCGTGGTCGGCTCAGCTGCAAGTTCAGCCGTGTTGATGTTCACCGGCTCAAGGTCTTCTGCAGACCGCCGAGAGACGCTCCCCACTGTACCATCCGACTGCGCTGGCCAACCCAACAGGGCATTGCCGCCCGGCGTCACGAGGAAGCCAGCTTCATTCGGACGGAACGAACCCGTGGATGTCAACAGAAGCGGACGCTCACCGACTTGGGCATCGATGTCGATATCTTGGGTCACCGGCAAAAAGCCTGGGCCCGAAAGCGCGATGTCCGTTGAGCTACCCGTTGAGAACAAAGCGCCTTGCTCTGAAACAAGTCGGCTCGCTTCCACCCGAACGCCGCCAGCTGTGTAGGCTTGAGGATTGTCTGAGATCACCATGCTGAGGAAATCAGCGGTCGCTCTCTTGTAGCCAATGGTGCCTGAATTGGCGACGTTGTCCGAAATAGCCGCTAATTTCGTGGCGTTGACACTAAGACCCATCACACCGGCGTTCAGGGAGGAAGACATTGTCATGATTGCTGCGCTCTCGCTACTATACCTAAGGTTGTAGCGAAACGCGGTTAACGGGCACCTAACGGGATCGACTGTTCGTTGAGCAAAATAATCGAGATGCGGCGGTTTTGCGGCGCGCTGCCATCCGCAGTGATCGGTAGACGGTCGGCTTGTCCCGAGACCTCGAAAAACGCTCGCTCGGGCACACCCAGCTCTACAGCTAGCCGCCTCGCAGCATTGGCGCGGTCGGCGGATAGCTCCCAATTGGTGTAGTTCGACCCTCGATATTTGAGGTCATCCGTGTGCCCTTTGATCTTGAGCATGCGGTCGCTGGCAGCAAGCACAGGGGCAACCGCGGTGATGATTTCGGTCAACCGCTCCGTCTTCAGCGCCTTACCAAGAGCGAAGACGGGCACGTCGTAAGTATCCATCAGATCGATCACGATCCCTTCGGGAGACAGCGTCAAACGCACCTGTTCGCTGGAGATATGTTCTTTAAGAGACATGGTGAGCTGCTCGAGGAGCTCCCCTTCCAGATCCATATTCTCACCAAGACCACCATGACCATCAGAGGCCATGCTGTCGGTTGAGAAAATCGAATCGCCGTTCAGAAGATCCGTGCCGCCACCAGAGACAGCGCTCACCGGAATGCTCGGATCAAAAAAGTCCGCGAGCCCCTTTCGCTGATCTTCGGTCGTGGCATTCAACAGCCACATGAGCAGAAAGAACGCCATCATCGCGGTCACAAAGTCCGCATAGGCCACTTTCCAAGCCCCACCGTGATGACCATCACCAGCAAAGACTTTTTTGCGCTTAATGATGAGCGGTTGCTCAGCCATATCAACGTCTCCTCAGGCACCACCAACCCGAGGTTGAATGTAACTTTGGCGTGTAAAGCCTCGCTTAACACTTATGGCTTGTAAGTCGTAAACATGGGACAACGAATTGCGATCAGGTCGCTCATAGAACAGCGCAAGGCGAAGGCGGGAGTCGATGGCACGGACAGCTCTGGCCTGCCGCCCTCTATCGCGCACAGTCTGCCGCTTTGGGACATTGTCGCAGAGAGGGCAGCAGAGGTGCTCGAGCCGCTGGTGCAATGCGCTTTGGAAACATCTGTCGAGCTCTCAATCCTCACCCATGGCGAGCTCCGCGCCGCTGATGCTCGCCCGGGAATCACGATGGCCATGGATCCGCCTGAACGAGGGGGCCTCATTCGATTTCCTGGCAACAGCGCATCAACCCTGACATCGCTTCTGTTGCGTGCTGCTGATGTCCACGCGGAAGAGGACGCCGAGCCTGAAGAGCTTGATGGCCTTGTCGTCACATCGATCTTTGAAGCAATCGGTGGGCTGATCTATGCCGCGTTCGGAATTGCGCTCCGTTTGCCGTCCAACGTTGAACCCAAGATGATCTGGCCCCTCACACCCCCACCTCCAGAACCAAGGCTGTTTGCGCGCTTCACCCTGAAGATCGAAAATCAGCCCGACGCCCATGTGGAGCTTCTTTTCCGCGATACCTGCGAAAGCATCTTCAGTGAACTGATGCAGCGCGGTGAGGAGCCGATGGACCTTGAGGGTCTGTCGATCGAGGTCCGCGGCATCTTAAGCCGTTGGTCAGCAACACCAAAAGAAATCGTTACGCTCACACCAGGTGATCGACTGATTATTCCTGGAGGAGATTTAGCCGATGTCGCGCTGGAAGCAGAAACAGCGATCGGAACCCGCCCCCTCGCCCGCGCAGAGCTCGGCACCATCCGGGGACGCCATGGTCTTCGCGTCCTTGCGCTGGCCAGCGCTTAACGCTGACCGCGCCGCTGGAGGCGCATGCGATCCGCAAAGCGAATAGCCGCCGCAACGGCTGCGAAGTGTTCGGGCTTGATCGGCGCACCGAGCTCCACCGTCGCATAAAGTGATCGCGCGCAAGGCGGATCCTCTTTGATCGGAACGCCCGCATCCCTTGCAACCTCTCGCAGACGGAACGCAACGTCATCGGCGCCCTTGGCCACGCAGACCGGTAGATGATCCCCTGACCGCTCCCATTTAAGGGCCACAGCAAAGTGGGTCGGGTTGGTGATGAGCACGTCAGCCGTCTTGGTATCGTCCAGCATCCGGCTCATGGCGATCTTCTCAGCTCTCTGCCGACGTTTCTGTTTGATCTCCTGGTCGCCCTCGTTTTCCTTGGCTTCGTCTTTGGCTTCCTGGGCTGACATTTTCAGGCGCCCTTCCCTCTGGGCTCTGATCAGGGGAATATCGATCAGGGAAAAGACCGCCTGGACCAAGAAAGCGACCCCGAACATCACGACCATCTGCCTCAGGAGCAAACTCGCGAGTGAACCCGCAGGGGCGCCTGCGGACTGCATAAGGCCTGAGGCCTCCCGCCAAAGGATGGCCCCTCCGATCACCGTGTAGAGCACCATTTTTCCAGCGCTTTTCGCAAACTCGGTGAGGCCCTGAGGGCCAAACTTCTTGCCCGCACCAGCGATCGGCGAGATCTTTTTGATATCCGGCGCAATCCTGCTCGGCGCAAGCACCACGCCCTGCTGCGCGACCAGCGACGCAATCACAGCGGCCGCGGGAATGGCCACCAATGGCAAGATGAAGAAGGACGCCTGCTGCAGGGTCTCTCCCCCAAGGTCACCTTCGATCAGTGCAAGGCCTGCCGCTTCCGGCCGCAAAAGATAGCCCCGCAGGCTCAAGACCAATGTCGTAACGAAGGGCGCAACGATCAGCATCGCGACCAAAAATCCTAAATAGGCAGCCGCCGCATTCGCCTCAGTGGAGACCGGAACATCACCTTTTCCCCTCGCTTTCTTTCGCTTCTCTGGGGAGGCCTCAACAACCTTTTCTGCCGCCTCACTCATGACGCCATCGCTCCCGAGACTCGGCTGAGCCAGAAGGTCAGAAGGCCAGTGATGGCCAGGGTAAAAAGGATCAACCCGCTCAATGTGATCGCGGGTATACCAACAAATGTGACCATGAGTTGCGGCATCGCGCGGTTCAAAAATCCGAGCACGAGGTAATAGGCAAAGTTCATCACCATGAGCGGAATGGCCAGGGTGATCCCAAACGCCAACGCATCCGCAGCCGCTCGCGTTGCCTGCTCCGCCACTGCCCCCGAGACGAGCAAGTGAGCTCCGCCGAGTGGGAATGTCTCGAGGTTTTGGACCAGAAGACCAATCATCGCCACGTCGAGATCCGCGGTCAGGAACAACGTCGCCGCAGCGGACGTCAGGATGGTGGACACCAGGCTCGAACTATCGCCCTCCAATGTCACACCGAAGATCTGGCTGAGAGACATGGCCTGCGCGATGATCGTCCCTGTGATGTTCAGGGCAAACACAAAAACCCGAACGCTGAAACCCAAAGCAAAACCAATCAGCGTCTCGCCAGCGATCAGAACTACAAAGTCAGCCATTGTGACCGCTTTAACGGGTTCCGTCAGGGGAAGGATGACGAGGACAAGCATCACCGCCAAGAGTAGGCGCACGCGCGTGGGCACCACGGAGCTTCCGGGCCCAGGCATCATGAAGATCAAGAGCGATAAGCGCGCCAAAAGTGCGGCGGCGGACGGGATCCAGTCATTGGCGAGCCCCACCATCGGGCCAAGCGCCTCTAGGATGTCAATCATGCCGTACCGAGAAGCTTAGGCTTGGCGTTGCCTTGGATCTCATCAAGCGCGACCACCGGGTTCCGTACGCCTTGAGAGGACAGAGCGCGCCGGACTGTTCTCCGTACGGATGTCGTGACAGCGATGACCGGGAACGCGCCGCCCTGCGCCGCCCGCTCAAGCGCCAAAGCCACCGCCGCACCGAGTTCGCGTAGAGTGCTGGCCTGGGGTTCAGCCCCCTCTTCGCGGAGCTTGCTGGTCCATTCTTCACTGAGTTCAATCGCCGGGAGATAGCCGTGCTCATCAGCGAGCTTACTCACGAATTGGAATGCTATCCGCCTGCGGACATGTTCGACCACCGCTGACGGCCCGCCCTCCATTGTGCTGGCTTCCGCAGTGGCTTCGAGGATGATCGGCAGCTGGCGGATGGAAATACGCTCGCCCAACAGGTCGCGCAGCACCTGCTGGAGGAGATCATAGCTCACCCGGTCCGGCACCAACTCATCAAGGAATTTCCGATTGGCCCTTGCACGCTCCCGATCGGACGGTTCCGAGAACGCATCCAAGATCGAGCGCATCGCGCGGCGAGTCATCAGGCGCGGGAACTGGGCCTGGACCGTTTCCATCAGATGAGTCGCCATCACTTCAGCAGGCTCAACCACGGTGTACCCGCCGACGACCATTTGCTCCTTACCCGCAAAATCCACCCATCGGGCTTGCGCGCCATAGACCGGCTCTTGAGTTGGCTCACCCGGCACATCGGGACGCTGATCATTCGAGATGAGCGCAAGCCACTTGCCCGACCGAAGCGTGCCCGCCGCGGCTTTTACCCCCTGAACCTTAATCTCATAGCTCTCCGCGGTCAGCGAGGACCGGTCCGTCACACGGACCGGCGGCATGATGAAGCCGAACTCCTGGATCACGAAACGGCGGATCTTATCCACTCGCGCATCGAAACCGCTTTCCTTTTTGATCACAGTACCGATGAGATCAGGGCTCAGCTCCACGTGGATTTCATCAATGTCCAGAAGGTCGCCAAAGCTCGGCTCGGTCGGCCCTTCCGGCAGGGCGGGCGTTTCCGTCTCCTTCGGCTCTGGCTGCATTTGGCTGGCGCGATAAGCAAGGTAGCCCAAAAGGCCCGCACCCGCAGCAAACGGGATAAGCGGTAGGCCTGGGAAAAGACCGAAAGCCGCGAGGACCACCGCCACCGTCGCCAACGCCTCAGGCCGGCCACCGAGTTCCCGGATGAGTGCGAGGTCCACCGCCTCTTCGCCGCGTCCCTTGGAAAGAAGAAGCGCCGCCGCAACCGAGATGATCACCGCAGGGATTTGGCTGACGAGACCATCTCCTACTGTGAGCACGGAGTAATTGCTGATCGCGTCAGTGAAGGACACACCATGGGCGATCATCCCCACTGCTACGCCCGCGACGAGATTCAAAAGCGTGATCAACAGTCCAGCGACTGCGTCACCTTTGACGAATTTCGACACACCATCGAGCGAGCCGAGAAAAGCTGTCTCTTGCTGCTCTTTTGTACGGAGGATTTTCGCTTCCTCGTGTGTGATCGCACCCGAAGCCACATCGGCATCAATCGCGAGCTGCTTGCCGGGCATCGCGTCCAAAGCGAAGCGCGCGCCGACCTCTGCCATCCGGCCTGCGCCCTTGGTGATCACCAAGAAGTTGACGATGATCAAGACTGCAAAGATGATCAGCCCAAGGCCGATATTTCCGCCCATGATGAACATGGCAAAGCCTTCGATCACTCCGCCAGCCGCACCCGTACCCGTGTGACCCTGCCCAATGATCAGCTTGGTGGACGAAATGTTGAGGGCGAGCCGCAGGAGCAACGAAACCAGCAAGATCGCCGGAAAAGATGAGAAATCTAGCGGCCGCTCAACAAAGAGCGTCACGGTAAAGATCAAAATTGCGAAGGCAAAAGAACAGGTCAAACCAAGGTCGAGAACGATTGGCGGAACCGGTAAGACCATCATCACAAGGATGGACATCAGTCCAATCGCCAAACCAACGGTTGGGCTGAGGTTGAACTTGGTCAAAAATTCGGTGTTCAAGGCGGCTCTCCCTCAGCCCCTCGCCGCGGAATACGCCGCTACATCAGGAAGAGCGGCAGCACACGACGATCAAAAAAACCCACAAGACTGACGGCCATAAAACCAGCCGTCATCCAAAAGACGATCACAATGACAAAGAGCTTCGGCACAAAGGTCAGTGTCAGTTCCTGGATCGATGTGAGGGCTTGCAACAGCCCAATCGCGAGACCCGCGGCCAAAGCAGAGAGGAGGATGGGCATCGCCATCCCCGTCCCTACCCGCAAAGAAGCCCGCAAGAGGCTGAGAATATCAGCCTCCGTCATATCGGCATCCGCAACACTTCCTGATAAGCCGACACAACGCGGTCCCGTACGGTGATAGCAGTTTGCAGCGCAAGTTCCGCTTGGCTCAATGCCTCGACCACAGACTGCGCGTCGACATTTTTGGTCGCGAAGCCTTGGGCCGCCTGGTCGGCTCGCTCAAACACGGCCGCAAACCGCTCGCCAAGCCCTGCGAGACCACCCAATCCCTGAGGCTTCAATTGACCGAGCCCTGCGTAACCTGCGGCAGCAGCAACATCATTCATGTTCATGGGTCTCTCCCTTATCGATCGAGCAAATCAAGAAGGCCGCGGTAAAAATCCTGGGCCTGACGAAAAACTTGGACATTGGCATCGAAGCTGCGGCGTGCCTCACGGGCATCAGCCAGCTCAACCATCATGTCGACATTGGAGCTCTCCACCATACCCGCATCATCGGCGAGCGGATGAAAAGGATCATAGATATCAGTACCCGGCTTCTTGCTGAGGCGAAGACGCTCGATTTCGACACCGCCGCCACCTTTGAGCTCAGAAAGAAAGAGCAGCTTTCTTTGGTAACCAGGCGTATCAGCGTTGGAGAGGTTTTCCGATGTAAGGCGCATGCGGAAGCTTTGGGTCTCCATTCCCGAAGACGAAGAAGCAAGAGCAGCGAAAATAGGATCGACCATCATTGCGGCCCTGTGATGGCGAGCCGCAGCATGTTGAGCGTGCTCTTCCATACCGCGGTCGCAGCCCCATGTTGACCAGAGGCCTCAGCCATAGAAAGCATCTCGCGCTCAATACTGATCGCCTGCCCGGTATCTTCGAGCTCAGGCGCGGTTTTATGTTCAAGCGCCCGAAGGCTTTGACGAAAGCTTGCGGCTTTGCTGGCTGTCGCCTCGGGAACATCCGCACGCGCAATGTTCGAAGCCGTCGCCGCATGGGCGTGCGTCGCATGGCGTGTCATCGCGCTTGCAAGTTTGAGAATGGAAAGTCCGTGGTCCAACGCACACTCCCTTTAAGGGCACG
>CAWUIJ010000110.1:0-9394 GCA_963922235.1 uncultured Parvularcula sp. | reverse complement strand
CCCGCTGACGGCGTCGCGTCTTTGTCCGCATAGGTCGTAGACCAGGGCCCCGACGCGACACCTAAGATCGTAGTGTCGACCTCTGCTCCATCGAAATGAACCGCATTCGCGGGCACAACAAGGAAGGAGCCAGCTGGATAGACCTCGATTTCGGCGTGATCGCTGTCGATTCCGTAGCCGATGCGAAGCTCCCCTTCGGCCACAAAGACGCGGGCGTCTTGGCTGTGCCAATGTGCAGGATCCCAGAGCCCCGCTGGGATGAAGAAGGCGTAGGAGAACGTGCCGCTCTCACGGGAGCCTTCCAATACGCGATATTTGGTGCCGTCAGCGGCCGGCTCTGGCCAATCGATATCGCTGAGCGTCCAGGCTAGCGGATCCGCGGGCTCATCTGCATGGGCGTTCGTCGTGCTGCCGAACGCAGCGAGAACCGCGGAACCCATACCAAGGATCATGAGTGTACGGCTCGTTTTTGACCCGGTGAGAGCGACCATATTTGCCTCCGAAAAACCTAGGCGTGACCTGCCACAGGTTTTCAGGGACTGGCGCCGCAAATCGGGCAGCGCATTCGAAAAGTACAAAGATAGGCCGCGCCGCTAGCGCTTGGACTTTGCTTTCTCTGCGTAAGGGTTGTCTCCGGCTTTGAGCTGTACACGGACGGGTGTCCCACCGAGTTCGAAGGCATCGCGAAGAGAGTTGATCAGATACCGGCGATAGGTCTCCGGCACGTCCGCGGCTCGTGCGCATTTGATCACAAAGGTTGGGGGGCGCGATTTGATCTGCGCGGCATAGCGCATCTTGATCCGCCTGCCTCCAACGGCCGGTGGCGGGTGATGGGCTTGGACGCCTGAAAGCCAATCGTTGAGATCCGAGGTTTTCACCTTGGCGTTCCAATCAATATAGGCGTCTTTGATCGCTGGCATCAGCTTGTCCGTATGCCGTCCGGTGAGCGCTGACAGAAAAACAATCCGAACACCGCCAAATTGCGGCATGGCGCGAAGGGCATCGAGCCGAAGCTCTTTCGCCGCAAGATCTGTATCCTCGACCAGGTCCCATTTGTTGACCGCAATGATCGCTGCGCGTCCTTCATTGGACATGAAATCAGCGATTTGCAGATCTTGCTTTTCAAAAGGCATGGTCGCGTCGATCATCAGAACGGTGACCTCGGAAAACCGGATCGCGCGGAGCGTGTCGCCCACGGAGAGCTTTTCAAGCTTATCCTGGACCTTCGCCTTTTTGCGCATGCCCGCGGTGTCCCAAAGGCTGACGGGCCACTCGCGTTCCCCGTCATGCCAGGTCCAATCGACAGAAATCGAATCCCGGGTAATCCCTGCTTCAGGACCCGTCAGCATGCGCTCTTCTTCGAGAAGACGGTTGATCAGTGTGGACTTACCCGCATTTGGTCGGCCGACGATCGCCACGCGAAGAGGTTTGAGCTCTCCCTCTTCATCGGGGTCCTTGTCAGGATCGATGCCGTGCTCTTCGACCACGTCGCAAAGGGACCGGTAGAGATCGGCCATGCCCTCGCCGTGTTCCGCTGAAATGGCCACGGGTTCGCCAAGGCCGAGCTCGAAAGCTTCATAGGCTCCCTCTTCGCCCCGGCCTTCGGTCTTATTCGCAACGACCACGACAGGTGTGGGAGAGACGCGCAGGATCTCGGCCAGGTTCCTGTCCTGCGCCGTCAGCCCCGACCGCGCGTCGACGAGGAAGAAGGCGACGTCTGCCTCGCTCACCGCGCGTTCGGTTCCTGCGCGCATGCGGGCTTGGAGCGAGCCATCGGCAGCATCCTCAAGGCCCGCAGTGTCCATCAGGCGGACTTCGAAGTCCCCGAACTGGATATCGAGGTCCCGCCGATCCCGCGTCACGCCTGGGCGATCGTCCACAATTGCCAGTTTCCGCCCGGCCAGGCGGTTGAACAGCGTGGATTTGCCCACATTGGGGCGACCGATGATAGCGAGTTTGAGCATGGCCGCGCGCGCTAGCAGAGCCAGGCGGCCCTGTCATGCGCCTTCTTGAGGTGAAGAGCCTCCCTTGGGCGACAGGCGATAGCTAGCATCCAGTTCACCGTGTGTCGTTGCTCGACCAACGGTCGCCAGACACAGCTCGTCCGGGAACCGATGGCTCTTGGACGATCCACGTCCCGCGAGGTGGATACTCCGTCCGGTTCTGCTTTTCCTCCCATAAAAAGCAGAACCGGTTCGACGGTGGTTGCGACGTTCTCGCACTACACAACCACCGTCCCAAGTCCCGTCCTTAGGGCGCGGGAGGGACCTGTTGGGTGGTGGTCGTAGGGATCTGTTGGTAGGTGTTGAGGAAGTTGTCCTCAAGAACAGTCGCTTCGCCGTTATCCGTCGGTACGAGGAATTGTTGCTCTGTGACATAGCTGCGGTATGTCCAGCCTTCGGGGGGCGTCAAACGATCGCCCAATGTTTCCAAATCCTCATAGGACAAGTCCGGATCAATTTGGTTGGACCGCGTTTGCATCACATACCGCTTCCCTTCTGGATCTTGGAGCTCGAAGATCCTTCGACCTGGAGCATAGATCCACGTATTGGTACGGAACGTGATACTGGCTCCAAAGCGCTCGGATTCCTCAGCAGGGCCATCGTTGACGCTCGATGTCGCAAGCAAGCGCATTTCAACGCCACCGTAATTGCGGATCTCAATCTGCGAAGGGCCTCCGCCGGTTGGATCGCCATTGGATGGCTGACTTGACTGTTTTCCGTTCAGGACACTGTTGTCGACCAAGTTGTCAGCAACAGGATAGAACGGACCATTTGGTCGAATTTCAACCACATTGAATTCGACCGCAAGCGCTTCCAGGTCGAGCGCATCCCACTCTTCTTGAGGACAACCATTCAGACCGGATGTTCCCCAGACTTCACCATTGTTAGGCGGATTAAAGTCCTTCACGAGGATGAGCTCACACGTTCGATTGTTGAACGCGGGACCACCGCCGACCGGTGTCTTACCCGTTGGCGCGTTCGCGATGAAGCGACCGATCTGGCGAGCAACAGCGAGGCCTGAGTCTTCTTGAATAGAGTGGCCCGCTTTGTACCGGCGGTGATTGTATCCCTCCGCTCCCGGAACGTAGTTGATCCACTTGTCTTGGTTCTCAACGCTTCCTTGATTGGGATCGAATTCCCCTGCGAGGAACAAGAACGGGTTCCTATAAGTCCCCAGTGTGTTCCATGCCGAGTGACTTTGCAGCTCTTCCCCAACAATCATCGCCGGGAAGGCTCGAATAGCAGCCTTATAGATTTGGCTCGGATACGGAGCATTATAAGCTGCGAGCTCGCCTTCAAACAGGACTTTCGCCGAGCCCGCTTCCACAAATTCACTCGCGGTGAGATCCGGGTGGGAGGAAGCGTAGTAAATCAATTGCTGATAAGCGACAACAGGATCTTCCGATCGGCTTTGAAGAAACGATTTTGCGTCGACGTCAGTTAACGCATCATCCACTTCAAAGCTTGGCTGTTGAAAGGGATTTTGACCGGGATAGTAGAATGAAAAGTCCGTGTTAAGAGCTACAATTCGGTCTGTCTGCTCGGGAATGCTCCCTGCTACACGCAGGCCGATTTGCCCGCCCCAGTCATGGAGAACGAGATTGACGTCCGTCAAGTTCAGCGTCGCCATGAGAGTCCGAAGCCACTGAACGTGTTGGTCAATTTGGTGTAGGTTTGGGTCAATCGGCTTAACTGATTTCCCCATACCAATGAGATTTGGCACGATTACTCGGTAGCCCATACTGCTCAGTTGGGGGATCATATCTCGATAAAGGTAGGACCACGTTGGTTCGCCGTGTAGCATCAACACCACGGGACCGGTCGTGGGACCATCGTCAAGGTAATGCATTTGCAGGCCGTCGACCTCAACATATTTCGAGTCGAACCGGTAACCCCGTAAATTGTGAAAGCAGCTCTCGGGCGTCCTAACAAATTCAACACCCGAGGCGGAGGTTAAAATCTCAATTTCGTCTTCCGGTAAGTGACAATCGCTGCGTTGGGCGGTTTCGACGCCCGCCAAGAAAGCAAGTCGTCGTTGGGCTTGCCTCGCGTCTTGCTTCTTTGCGATTGGTCCGGATTGCGCAGTTTGACTCGAACCCAGTCCTGTGAACGCTTCTGCTGCATTGGCTGCAGTCGGAGCAAAAAATAGACCCAAGTTCGCCGTCAACGCTGCGGTCAGCCGTAGATGTCTTCTCATGACGTTCTCCCTTTCATCGCGCGAAAGGCGGCCCGCGCGCTTCAGGAGGGAGGTAACGGACTGATGTTGTGTCGGTTTGTCATCGGGCTAGGTCTTGCAAAAAGGTACACGGATAAAAAGCGATTAAAATCGTTTCATTTAGGAATGCTTATTCACGGGTTTGGATGACCATTTCTAGGTTCCACACGACTCAATGTGCGCTGAACTTTCAAAAAGAGGCAGTGTGGTGATCACTTGCATTCCCCGCGGCTCGAGATTTTTAAGGGCCACCTTTCCGCCATGGGCGACGATTGTGTTGGCTGCGATATAGAGGCCGAGGCCGTGACCGCCGGTCTGTTTAGATCGCGAGGATTCAAGCCTGACAAAAGGTTCGAATATGCGTTCATGTTCAGCATCAGGAACGCCGGGACCGTTGTCGCTCACCGTGAATAAGCAGACCTCTTGTTCGACCGCCAACTCGACGCGCGCAGAATCTCCATAGTGAACAGCGTTTTCAATCACATTCCTGATCGCTCGGGACAGTTGATCGGCTTTTCCAAGAATGACCGCTTGGAGGTTGGTATCAGCAAACGACACATCGTGTCCTAAGTCAGCAAGGTCGTCACAGACCGCGAGGACTAGACACTTCGCATCAATTCGCTCGGAGTGATCACCCAGCTGTCCGCTGGAAGCAGCCTCAAGTGCGGCTTCTGTCAGGTTTTGCAACTCATCAAGTGCACGGATCATAGGGTCTCGCTCTTCACCATCTGCCAGCACTTCCGTGCTGGTACGGAAGGACGTGATAGGCGTCCTGAGGCCGTGTCCGATGGCGGCTAAAAGCGTGCGTTGGCTCAAGAGAGTCGACTGCAAGCGAGACGCCATGACATTGAACGCTGTCTGGGCTCGTCTCACATCATCGGGCCCTACGGTCTCAAGCGGCTCATGGCTCATCCCGTTCGCTAAACGCTCAGCACTTTCCGTCAGGGTTCGGAATGGTCTTGCTATATGCGTTGCGGCAAAAGTCGAAGAAATCATGACCAAGAAAAACGCAAAGATCAGGGGAGCAAGGACAGACGGTGAAATCGGCCAAAACTGAGGGCGAGGACGGACGACGACATTAAGCCATTCGCCGTCTTGTGAGAGGATAGCGGCATGGAAGAGACCGACGGTCGATGGTGCCTCGTTGCGGAAAGCTTCAGTCGGGATCTGCTCCATCGACCACGCATCCCAACTGACAGACCATGCCCGCACGGACTCCTCCGACGACAAACCCAACTGCCGTTTCAGCCGCCTCTCCGTTTCGAGGTCTCGTGCCGCTCCATCGAACTCAGTCGGGGTGCTCGAACCCCAAGCCGCTAAAACCGGGGACGTTGCCGCCGATCCGCCAAGAAGGGTTTCGATAAGATCTGATGCCTCAATCCGCCGGAGCGCATGGGAGGCGTTGGTCAGCTGCGTGACCTTCATCGAGCGTATAACGAGAGAATCAAAATTCTGCTGTATAGTGAATGAAACAATGAAAGTCGTTGTCATGAGTGCTGTCATCAGAAGAACGATGAAGCGCCCTGTCATCGTGTTCCAACTTGGGATCATGACATGACCTGAACTTCTGGAGTAAAGACATAACCGCCGCCGTGTACGGTCTTGATGATCTGCGGCTTTCTCGGGATTCTTTCTATTATACGGCGTATGCGGCGTATTAGGCCGTCGATTATCCTATAGAAAACGCCTGCACGCCCCCCGTAGGGTGAGCTCGAGAAGTCTATCCCGTGACAGAACGATCTGACGCCGTTCTACGAAGGCCTTAAGAAGGTGGAACTCTTTGTTGCTCACAGGGCAGACCACGCCGTCCTGACGCGTGAGAATGCGGCGCGCTGTATCGAACGACCAACAATCAAATCGATAGGTTCGGTTGGGTTCGCTCTGGGTTGCCGGATCATCATGCTTTGCAGTGGCGCGGAGAGCAATTCGTACACGTGCTAGAGGCTCTTTAGGGTTAAACGGTTTGCAGACGTAATCGCTCGCACCGATCTCGAGTCCTTTGATCCGATCACGATCCTCGACCATGGCGCTGAGGAAAATGATCGGGAAGCTATAGGAATGAGCGAGATCGTGGCCAAGGCTCATTCCATCTTCGCCTGGCATTATGATGTCGAGCAGCACTAAGTCGGGTGCACACTCCCTCATTTGAGCCCTCGCTTCTGCTGCGTTGCAAGCGAGCTCAACTTGAAACCCGGACTGACGAAAATATTGGGTGAGGCTTTGGCGGATATCAAAGTCGTCATCGACGATCAGCAGTCGGAAATTGGTGTGCTGGCTAAGCTCAGCAGGACTTCCGCGATCGTGCTACATCTCGGTGAAGGACGTCAATTGCAGTGCCTTATTCGCCCGGTCGACCGCTCCCCGGCGATCGGTTGAGGATCTGCCCGAGATGCTGAAGCGCCTGCCCTATGGATTAAACGCACCGCGCTGCTACGCAACCACGACCCGGTTTGAACAAGCGACATAGAGCGAAAATGTTGTCAACTTTTGTCACCGTTGTGGTCCGCGGCGGCATCTTTAGGTGAAGAGCACCCCAAGCAGCACTGCGGCGAGCACCACGGCTGTCGTTAGCGCTGTGTAGCCCACGGCCCAGTTCCGCGCGATGACACCCGACGGGCCATGGGTGGCATAAAGCCAACGCATAACGTTTGCGACCAGGTTCTGGATCACGTGCCAGAGCACGTGCCAGACGGCGGCAACGCCGTGCACCGCGCCCATCAGCGCCTTCTGACCAGGTACACGCCAGAGCCAGTCCACATCAAGGTTCACCGAACGAACCTCGTCTGGATAGAGCTTGAAGCGGACCAGAAGCATGAAGGCGAGAATAGCGAAGAGCAGCAGCTGCATCTGCGTTGCGACATGCTCGCCCGTATAGGCATGGTAATCCGTCTCATAAGGCAAAAGGCCGTAGAGGATCGGCGGATAGACTCCCACCAAGATGCACAGGAATGCTGCGATGCCCATGGCGATCAGCATGGGTCTTGGTGCCTCTTCTGGGCGGGCGTGCCCCGTGTTGGACGGTGCGAAACGGTCATGGGCAAAAAACGCAAAGTACGGAATTTTGATCCCTGAGTGTTCAAGGACACCGGCGCTTGCGAAGAGAAGCACGAGATACGCAAAGAACATATGCGCCTCGGCTGCGGCCAGGGTGATCATCGATTTCGCGACAAAACCTGAAAACAGCGGGAACGCCGAGATCGACATGGCCCCGATGATCGTGAAGACTGTCGTCCAGGGCATCGATTTGTGAAGCCCGCCTAGCTCTGTCGCCTTGGTCGTTCCCACACGGACAAGGACTGCACCCATGCCCATGAAGAGCAGCGCTTTATAGATGATGTGAACGAAGGCGTGCCCGGCCGCACCGTTGATCGCGAGCGGTGTGCCTATACCAATGGCACAGACCATAAAACCGAGCTGGTTGTTGAGGCTGTAGGCCAGCACTTTGCGGAGATCATTTTCGATCAGGGCAAAGAAGACCGGGAAGGCCGTCATGACACAGCCAATGGGGATCAAGACATCTGTCCCCGCAAAGCCGCGCGCGAGGGTGTATATCGCGAGCTTCGTTGTGAAGGCGGACAGCAGCACTGCGCCGACAGCGGTGGCTTTGGGATAGCTGTCCTGCAGCCAGGTATGGAGCAGTGGGAACGCCGCTTTGATTGCGAAAGCCAAAAGGATCAGAAGCGCAGCGAGATCAACACCGGTCTCATCGGTCAGTTGGAAGGCATCAAACGCCGTGCTGCCGCCGCCCATCAGATGCACGGTGATCCCTGACAAAAGGAGAAGTCCCGAGAGCACTTGGACCACGAGGTAGCGCATGCCGGCCTTGAACGCGGCGTGGCCTCCTCCCGCCCAGACGATGAAAACGGACGAAAGGGCCGCAATCTCCCAATAGACAAAGAGCGTGATGAGGTCGCCTGCGAGGGCGCCGCCGATCGCTGATCCTGCATAGATGAGGCCCATCGAGGCCTCGATCCGCTTCGCGTGGCTCCATCCGTAGATCACGTTGATCAGTGCCGCGATATGGAAAATCGTGGCGAAGATGACCGAGAGCTTATCCATCCGCAAAGGGATGATTTCAAAGCCAGCGATTGAGGTGTCGCCGTAAATGACCGGCGCTTCCATCGTTCCAACACCCAGCGCGTAAAGTTGCAGCCCACTGAGCGCAACGGCAATCAAGCCGATGATGCCGCGTGCGGCTGGCCCCACCCCGGCGGCGAGAATTCCTGCGATGATCAAAAGAACGGCAGGGCTGAAATCTGAAGGGAGAAACGGGATCATTGCTCGCCCTCCTCTCCATCATAATAACCCTCAGGCCGCATCAGGATCTTGCGCAGATGCTGACCTGCTAGGACGATGAAGGAGAAGCTCACAAATCCGACCACGCCGTAGAAGACTGGAAACGCATCGATCGTGAAATGCGGATGGGTCTTATGCAAAAAGGCCAGAACGATATTCATCAGGCCAAAGAAGGCGCAACCCACCGGCACGCCGATCCAGATCCATTTGAGCGTGCTCGGCTGCTCGAAGAACGAGCGCTCTTGCGGGAGAATCTTTGGTGCGTCGTCGCTCATAAGCCTGCCGCCAAGGGTTCAAGATAGCGGACGAGTTCGCCCATGAAGAGGAAAAGGATCACCGTCCCGATCGCTGTGGTCCAAGCGGGTACCAAACAGAACGCCGGAGCCTCGGCGATCTCGGTGCCTTGGGTGTCCGGCGGCGGATCCATGAAGCCGCGTACCGCCGGAGCCAAGAGATAGACGATGTTCATCAGGCTTGAGATGATCAGCACACCCAAAAGGATCAGCTCACCGCGATCGACAGACCCCAACATCAGGAAGAACTTCGGCCAGCTGCCAGCCATTGGCGGCAGACCGATAATCGAGCACGCGCCAATGATATAGGCGATGAAGGTGTAAGGCATCACCCGCGCGAGGCCGCGCATCTCGGAGATGAGGCTCTTGTGCGCGGCGGTGTAAATCGCGCCTGCGCACATGAAGAGGGTCATCTTACCCAGCGCATGGGCGGCAATCTGGGTGGACCCGCCAATGATCCCCAAGCGGTTAGCAAGCATCGCGCCGAGCGTGATATAACTCAGCTGACTGACGGTGGAGTAGGCAAGCCGCGCCTTGAGATTGTCCTGGGTCATCGCGATGGCCGAGGCGATGAGGATCGAAGCAGC
>CAWUIJ010000109.1:0-9413 GCA_963922235.1 uncultured Parvularcula sp. | reverse complement strand
GCTGGATGTTGTTCTTCGTATGAATGTCTGCTGTTTTTACATCGCCACCGCCTCCTCTTATTCGGAAACGGCGACGCTCTGCCTGTGTCGCTTGCGTCGACTAGCACCAAAAATGCGGACGCCCGGAATAATGAGAATACCGTTGATGTAGTGGGCATGCGCGGACGGCATGGTCATTTTCTAGCTTCGATGTCTGACGACTAGGAACTTGATCCTTCCGACAGAATAAAAGTCTCAGGAGCTTCATCTCTGTGTCCCTTCGGTCTCAAGGAAGTATGAGAGCTGTTCAAGGAAACCGTATTTTCGCATCATCGCGTCCCCTTCCGCCGTGCGCGTTGCTTTGCGCAGACCTTCGATGTCGTGCACATCTACCAAAACGGCGATTTGGTTTGGATCATTTGGATCATCCAAGATTTTGGCAGGTCCGGCGTAGCTGCCCAACAGCGCGTCATGTTCGGCGTGGAATGCTTGAAGTTCTGTAGCGTCTGGTTTGTGAGAGATGCGTGCGATTGAAACCATCAGGGTCATGATCTTGCTTCCTTTTTCTGTCTGAAGCGTCGCGTACTTGCGACTGAAGCAAGGATTGCGCAAAACCTACTGTGGGATAATATAGTTATTATTCGCTTTATAATTCGATAGGATCGAACAATGATCGATCAACTGCGCGCCATGGCGATCTTTCAATCGGTCGCTGAGTTAGGCTCCTTTCGGGGGGCTGCCAGTAAGCTGAACCTGTCCCCATCAGTGATCAGTCACCACATTACCCAGTTGGAAGATCAGCTTGGACTGCCGCTTCTCTATCGATCGACTCGACGCATGTCGCTGACTGATGCAGGCCGTGACTTGCTTGCTGCCAGCCAACGCATGACATCAGCGGCGCAAGAAGGGCTTGCCGCCATCAACCGGCGCGTTGAACAACCTGTTGGCACGCTCACAATTACCGCCAATGCCTCAAGCTCAGAGCGCCCTTTTTCAGATCTTTACGCCCGTTTCGCGCGGGCCTATCCCAAGGTGCAGCTGACGCTTCACATGTCTGACAAGAATGTAAATCTGGAAGGGTCGCAATACGACGTGGCCATTCGCGGTCGAATGACGGACCTCAGCGACAGCAGCTACAAAGCGCGTAAACTTGGCAGCCTGGAGTTCTGTATTTTTGCAGCGCCTGACTATGTTCGAGAACGTCCACCGCTCAAGACCATCGACGATCTTGCAGATTGGGACCGCATCGCATGCCCGGCAATTCCATGGGCCGGTATCGCTACAACTATTGATGGCACCGCGCCAACACGCGAGCCGCGATCTTTGATGACCTGCGACAACTATGCAATGGCCCGCACCTTTGTAGAGGACGGTATGGGGTTCATGATCGAGACTTACCCTCTCGTTACGGATGCCTTACGGGACGGGCGACTGGTGGAGTTGCTCCCAAATGTCAGGCTAAGGCCCGTCGATGTTTACGCTGTTTATCCTGCGAACGCCCCGTCCGACAGTCTTGCCAGACTGTTTGTTGACTACGCTCTTGCACAAAAATGGCTCTTCGGAAGCGGCGGAAAACAAGCGTGAAAGCTAATGAACACGCAATGTACTCAGGAGCTTCACCGTCGGGAATCTGACATTTAAGCAGTTGCAGCGAATTGGCGCTTTGTCCGCATGACAGACACAACCCCCTGAAAGAACCTATGCGCCAAAACAGTCGTTTTCGCCGGTGACAAAAACGTATCGGTTTTGGAAATCGTAGAATAGTTACCTGCCCTCTGCCTGGCGTGCGTATTCCTCAGCGTCGAACCACCCTCGTGACGCTTTGACTTTGAGATCGTCTCCAACCTCCCACTCTTCCCAGCCGCGAACGTTGAGAGGCTTTCCGGTCGTTGCGTCGTGCCCGGTAAACGTCCAAACGAATATCACATGGCTCCCCGAGCAGCGCACATCGTCACAGGTTAACGCCAAGTCTGGAACATCCGCGTAAAAACCGGCGGCCATATCCTGAACGCGTGGCCGCCCCGTCCAGGGATCGCCGTTATTAATGATGATCTCGCCTTCTTCGGCATAGAATGAGGCCACTGCCTCGGCGGATTTGGAATTCCAGGCGGCTGTATAATCTGCGGCCATCTTGGCCACGGCGTCCGGATCAATCATTTCTTTATCCTTCAGACTGACATTTCTTGTGAATGTCGCACGTCGCAGTCAGTTAGCCAAAGATAATCGACCGGCGCCTAGCCCATTGCCAAAATCGTCCAGCCAAAAAAAATACGATTCCGCCTGTGACAGGAGCGGCTGAATTAAGGGACATCCTGCGGTGCGGGGAAGGTTTCGAAAGAGCCCATAGTTACAGTGTTTTCCAACTTGATAGCTTACAGGTAATCTCAGGCTAGCGTCTCATTGTGACGGCGCATCACTATTGGCAGAAAGGGAATTTGGATTTGGACAAAAGCGGGTTGTTGGGGTCGTGGCGGATGATTTCTTGGACACGGAAGTCGGTAGAAACCGGGGAGGTCACGGACGCTCGTGGGCCGGAGCCTATTGGCTATATTGCATACCATGCAGACGGGCGAATGATAGCTACTGTGTTCCGGCGTGATCGATTGAGTGCAAGCGTAAGCGGTTGGAGTGAGGAGGAAAAATCGCAGCTCTTTGATGACATGCTTGCATATGTGGCCTCTTACTCGCTCGAAGGCGATAGGGTCGTTCATCACGTCGACGGCTCATGGAACCCGAATTGACACGGCGACCTATCTCGCCCGTTTGTCTTGGAAGGTGATAGGTTGGTGATCAGTGGCGCTCCTGGCGTTGATCCGCGCACAGGTGACGAAGTGGTGTACCGGATGGAGTTCACTAAAGTCTTGGCGGACTAAAATAAATCTCGCTCTTGACCAAACGGCAACTAAGTCCGTATGACGGACACAACCCCCTGAAAGACCTATGCGCCAAAAACAGTGGGTTCTGACCGGGGTTCAACGCCAGGCAGGATCAGCGACCCCACCCTGCCAGCAACATCCGATAACGACGGCACGATTCTGAAAGGCTTCTGACCTGCCCCAGCCGCGCGAAATGGCTGGTTTGTGCAACAGATGCCGCTCTAGCGGACCGCAGGGGGAAGCTTCACCCACGAACGACGATCCCTACACCCGCAATGACCAAGAGCAGTCCAATCCCCTTGGTCCAGGTGAAGGACCGAACTTCTAAGCCCATTGCTCCGATGTGATCGTAAATGGCTGCGCCCACCAATTTGCCGGTAATGACAACTACGAGAAAGAGCGTGACACCAAGCGCGGGAATGCTCTGCATGGAAATGACCACATGGACCGCTCCGAACACACCGCCAAGCCAGACCCAGAGTGGCAGCTGGGTAAGCGCTGTCACAGTGAAGTTTCGGAAACTGCCGGACAGCACAGCGAGCGCGCCGGTCAGCGCGGCCGCCGTCGAGAAAGCTAGAAAAACGGCGAGCAAGTAGTCTCGATGAAGGCCTGCCGAGAGCCGTGCGTAGATCGGTCCTTGCGCCGCCACCAGCATGCCCCCCACGAACGCCATGACGGCAAACATTAAGGTCGTCGGGGCCATCGCTCAAAGATACCGATACAAATAAGTTGTCGCGTGCAGCGCTTGGCCATCGGGATCGTACGCAAAATCAGGGATCACGCCAGCTTGCTCGAAGCCCAAGCTGCGATATAGGGCTTCTGAGACGTCTCCTGTGCGCGTGTCGAGCGTGACGAGTGTTTTGTTCGCGCGCTTTGCCGCATCAAGCGCTGCCGTCATCAACGCTTTGCCCAGGCCAAGGCGGCGGCTTTCGGGGTGAACAACCATTTTGGAGATTTCTGCCCGATGTGGCTGGTTGGGCGGCATACCCACCACCAGCTGGACGGTGCCAACAAGTCGATCTTCGACGAAAGCACCAAATAGAAGTCGATTTCCAGACTCTACTCCCGAACGGACATCCTCTCGCCAAAACCTCGCAGCCGCCTCGTCCGTCAAGGTTTCCATGAAGCTTATCGCAGCACCATCGCGCACACTGTCCATGAGCACTCTGGAGAGGTCAGCAAAGTGCATTTCGATATCGCTAGGCGATAGTTCAACAACGGAAGAAATTGTGCGGGTCATGAGAGAGCAATCAAATACTTGCAGGGGCTGGAGGTTGTTCTGAAGGCGGTCTGGCCGAAGAGAATGTAGCGAAGGCAGTCTCCGGCCCTCAGGTCGTGGGCAACGTCTTCGACAGTGATTTCCACTTTACCAGACAAAACATAGACATGATGTTCCTGTCCCGGAATCGCGGGCGCAGCGTAAGTGATCAATTGATCCTTGCCGAGTTGACCTTCGATAAGCTCAATTGCCAACGGACCATTTGAGGGGGAGACGCTTCTTCTAAAAAAGTCATGGTTCGGGTCGTTCCAGACGGCTTGATCTTTCCGCGAAACTACTGGCTGAAACACGTCATCAAGCGGAGCCAGCAATTGCGTGATGGGCAGCGCGTAAACTGCTGCGAGACGCCCGAGGGTCTCAGCGGTAGGACTGACTTCCGCATTTTCGATACGCGACAGCGTGGCTCGGCTGGTTCCACTGCGTTCTGCGAGAGCAGCCAGCGTCAAGCCGTAACGCTCGCGGAGACTCCGCAGATGCTGTGCCAGCTTTGAAGTTTCGGAAAGAGCCGCAATTCTCATATATGGGAGAATTCCCCAATATGAGATACATGTCAATCCGCTTAAGTAGTCGTTGGTGTAGCCTCACCGAGGGCTCACTCCATCCGCAGAGCCGTCCACGTGCATGCGCACAAACATCCAGTTGCGCAACACTTTCTGGCCGCGTGAAGCAGCGTAGCGTGCTGTCAACAAGGATATATTTGGATTTGCATGACTTCAGCACGTTCCTCTGTCTGAGATTGGGATGTGTCAAAACCCTGTTGCACAATCGAAAAATTGAGCAACAAGAAAGCGCAACATCGGATTTGGGCTGTCTGGAAATCAGATCATGTCTGGCTACGAAAAGCGGGCATGGACTGCACCCCGTTCCACCGCCCGCCATCAAAGTCCAAGTTTGCTCCTGCGGACATTCGCACAATTGCTCGTCTAGCCAGAAACGGTTCTCTCAACCAACGCACGTTCTTCTGAAAACTCCCCTTCGAAGCGCTCAAGGTCCCCAAGCGCATCTTCAACGATTGCCATGTCGTCTGCGGTAGCAACCTCGATGCTCAGCTGGGAACCGGCCCCAAAATCCATCTCAAACTGCCGCTGGTCCTCCGCCAGAACAGCCGCCCGCGCCCTTCTTCTGTCCGGCCTTTGATCGGCATCTTCGGGCATGTCAGCACCCCGCTCTCCAATCCCTATTCGCGCCTCAAGATCCTGCTCTGTCAGACCGGGCCCGCGAGGCGCGATTGGCATCGCCCTCACACTTAACGGCAGCTCTCCCATCGGCGGCAAGGGCCCCTCGGGAAACGGAAGTTCACCCTTCTGCGCACCATGAATCGACTTGAAGAACGGATCCTGAAAATACACCACCCGCTTCGCGCGCACCGGCATCTGGGCATCGACGACCACAATGATCTCATCGAGCGGCAGTCTGCGTGCCTCGTCCTCCGGCAAAAGCGACACTTCTTCGGTCCGCTCAGACTGGCTGCGCCCTTCGAACGGGTTCTTTCCGACAGCGCGAGAACGCGTGACCACTGTTTTGGTGGTCTTGCCAACCGCCTTACTAAGCTCTTCGACGGTCTTCTCATCGGACGGCGTCAAGTAGAGCTTGATTCCCGCATTCCCCTGCAGCGCGCGCCGCGTGTTGTCGCCGTAGATCTCGTCGATGGCGGGGATGGTCTGTGTGACGACCGCCAGATGTCCGCGATAGTGCCGCAGGACCTCAATGCTTTCCGCTACGATAGGCATTTTTCCGAGCCGGTTGAATTCGTCGAGCATGATCATGACGGGCCAGGGTTCATCCGGCCCCGGTTCCTTGTCCTGAAGCGCCGACAGGAGGTCAGAGAAAAAAAGCCGGATCAGCGGCGCGAGCGGCTTCACCATGAGCGGCTGGACCACCAGATATACGCTGAACGGTTTCTTGCGGATCGTTCGGAAGTCGAAGTCTGAGACGGCCGTCGCATCATCGATGGCCGGGTTCTGCCACTGATCGAGACCCGAGGTCATCAGGAGCGAGACATAGGAAGTCAGCGTGTCATTGTTGGTTGAGGCCAGCCGAGTGAATATCAGCCGCGCCGCGGCATTCTCCACCTCGTGCGACCGCGCCAGGTATTCCTTCTGCTTGTTCCCACCAGAGGCCGCGATCCGGTAAATCTCTCCCAAGGTCGGGCGTCGGCGCTGAAACGCCAAAAGCCCCGCCGCAACAAAGAGGTCGATCCCGCCTTTCAGAAGCCCCTGCACCCGGTCATTGTCGTTTTGCAGGAAGAGCGTTGCCAGAAGCTGAAGCTCCATTTGTTGGCGGGCAGGATCCTTCAACTCGTAAATCCGAAGAAGCGGATTGTAGCGGTGCGTCCGCTTGTCGTCCCAATCCGTCGGCGCGAAGCGATACACCTCATCGCCTTGCGAAGCACGGTGACGGGCCGAAGCCTCAAAACACTCTCCCTTCACGTCGAGCACCACGGCCGAACCCTGCCAGGTCAGCAGGTTCGGGATCACGAAACCTGTCGTCTTGCCGCGCCCTGTGGGCGCAATGATAAGCGCATGCGGGTAGGTCTTGGAGCAAAGGAACGGCGCGCGGGAGCTCGGTTTGCCAAGCTTGCCGATCACGAACCCAGTTCCCGGCTTTCCGAAGAACCCATTGCGCTTCATCTCGCGTCGGGTCTGCCAGTGGGTGTAGCCGAAGCGAGTGAGCGCGGAGCCGGACATGGCCACGCTCATCAGAAGACCCACCACCCCTGCCCCGCCCATAATCAGGTTGACCAGCCGGAAGTCGTCGGGCCGCACGTCCCGGAACGCGAGGTAGTTCTCAGCGATGTAGAAAAAGTCGATGTCGGCCTGGAACCCGAGGTCACGGAAGGTCAGCACGGCCGAGGCGACCACGTAGCCCATGGCGATGGCGACGAGCGTGACCAGCACCACCCCGATGGCGAGGCGGCCTCTTGCCATACCAGCCATCAGTGGGTTTCCCCGCGCTCGCTTTCGCCGTCGACCAGATCGGCGCGGTGCAATTCGTATTCGCGGTCGGCGATTTCCTCGACCACAGCCCGCGCGGCCTCACTGTTGGCGGTGGCGGCGTCGGATTTCAGGTAGGCTTTGGCGGCATAGAGCCGGTCGAGGCGGTCCTCGATCTGGTCTTTCAGGACATCGACGTCTCCCTCGCGCAACCGGTCGATCTGCGCATCGTTAAGCTCGCGCTCAACGGCCTCGCGATAGCTGAGCCTCTGAGTGTCGTCCTCGAGTGGTGAAGTCAGATTGCCTGCGCGTTCGTGGTCGATGATCCGCTGCACCTGACCATCCAAGCGCCGCGCCTCAGCGACCGCGCGTTCGGCATCGGGTTGGCTGGTGACCTCCGCCAATCTTTCGCCTCGATCCCTGAAGAGCTCTTCTTGCCGCTCGTCGATGACGCCGTCGTCGCGCAGGACCTCGTTTCGCTCGAGCGTGATGCCAAGCTGCACATGGGCACGGTTAAGCGTCTCCCGCGCCGTTTCCAGATCAGACCTACGTTCCAAATTCAGCCCGTCTGTCTCCGCAACCCGCTGCAGATCATCCGCGATCCACTGCCGCTCAAGCGCGGCGTTCTGCGCCCCGGTCTCCATCCGGGCAATGACCACCGAAGAACTGATCCCGGTCCCCCTGAGAGCCGTATCGACCTGCGCCCTGACGTCGGGCTCTCGGAGACGCTCCAGCTGATCCTGGTCAATGTTGGCCGCTGAGTAGACCCCGCCATCTGATGGCTTCTCCGTAAGCGTCACAGATCGCAATCCGAGCGGCTGCATATGCGCGAGACGAGATTGAATTTCGTTGAGGCGGCGCTCCAGAGGCGGTCGTTCCGCCTCCGGCTTCTCAGCGATCACGTTTTGCACGCGTTCGACCTGTTCAGCGTACCTTACCCTCAGATCATCAAAGCTCTGCTCTTCGGCCATATAGACACCTCCGTCCAGATTCAGTTTGCCGCCCCGCGCCAAAAGCTCGCCGGCCTTAAAGAGCGCATCGGAGATATCGTCTCGCGCCTCGCGAGAGGCATCCGCCGCGAGGGAATGGAAGACCTTCCTCGTGTTCGCGATCTCGGCCAACGCGCGCTCTAAATCGGCGCCCACGCGCGGCCGGGGCTCCGGCACCCTGCCCTGTTCCTTGGCCGCATAGACCTCGCGGGTTCGGGCCGGGTAATGCACCACTCCCCGATCGATCCGTCGGGTCGCCTCAAGCCGCACCCCGTACTTCTCGGCCTCCTCGACCATCGCCAAACGGAAGTCGTCATAGTTAAACCGGTGGTCCCTCCCGAGGAAGAAGAACTCCCCCTCCTGGGAGCGCCGGTTCAGGACGATATGGGCATGTGGATGATCCCGGTCCTCATGCACCGCGATGATATAATCGAAGTGCCCTTCATCGGTCTGGAAGAACCGCTCCGCCACCTTCGCCGTGATGTCGCGGACGTCCTCCCCGCGTGTCCCGATCGGATAGGAGAGAAGCATGTGGGTCGTCTGCCCGAGCTTCGGTTTGAACCCCGCGCTCCAGCGCTTCGCAAAGCGCTCCGTAAGGTCCTTGATCTCCTTCGGCTCGAGCTTTGCTTTGCCATCCAGGAACCCTGAACTGTCGACGATGTGGGTGGACTTCGTGGTCAGGTAACCGAGCTGGTTCGAGAGCTCGGATTTGGAATGCGTACCCCCACCCCGGATCGCCTTGAAGATCGCCGCGCGGTGTCCTGCTGCCGCGCGGATCAGCTGCTTCTGCTTGGAGACATGGAGCCCCTGCATCGAGCCTCGGATCCGGCTCCAGCCGTCCCGGAAGACCTCGCCCGTGACGGCATCGACCGCAGCGGCGGCCCGTGTGGCGTCATTCAGCGGCATGGGCAAACTCCCTCAAGGCCGCTGTGGCTTCCAACTGCATCGCGTCGCGACGCCGGCGCACAAGCAGGTCGAACTCGTCAGCGCTGTCCAAAACGAACCGTGCCAGACCGCGCATCTGGGCAAGCTGGAGTTCAGAGAAGACGGCCGCCCCCTGCCCTGTCCGGTTCGCCTCAGCCATCCGTTTCGTGAGCTGCGCGACCGCGTTCCCAAGGTCGTTCAAAGAGGCCCGGTAACGCGCCATCTCAGCGGCAAGGTTCGCGTCGGGAACAAATGTCCCGCCCGCCGACTGGATCAGCCGTCTGAGCCCTTCGGTGCGCGTCTCGATCCCCGCCGCAGTGAACACGTCATCCAGCACTTCCAGTTCCTCAGCCGTCAGCTTCACGGTCACGGCCGCCGTCGCCACAGCGGTGTCCTTCTGCCGCTCTTCATCGGCTTTCAGGACATACCGCAC
>CAWUIJ010000108.1:0-9471 GCA_963922235.1 uncultured Parvularcula sp. | reverse complement strand
CCAGAGGCATCGCTTGGCACGAGGAAGAGACCGAGCCCTTCAGCACCATCGCCCGGCTTGCCTTCGATACGAGCGATCACCACAAAGAGGTGGGCGCTCGCACCGCCAAGGGCGACAGCTTTGGTGCCGTTCAGCGTCCAGCCATCACCCGCTTTTTCAGCCGTGGTCGCACAATAAGTGAGGTCATGCCGTGCACGAATTTCATGCAAGGCCGCAGCTGCCCTGACACTGCCCGAAGCTATGCCTTCGATGGTGTCTTTGTGGTCAGCGGCTTTGGGCGAGTCATAGATGAGACCGCCCGCGAGGATCGCTGACGAGATCACGGGCTCAACGATTAGTCCATGTCCGAGTGCCTCGAACAGAACGGCCATATCGCCAGCGCCTGTTTCACCTTCTGATCGGAGGCCGCCAAATTCTTCCGTGTAAGGAAGCATGAGCCATCCCTGTTCTGCGATTTCGCCCCAGATGGTCTCATCGAGGGGCGTTTCGCCCATCTTGTGGCGCGCGTCATAGGAGTAATGGCGTTCGACAAATTTCGTGACGCTATCAGTCAGGAGCGCTTGATCTTCATTCGGAGAAAACATCGGTTATGCAGCCTTCAACATGAAACCGGCAATGATGTTCTTTTGAACTTCAGAGGTGCCGCCGTAAATGGTGTGTGCACGTCCTGTCAGGAAACGTGTCATGGAATTTTCGCCGTCGGGTCCGAAGACCGAGTCAGCGCCGGTGTTCAGTGCGGGAAGAGCCGCTGGACCTGCAATCCGCACAGCCATCTCTTCGAGGTCTTGTGTGAGCTCAGAGCCCAAAAGCTTGAGCGGAGCGGCGAGCTTCATCGCATCCATGGACTGGGTTGGCGCATCGAGCGCACGCGCTTCAAGCGCAGCGAGCGCCTGAAGCCTGTGTTCTAAATCATCGAGCGCCATAGCGATCTCTGGGTCATTGATCGGAGGCGAGACGAACGCCTCTTCCGATGCCGCATGTTCACGGATCTTCGACAGTGCCAAGCGCGAGCTTGCCACGCCAGCGATGCCAGACCGTTCATGCACCAGCAGGAATTTCGCGTAGGTCCAGCCTTGGTTCTCTTCGCCAACCAAATTTTCTGCTGGGACACGGACGTCGGTGAAGAAGACCTCGTTCAGGTGATGCACGCCGTCGATGCTGATGATCGGACGCACTTCGATGCCTGGCGACTTCATATCGATCAGGAGGAACGAGATGCCTTGTTGCGGCTTGGCTTCCGGATCCGTCCGGACAAGGCAGAAGATCCAATCAGCCCAATGGGCTTGGGTTGTCCAGATTTTCTGTCCGTTGACGACATATTCGTCACCGTCGCGGACGGCACGCGTCTTGAGGCTTGCGAGATCTGAACCCGAACCCGGCTCTGAATAGCCCTGACACCAGAACGTCTCGCCGGAACGAATTCCGGGAAGGTGGCGCTGCTTCATCTCTTCTGAGCCGAAAGTGTAGATGACGGGGCCAACCATGGTCAGGCCAAAGGGGCTTGTCATGGGTGCTCCGCTGCGCGTCCACTCTTCCATGAAGATCGACAACTGCTGTTTTGACCAGCCGGTGCCGCCATACTCAACAGGCCATTGCGGTGCGCCCCAGCCTTGCTCGTTCAAGGCGTTTTGGATCCCCGCCATCGACTCGCGTGAAGCGGAAAACAGCAATTCGTTGTGTTTAAAGCGCTGATCTTCAGGAGTTGTGCCCTCGAAAAAGTCGGCCACTTCCTTCCGGAAGGCTACCATGTCGTCCATCGGTCGATTTCCTCTGTTGTGCTGGTGCGCGAATGTAGAGCCTGTTTGGCCCGCACGCACCCATTCGATCTTATCCAAAAGCTATTCAGTTCTCGGCAAGACGCAAGGTGTTGTGAAACGGCACAGCTTGTGCCAAAAGTCGCACCTCAAACGGGCGCAATGCCCGAAAATGTAAGGCGTATTAGAGGCTTAGTGGCGCGAGGTTTTGTGATGCTCACATGCCACTTTGAATGTCTGAGCTGAGTGCATGCGTCTTAGTTTGGTCGATCAAGCTGACCTTGGTGCGGTCGGAATAGAAATCTGAGTAGGGACACAGGGCGTCCACAGAAAAAGGGTGATACGAATGAATGCATTGTCATTGGCAGTGGTCGCATTTTTACTCTCTATCTCAACGACCTATGTATGGATAAGGGGTGCACGCAGGGGCCAGTTGCCTCAGAACCGAATGGTCATCGTTGCCTTGTGGTCGACGGCTGTTCTTCTGGGAATTGTGGCAATAGCGCTTCAGCCAGGGCTCCGGGTGGAGCTGTTCGCACTCTTTTCCAGCATTGTTTCTAGCTTCTTTTTGGTCACGGTGGCTGTCAGCAAGCAGAAGGTTGCTGCTGATGCGATCAAGGTAGGGGACACCATTCCGTCTTTTACATCGGTTGATGAGCACAAGCAGAAATTTGACTCAGCAGAGCTTGCTGGAAATCCTGCGCTGATCAAATTCTTCCGTGGGCATTGGTGCCCGTACTGCGCTGGTGAATTGAAACGTTGGGAGGAGCTGCGACCTGAATTTGATAAGTACAATGTCAAAATCGTGACTGTGAGCTCTGAGACGCCTGGCCAGATCACCAAAGGGCGAGGGAAACATGGCCTGAAAGCGACGATGCTTGCTGACCGAAGCCTCAAGGTCACCGATCTTTTTGGGCTGAGAAACAAGGGCGTTCACACTGGTCCGCCAAAGTTCTTAGGCGGCGTGGATCTTCCCGTGCCCACCGCTCTCCTCGTGAATGCGAGCGGGACCGTGTTATGGATGGATCAATCGGAAAACTATCAACAGCGTACGGATCCAGATTATGTTTTGGGTGCACTCCGCGAACATTTGGGCTCATAGAGTATCGATCAGCTGGTATCGGATGGCGAGAGAGGACGGCACAAAAAAAGCCGGCTTCTGGAGATCGAAGCCGGCCAGCCGGAGCCTATCTGCGAAACGTTTAGCTCGACATGTCGGCGGCCGGGATGATGGCGGCTTCTTTCTTGAGGATGTAGTCCACTTCCTCGATAGCGCGGACACGGCCCATCAGCGCGGCGATTGAGGGCCATTTCTCTTTGTCCACGTGATAGCCCGCATAACCCGCATTGATCAGTGGGCTAGCAATCACGAGGTCGGCCATCGTGAAGCGATCTTCGAAGACATAAGTGTCTTCAGGGATCTGGCGTTCGAAGTAATCCAAGAGCGGCGGGAGCTTTTTCTCGATAATGTCGCTGATCAGCGCTTCATCCGGTTCTTGTTTGAACGCAAAAGGCTTCATGAACCGTTCAAAGAAGATCCGTGCAGCCTGCTCTGAAAGCGCGCTACCGGCCAACTCTTCGTACCAATCAGCAAGCGCCCGATCCTTGACCGTCGTAGGATAGAGAGGTGGTTCAGGGTAGGCGCTCTCAATATATCGGCACACCACCTTTGAATCGCCGACAACAAAGTCACCGTCTTGGAGAGAAGGAATTTTGCCGACTGGGTTGATCTCGAGATATTCCGGCGTGGCAGAAAACGGCATTTGCGGCACCGTCTCGTACTCGACACCCTTCATTCTCAGCATAATGAATGCTTTGCGAACAAAGGGTGATCCGTGCATTCCGTGAATTTTGATCATTTTGCCTCCTAGAGCGGCATTCCTTACCCGCTCATTTTAGATCCGTTGACGAAGAGCGCTTGGCACCGCAGAGGTGCCCAGAATTCTTCGAGCAGACCAGCTCGTTGGTGTGGTTGAGGCGCATCTAGCATGTCAGGCATGGCTTCGGGAAAGGAAACCATTTCACGTATGGTTCAGTTTCTTTGACATCGTCGTTCGGAAGCGGGAGCCGAGGGTTGTCTCAGCCAACCAAACGGTTTTGTGAGCTCTCCGCAAGCCAATGACAAAATTTTCGACAACTCTAATTGTGCAGCAAGAAAGCTGGCCCAAGTGGTGGTTAGTTTGACGCGCTGGTAATATCGATGTGATTGGCTGCTTTACGCTGGACATCGAAGCAATTCCGCGTTGTTGGTGGGATCATGGCACACATCAAAGCAGTGATTCTTTGTGGCGGTTCGGGTACGCGCCTTTGGCCCTTGTCGGTGCCATCGCGGCCGAAGCAGTTCCAAAGCCTCACGTCGAACCAATCGATGCTCGCCGAGACAGCGTCGCGGCTCCATTCAAGGACTGGCAAGCTCAGTTTTGATCAGCCGCTTATCGTCGGCTCTGCTCGTCATGTCCGATTGATCCAAGAGTCGGTCCCGAACGCCGATATGATCTTGGAGCCGTTTGGACGCGACTCTGCGCCAGCGATCGTGGCGGCGGCCATCGCTTGCGATCCAGAGGCGATCCTGCTGATCCTACCCGCAGACCATCATATCAAAGACTTGCACGCATTCGAAGGCGCTATTGCGACCGGCGTTCCGTTGGCGGAGGAAGGCAAGTTTGTCACATTCGGAATCCAGCCGACTGAGCCAGCAACTGGCTATGGCTATATCAAAGGAACGCGTGCGGACGGAAGTGCACAAGCTGTCGAGCGCTTTGTCGAGAAGCCTGATCGAGCAACAGCCGAGAGCTATATAGCTGAGGGCTGCTATTACTGGAATGCAGGAATTTTCCTCTTTAAGGCTCGGACACTGATAGAATACGCCGAGCGCGAAAATGCGGATATCGTCAAAGCAGTCGCGGCAGCCCTGGGGCCTGATCGCGGACAAGTCATGGCACTGGAGGCGGACGCGTTTCAACGATCTCCTTCTATTTCTGTTGACTACGCGATTATGGAGCCTGCCAGCCTCGCAGGTGACGTGGCGGTGGTGCCTGTCGATATGGGCTGGAGCGACGTTGGTGACCATGCCAGCGTTTACCAGGTCACGAGCGGCGGAGACGCTGATATATCCGTGTCAGGACCATCCATCGCCCATGACGGTGAGCGTCTTTCATTGAGCTCGACGGGCCCCCTTCTCGCCACGGTTGGCGTGAAAAACCTCGCGGTGGTTGCATCAAGCAGCGCTGTGCTGGTTGCAGATCTTGACCGTACCCAAGAGGTCAAAGACATCGCGAAAGCAGCCAATGGTTTTTCCTACGGGTTTCTATTGCCCGCAGAATCTAAGGTTATGATCAAGGACTGGTTGATCAACACAGCACTCCCTCGGTGGGCTGATCATGCCTGGAGTACAAAATGGGGCGGCTTTAAAGAGACGCTCGCTTTTGATGACTTCTCCGAACAAGGAGATATGCGCAGACTGCGTGTGCAAATGCGTCAAATCTATGCCTTTGCGCATGCAAAGGTCTTGGGTTGGAACGGCCCTGCTCAAGACTTGGTGGCTAAGGGTATCGATTATCTGGATACGACCTGTTGGCGCGAGGACCGAGGCTTCGTGCATCGGTTTTCGACCTCGGGATCCGTCATCGATGATCGTATGGACGCCTATGATCATGCGTTTGCGCTGATCGCTTATGCTTGGTGCTATAGGGCTGGCTTTCTCCCCGATGCCAAGATCAAGATCAAGAAGATCGTGTCGCTGATTGATGAAAGACTAGCTCTTCCAGATGGCGGGTTCCGTGATGATGACACCGGCGGGACGGGCCTTCGTTCGAATCCGCATATGCATATGTTGGAGGCGTTTCTCGCTCTTTTTGAAGCATTTGGCGATGATCAGTGGCTGCGCCGCGCTGGTGAAGTGGTGTCGCTGTTCGAAGCTCGCTTCTTTGATCCGTATCATGATTGTGTTCTGGAGCATTTCGATAAGAGCTGGGCTTTGGACCCGATCAAGGGCGATAGGATCGAGCCAGGGCATATGTATGAGTGGGCCTCGCTTTTGGCGAAGTATGACATGTACTCAGGTCATGACACTCTCAGTTGGCGCCGGCGGCTCATTGCACGGGCAGACCAGAAAGGGCGCAATCCTGAGACTGGGTTCGCGCACAACATCGTCAGCCGAACCGGCGACGTGATTGATGGCTCCCGGCGTCTTTGGCCGCAGACAGAAATGTTCCGGGCTAAGATCGTTGAGCCTGGAGCCAACGGCATTGATGAAGCGAAGGCGATCGTTGACAGTCTCTTCGATACATATCTGGCGGACGCGCCGGAAGGCTTCTTGATGGATAGCTACGACTCTGATGGAAAGCCCAGCGCCAAGGCGATCCCGGGTAGCATGCTCTACCACATGATCACGGCGTTTGCCCCAGTGATCGATGGCACCGCCGCTTAAAACAGTGGTGAGGCAGCCGCGCCATGGGATCGGGCGACGCGGCTGCCAAGGATCATCGGCTGTTGGCGTGGCGTGAAGCCTGCCGATGACATCAGAATGCGAGAGTTCTGGGGGAATGGCGCGCCAAAGTGCTCAGCCTAACGACTGATTGAGGCCCACCAATGTTCCATCCATACCCTCGAGTGAGAGGCGCACAGGGGCATGCGGCCTTTCACCTATCAACACGCCTAAGTTATGGGCTTTAGCGAAGTCTTTCAGAGTGTGACCGCATTGCGGCAGGCTGAGAAGGATTGAGCAACCTTACCCATGGTCAGCCACTCACCTGCCGAAGAAGGCTCATCAAAACAGGCGTCGGTTAACGCCGCGGTGGCCGCGCGCCACCAAAATCAATGCCAAAAAGATGTTCGAGGCTCGTTCTGGGAAGCCCTTGCTTGATCGGATCGTGCGCTGTCACGTTGACGGCCTTGAGGATCACGCGCTCGACAGTGGGTTCGCCATTGTCATTCTCGGTCACATCGAAATCGAGAACATTGATACCGCAAAGGTCCTGCTCAAAGTGGCCGAGCGCTCCAAGACCGCCGCCTGTCAGGTGCGCCAAAAGGATACGATTGACGCCCTCATGGGCGACCAAAATCGCCCGTTTCCAGGAATGATCTTCGATCAAGACCCTCAAAGACTCAACGATCCTGCTTTCTGCGTCGGCGAAGAGTTCTCCCCCCGGTAGGAAGCTGGCGCCCTCCTCTGCGGCTGCGTCGAAGCTGAAGGCGAGCCTTGCTGCCAGCTCGGTTTGGGTTTTCACGATCACCTGACCGCCGCGCAGCTCTTCAAAGCCGCCAATGGCCACGGGGTCACTTTTGACCCCGGACTCATTGGCCTTCAGGACCCAATCGAGGGTTTCACGCGTGCGCGGCAACCCCGAATGAAAAGCGTGATCAAAGTCGATCCCGGCCAAGGCTGCGCCCGCCGAACGGGCCTGCCCCTGCCCCTCTTCTGTCAAGGGGACTTGGCTAAAGTCTTCCACCGCCACGTCAAAATAGTTCACGTGGCCGTGTCGCATTAAGTAAAGGCGGCGGCGGCCGGTACGATCCTTGCTCATCATGACCTTACATTGGGCCTGAAAGGACAGGGCCGGAAGGCGTTGATTCTCCACACGTGGCGATTGCCCCGCGGTAGGGAGTTCTTTACGCTGGAACGAAGTGTGGGGATGCGCAAGGGTGGTCTTTATGTATCGCCCACGCGCAGGGCGTTCGTTGGGAGATGTCTTACGGTGCGGGGCCGCGATATTCTAGCCATCTGTCTGCTCGGGCTTGCTGCGACTTACGCAGGGAGTTTTTACGGGCTAACACGCTTCGATCCCGAAGCGGCGTGGAGCCGTTTCGAGCTTCTCAGCGCGGTGGGCTATGAAAGCCGGGCCGTGGATCATGGCGATCAGGCGCTGACTTTGTGGGGCGATGAAGGTGCCGAGGAGAGCTTCCTGCATCCGCGCCGCCTCCTTTTGGCGGATGCCCATTATCGCGGCGGCGACCGCGGCCAAGCGATCGTGCATTACCGCAACACGCTTCAGTCGGTGGAGGCATCAAACCTCACCGATGCCCAGCGGGTCGAGATCCGGCGCCGATTGGCGACGATCTATCTGCTGGAAGGCAAACCTCAGCCAGCAGCGATCATCGCGGCGTCGTTTCTGGAGCGTGCAGGCGATGCCGCAGTTGCGAGTGGCACCCATCATCACGACGGCGACGAAGACATCGCCCATCATACAACGGATGGCCCCGATTTTATCGGGATGGTCGACGAGCTTCGCGAAGGTTTCACCGACACCCTCCCCGCTGACGGCATGACCGTGCGGTATGAAGGAGAGCCGCGGAAGCTTCAGGCATCGGCTGATGCCATGACCGAGCTTGGCGGTTATTATGCTCAGCAGGATGACGGTGATTACGCAGCCGCTGGCCTTCTTGCGGCCGCCTATTCGATCCGTATGGCGCAGCTTGGGCCTGACCATCAGGATACAGTGCAAGTGGCGTTGCTTCTGGCACCCGTTTATGAGCGCATTGACCGCGTTTCCGACGCTGAGCAGGTCTACGAAGAAGTGTTCCGTGCCCAAGAGCGGTCCCGCGGTGCCAACAATCCAGAGCTCAGCCTCTATATCCGTCTGCTTGCTGGGAACTACGAAAAGCAAGGTCGATTGACTGAGGCAGAGGCGCTGAACCGCCATATGCGGCAGCTTTTTCGCGATGCCTATGGCGCGCGCCGTTACGCAGCCAATCGTTCGAGAGATCGCTTGTTCGATGTGAACCGCCCCGTGTCGATGACCTTCCGTTTGGATGGCGATTACGTTCCTCCTGATTTGGTTCGTGCCGAGAATTACGACATTCCTTTATCGAAGCCGTCTGGCGTCGAAGAAATGCAAATGCGCGAGGCCAAAATCGAGGGCACCACGATGCCTGAGGCCCTGAGTGCCCTCATCGATGCTTGCTCCCAGGACGGCGAGCGGCTTTCGCTCCGTTCGGGATATCGCAGCCATCGCACACAGGCCGTTCTCCATGACATCAACCGCTCGCGCGGTACGGTCGCGCACCCGGGGACCTCTGAGCATCAACTCGGACTGGCCGCTGATATCGACGTCAATCGCCGATTTATGCGCGGGACCGATCGGAGCTTTGCCTGTTTTGAAACCAAGGCATGGCAGTACGGCTTCATTCTCAGCTTCCCTCAGGGTAACACCTATCTTCCGACTGCTGATAGCTTCGAGCCTTGGCACTGGCGTTTTGTTGGGCCGCGGACGGCTCTTCTCTATCGAGAGATTGGTCCGTGGGGGCGCCCCCAAGAGTTTCTGGCAGCCCTCCCCTGCTATGAAGAACGGGCGTTGAGTGGTCTCTTTGTGGACCGTGAACAGGGCGATGTTTGCCTGCAGGCCCTTGATGACAACAACGCGACGAGTGACAGCTGATGAGTGAATTTGGCCATCGCTCGTCTCTGACGATCCGCCTCTTAGGGCCATCGACCTCGCGTAATCGCTGGCGAAAGCCGCTGATCGCGGAAGGTTTCGTGATCCCCGTGGGGGGGCCAACCAAGGTTTGCCTGATCGACCTGTCGGGCACACGTCCTGTCGATAGCGCGATTGACCGCGCTCAAGAGCAGGCCGGCGTGACGCCGCTTGTCGCTGTGATCGGGCTTGATGATCCTCTTCCCTGCCGACCGCATCCGGGTGTTGTCCTTGTTCGCCGGTCAGAAGACAGCATCAACCCGGTTCCCAGGGCTCTCCGGCAAGCTGTTCAGCACAGGCTTCTT
>CAWUIJ010000107.1:0-9577 GCA_963922235.1 uncultured Parvularcula sp. | reverse complement strand
TTGCGGATGCGACGCGTGCGATCATGATCTCGGCTCTCCCATGAAAAAAGCCTGCTGTGGCGGGCAGGCTTTTGTCAATAACGTCAATCATTCGATGAGAGGAATGCTGACGAAACCTTCAAGGCGGTTTCAAGTAAGTGATCAGATTCGGGATCGGCAATCGCTTAAACAATCCTGACACTCATCATCTTGAGTGAAAGGGCGTAACATATCTTCGACGAGTGCCGTATCGATGAATTCCGTCATCTCTGAAATCAAGTTGCCGGAAAAAACATAGTGCCCGCAAATTTCTGTCCTTGATTTTCGGCCAGTAGTGACACAGAGAAGCTCAATATTAAATCGAGCAAAAACCTCATTGCCAAATGATCTACAGGAAATAATGTCAAATTCAAGCCAATTCCATGTCGCTAGTACTGTCGAAACGTCAAGTAAATATTGCGAAGAAAATAGATCTGCATATGGTCCATTTTGTGTCGATTGATGGATCCATGTACCAATACCATTATATGTAATACGACACCCACTCGTGAAACATTGAAGGATAGAATTGGGGTCATTATTCACCCGATCTTTAAGTATAATTTCTAGCCTTTTTTCAATTTCATGCTTTTGTTTTTGTAAAAACGACATTGATACAAACCTCACCTTATCACGCACGCTACGAATTATTATCATGGACGATAGAAAGCTCGCGTAAAAGGCGAAGTTACAGTTGATAATGCAACCAACCAATTCGTCGATGTTGGGGGTCATAAATCAGCAATTTGTAGTCCGGCTGTAATGTATTGCTTTCGTGTAAGGTTTCGATGGCCGAGGCTCGTTAGAACATTCGTACAAAGAGCGCTATGAAACAATCTGAAGATTTCTGTGATTGAAGCGGTTATCACATATAATTAGGGGTTGAGCCGGACGCTTCTTTCTCTGGCCCCAAACAAGATTCTTAAAATTTGATTCAAGTGTCTTCAGTATGCGTTTTGTCTTCACCTCAGGACACAAAAAAGCCGGGCTCCCTTAAGAAGCCCGGCTTTCATAAGTCGTCTTAAGCTTTGTACCGTTTAGCCCATTGCCTTTTGGAAGTTCTCGTCGACTTTATCGAGGAACTGGGTCGTGGTGAGCCAGCCTTGCTCGGAGCCGATGAGGAGCGCGAGGTCCTTCGTCATCGAGCCGCTTTCGACGGTTTTGACGATGGTCTCTTCCAATGTGGTCGAGAAGCGCGCGAGCTCTTCGTTCTCGTCGAGCTTCGCACGGTGAGCGAGGCCACGTGTCCAGGCATACATCGAGGCAATCGAGTTCGTGGAGGTCTCTTCGCCGCGCTGATGGGCACGGTAGTGACGGGTCACAGTACCGTGGGCCGCTTCCGCTTCCGCTGTTTTGCCATCGGGGGTCAGAAGCACCGAGGTCATGAGGCCAAGCGAGCCGAACCCTTGCGCCACGGTATCGGACTGCACGTCACCGTCATAGTTCTTACACGCCCAGACATAACCGCCCGACCACTTCATGCAGGCCGCGACCATGTCGTCGATGAGACGGTGCTCATAGTGCTGACCGATTTTCTCAAAGGCGTCTTTGAACTCGGTCTCGTAGATTTCCATGAAGATGTCTTTGAACCGACCATCATAGCGCTTCATGATCGTGTTCTTGGTCGAGAGGTAGACCGGGTAGTTGCGCTGCAGGCCGTAGTTGAAGCAGGCGCGGGCGAAGTCGCGGATCGACTCATCAAGGTTGTACATGCCCATCGACACGCCGGCGCCTGGTGCGTCGAAGATCTCGTACTCTTGGATTTCGCCGTTTTCGCCTTCCCACTTCATCGAGATCTTGCCCTTGCCCGGGAAGAGGAAGTCGGTGGCGCGGTATTGGTCACCAAAAGCGTGACGGCCGATGATGATCGGCTGGGTCCAACCGGGCACAAGCCGCGGAACGTTGCGGATGATGATCGGTTCACGGAAGACAACGCCGCCGAGGATGTTCCGGATCGTGCCGTTCGGCGAGCGCCACATTTGCTTCAGGCCAAACTCTTCGACCCGGGCTTCGTCCGGGGTGATCGTCGCGCATTTGACGCCGACACCGTGTTCTTTGATCGCGTTGGCTGCATCGATGGTGATCTGGTCATCGGTGCGATCACGTTCCTCCATACCGAGGTCGTAATAGTGCAGATCCACATCGAGATAGGGGTGGATGAGCTTGTCTTTGATCAGTTGCCAGATGATGCGGGTCATCTCGTCGCCGTCGAGCTCGACAACAGGGTTTTTGACCTTGATCTTCGCCATTCCGCTTATCTCCTTCGTCCGTTAGTGGGCCGTTTCAGGGGCGAGGGGCCCGTCGTCAACGCTCGTCTTCATCTGTGCCGCCCGTTGGGATTCCCACGATCGGTGTGTCGTCGTCGTCATCGCCAAGGATGGTGGTGTTGTCGTCATCGTCGTCCGGAAGATCGATGTCATCGATGCCGTCGAGGTCATCCTCGTCGTCGTCATCGTCGTCATCGTCATTGTCGTCATCGTCGAGCGACTGCGCGCGTTTCGACTTGGCCGGCTTCGCCTCTTCGTCAGCCTCATCGAGGCTGGTGGCGGCTTCCGCGTCGACTTCGCCGATTTCCTCGACGTCATCGTCCTCGGTGTCATCCGCCTCTTTGTTGGCTTTCGCCTTAGCGGCTTCTTCCTCTTCCTCACGGATGCGCTTGCGTGACTTCAGGAGCACGTCAGGCGTGAACTCATGGCCGCATTTGGGGCATTGAGCGGGATCTTTTTTCAGGTCGTAAAAGCGTGCGCCGCAGTTGGGGCAATCGCGTTTGGTGCCAAGTTCTTCGTTCGCCACGTCTATTCCAGCTTGGAGGGTCTCAGGGAGGGCGGGGGAGGCCCGACCTACGATGGCGCCAGTTGGCAGAGCCGAGCGCGGCTGTCAAAACCGTTAGCGCGTTACCTATCGGATCCCCCATGGCTCGACTTACCTCCGCGCGTTCTTCGCGCCTTTCTGGCCAGTTACGGGTCCCCAGCGACAAGAGCATCAGTCACCGCTCTTTGCTCTTCGGTGCCATTGCCGAAGGCGTGACGCGTATTGATTCGCTCCTCACTGCTGATGATGTCCTTCGCACGGCGCAGGCCCTGCGCGCGATGGGCGTGGAGATTGAGACCAAGGGCTCCCAGTTTCTGGTGCGAGGAACAGCGCTTGCGGCGCCCAAGCGCGATCTTGATCTTGGGAATGCGGGCACGGGCGTGCGGCTCCTGATGGGGCTGGCGGCGGGCCAGAACGTGGCTTGCACTTTCACCGGCGATCCGAGCTTGCGCAGACGGCCTATGCGACGGGTGCTTGATCCGCTACGCCTGATGGGTCTCCAAGCCGATGATCACGATGGCCGGCTTCCCGTGACCATCCATCCCACACAGCTTAGGGGTATTGGCTATGAGCTGCCCATGGCCTCGGCGCAGGTGAAGTCGGCTGTGCTTCTGGCAGGGCTTGGCGCGGATGGTTCCGTGACAGTGGTGGAGAGCGTTCCGACGCGCGACCACACCGAGCGTATGCTGAGGGCCTTTGGCGCAGACCTCGAGACCGATGGTCATGAGATCGTCCTGATGCCGGGGGCGCGCATGATCGGGCAGACGATCACAGTGCCCGCTGATCCATCATCCGCAGCCTTCCCGATGGTTGCTGCTGCAATCTTGGAGGGTTCGGATCTTCTCCTCGAAGGCGTGATGATGAACCCCCGGCGTACGGGTCTGATCTCGGTCCTCAAGCGCATGGGTGCGGATCTTTCGGAAGAAAACGCTCGGCAGGTGGGCGGCGAGGATGTCGCCGACCTGCGCGTGAAGGCATCGCTGCTCAAAGGGACGAAGGTCGAAGCCCATGACGTGCCTGATATGATCGACGAGGTGCCAATCCTCGCAGTCGCTGCCGCGGCGGCTGAGGGCGTCACCCGGATCGAAGGGCTTGAAGAGCTCAAGGTCAAAGAGAGCGATCGCCTGGCAGCGACAACCAACCTTCTGCGCGCAGCGGGCGCTGTTTGCGACGTTGGGGATGATTGGCTTGAGATCGAAGGCTCAGCTGGTGCTCCTCTCAAAGGTGGTGCACTGATTGATACAGATCACGATCATCGTATGGGTATGGCAGCATTGATCCTTGGGCTTCAGAGTTCAGATTCGATGACCGTGGAGGGCGCCGAGGCAATCGATACATCCTTCCCCGGATTTGCGCAGCTGATGAACGCCGTCGGTGCACAAATCACGGCTGGATAGCGCATTTTTCCTGGCTTTTTTGATGGGTTTCGTTTAAGGTTCCGCGCGAAGAAGGAGATCTTATGGCAGCAGCGGGTGGTTCGGAATTTTTAGTCCAGGCAGCAGTTTATCTTGGTGCCACAGCCGTTGCAGTTCCTATCTTCAAACGCCTCAAACTTGGTACGATTTTGGGCTTCCTCGCGGCAGGTGTGCTTCTAGGTCCTTCCGTCCTCGGATTTCTTCAGGCTGAAGAGGGCGTTTTTCAGATCGCCGAACTTGGGGTGGTTCTTTTCCTCTTTGTGATCGGCTTAGAGCTGAGTGTGCCGAGGCTTTGGTCCCTCAGGCGAACGATCTTTGGCCTTGGACTCTTGCAAATGCTGATCACCGGTCTTGTGATCGGTATAGGGCTCATTTCCTTCGGCCTACTGAGAACTGGTCCCGGTCTGATTGCGGGTTTTGCGCTCGCTTGCTCGTCGACGGCCTTTGCGCTGAGCCTTTTGAATGAGCGGGGCGAGCTGAACACGCCATACGGCACCAAGGCGTTCTCGATCCTGCTCTTTCAAGACATCGCTGTGATCCCGCTCTTGGCTGCGATCCCGTTTGTCGCTGCGACGTCGTTAAGTGGCGAAGGCTTGCCGATCGACGTCTTTGCGATTGTTCGGGCCGCGGCAGCGATCGTGATTGTCATCCTGGCAGGCCGTTTCGTTCTCAACCCTTTCCTCCGCATTGTGGCGGTCTCGGGTTCCCGCGAAGCGTTCACAGCAGCGGCCCTCTTCGTGGTGGCCACAACGGCACTGCTCTTGGCTGGTGCCGGGCTGTCGATGGCGTTAGGCGCGTTCATCGCGGGCGTGCTTCTCGCGGAAAGCTCGTTCCGTCATCAGATTGAATCCGACATCGAGCCATTCCGCGAACTGCTTCTGGGGCTGTTCTTTATCGGCGTGGGTGCGCAGCTGGATCTCGCTGTGATGCTCTCGGCCTGGTGGATTGTTCTTCTGGGCGCTGCCGGTCTGATCGCTTTCAAGATGGTGGTGATCTACGGCCTTGCCCTCGGCTTTGGCGCGAACCGGCCCCAAGCCATGAGAGCGGCGGGTATCCTCAGCCAGGGCGGGGAGTTCGGCTTCGTCGTCTTTAGCCTTGGGGCTGGCAGCGGTATTTTCGGATCGGAACTGGCGACCGTGATCTCCGCAATCATCACCCTCTCGATGATCGCCACCCCGGTCATCATGATGCTGATCACCCGTACCCGGCCCAAGGACATGGGCGAGGCGCCTGATGGACCTGACGGGATCAAGAACGACGTCATTGTGGTTGGCTATGGTCGCATCGGACAGATCGTGAGCCAGATGCTCAAGGCGTCCGGTGTCGGCGTCACGGCGATCGATAATGATCCGAACAGGATCGAAACCGCGCGCCAGTTTGGGGCCAAGGTCTATTTCGGCGACGGCCTTAACATGCGCCTGCTCCTGACTGCAGGCGCGACCTCGGCGAGTGCGGTCATTCTGTGTGTGAATGATCCCGTGCGGCTCAAGGATGCGATCGCTGCGCTTCGTGAGCGGTGTCCGAAGGTGAAAATCATCGTGAGGGCCACTGACAGGCTCCACGCGATTGATCTCATCGATGAAGATGTCGACCTTGTCGTGCGTGAGACCTTTGAGAGCTCGATCAAAATGGCCTCACGCACGCTTGGCTTCCTCGGCATGAGTGATGCGCTGATCGCGGATCTCGAAGCCGAGTTCAGGGATCGCGATAAGTCCCGGATGCTCGCGCAAAAGGCTGAGGGCATCTACGCGCATGTGGATCAAATGGCCCAGCCATTGAACGCGATGATGAAGGCTGAGGACCGGAAAAAAGAGAGCGCCTAGGGTCGATAGTCGATCAGAAAGACCGGGACGGGCTCTTTGCAGTCCAAGACTGTTTGGGTCGGGGGCGACTTAAAACGCCCAAAAAGGGACGCTCGTCTTTGGCGAGAGTTCGCCAAGGGCAGTCATTACGTGTCTGCATTGGAAAGGCGGCAAAGCGAGCAGAAACAGCCTAAGCACGAGATCAAAACGGAGGCAGACAAGTAAAAAGCCGTCAGGGTTGACAGCGTTTGGGGGGGGAATCTGTCATCCTCTATTTGGTTGGACACAATGAGCATACGGAGAACGCATGCATAATCCAGCGCAAGTGCGCTGGATTATGCGGCAGCAAGTGATTTTCAATTCGGTTAGCATTCTAGCGTATCAGACTTTTTTGAATCAAACACGAGCCTGGAGGAGGAGGTCTATTCGCAGACGAACAGACTAATATAATTGGGAGTTGGGGTGCTAACCCTTAATAATTCAAAGCTGCCGAAACCATTGTCCTCCATACTTTTCGCCAGAAGTGTCGCATAGTTAAGCTCATCTTGATCGAATGGATTGTATCTAATCTGTTGCCCCCCCACCATTGCCAAGTTCACAGCTTGTTGTGGATTGAGCGTCTCAAGTTCAACTATTGATATTTGCGACAATATTGGATCTGATTTGATATTAATGTTAGCTCTGATAAAAGAGAAGATGTCAGTTGCCTCAGCTTCGCTAGTAGTTTCTCCCAGGCAGTAAAATACATCTATCTTCCAACCGTTGCGCATATTTCTGATTTCGGATGTATTTGAAATTGCATTGCCTGCTTCAATCCGAGCTTCGGAAACCTCTGCTTTTACTCGACTAACCTCGCCTTGAGCTGAGGTTAGTTCAGCTTGAAGGTCAACAATTCTTTGATTCAATTTAACTTTTTCAGATTCTTCCTGGCCTTCCTGCACTTGTAGTGCGGTTGCTAGCTCCCCATTTATCCGCTCAAGCTGAGCGCTTTTTTCTTCAAGACTTTTTAAGCTATTCTCTAGCGTTTGAACACGTTGTAATTCCGCTGAAGCCCATGCTTGTATTCCTGAATTTACTTCAGAAGTACTTTTTAGATATCTGAGTATTAGCCCCCTATTTTCTGCTTCCTGCCCGATTACGGTCTCAACCAAGCCTAATCGAGTTTCTTGATCGATGCGTACGTTCTCAAGCGATTTTTTTGTTACTTCTTGTTTTGCGATCAAGTAATCTGATATCGCGCCAGGTATCGTGATCAGGGCTGTTACAGCACTCGTAATTGCAGTAATGGCTGTCGCGCTAAACCAGACTGGCTTGTCCATAATTATACCTCTTGTGTCATCGCCTAGTATTTAAGTTAGACTGGCGGCTGCTAGGCTTATTTTTGAACAATTTCCCTGATAAGCTAAGGCAAATATTAAATGGAAAATTGTGCTGAAGCTGATGCCCTCGAAAGTACCGTGACTGTTTCAGATGCAGAGTGAGTGTGTAATCCTCAAGGTCTTCAAGAGATACTAGATTTTTCCGCGTTGGTAGTCGAGTGATAGGGACACAGGACCCTCCTCAAGTTCTGTCAGGCCGAGATTTGGCGTCACATAGTCTTCATCTGTCTGGCTCTCATCAAACATCTCGCTAAACTGATAAGAGTCACTTAGGCTAGCTGCCCAGCCAGTAAAAATCGCGGCGTCGCCTGTAAATGCCAAGTTGATGTCATAACCGACGTGCCACGTTTCACTACGCCCCGCCGACTTAATGGGGTTCACCTCGCTTGCTAATGTTCGGTTTTAGGAAGAAACTGCCTCTTGAGTAGGCGCTACTCAAGGGCAAAAATGGGCCATTCCAAGTCAGTCGCCGTCTTCCACGAGAGTCCTTTTCTCGCCCAAGTCAGCCGCTCATCATTCGCCTCAGAATGTCGCCCTCCTGCAAGGCCCGTTCGTTCTGATTGAGCAGGGAATCTAGCGCCGAGGTCTTGTCCGGTTTTGCGACAATAACACCGCCTGCTGAGGAAAATTTTTTCCTCCCTTGCGCAGCGCTCAGGACCTGCACAGAGAAGAGGGGATGCCTATTGTCGCTTCGCTCTTTTCCTTGCTCTTTGCTGCTGCCTTGCTCCTTGGAAGCAACGCGTTGCACGCCACATTGCTTGGGGTTCGGGGATCGATTGAGGGCTTTTCAGCGACAGAGATCGCGCTTCTTCTGACAGCCTATTATGTGGGCTTTATCATCGGGTGCCGCCGTGCGCCGGGGATCATCCGGGATGTCGGGCACATCCGTGCCTTCACCGCATTCGCATCGATCGCTTCAGCGGCCGCGATTTTTCACGCGCTTTATGTCGAAAGCTGGTTTTGGATCCTGAGCCGCGTGGTCACCGGCTTCTGCTTTGCCACGCTTCAGATGATCATTGAGAGTTGGCTGAACGAGCGCGCCTCGAACGAGAACCGGGGGCGGGTGCTGTCGATTTATCGGATCACCGACTTCACCGCGGTGACGCTGTTCTTGGCGGCGATGCCGCTTTTCGATCCGCGGAGCTTTGTGCTTTTTGGCTTGCTCTCTGTACTGATTTCTTTCGCGCTGGTGCCTGTTGCTCTGACGCGTGTGCCTGCGCCAGCTGTTCCCAGCGAAGCCAAGCTTGATATCCCTGCGCTTTGGCGGGTCTCACCCCTGGCAGCCTTCGGCGCCGTGATGATCGGCCTCACCACCAGCGCCTATTGGTCGATGAGCCCGATTTTCATCTCAGGCCTTGGCTATATGCCGGAGAAGACAGGCCTCTTCATGGGTGCGCTGATTTTTGGCGGGGCGCTCGCGCAATGGCCCTTGGGATGGCTCTCGGATCGTGTGGACCGGCGGCTCGTGATCATCGGGACCGCAGTGGCCGCGGCCGTCATCTCGATCATGGTGCCGATGACCGCCGGCGGATCTCAGACCGCTTTGATCCTGACGGGTCTGATGTTCGGCGCCGTCGCTGTCCCTGGGTTTGGCCTGACGATCGCCCATGCCAACGACCATGCAGAGCCGGGCCGCATCGTCGCCGTGAATGGCGGCCTCTTGTTGCTCTACGGATCAGCGGCCTGCGCCGGTCCCGTGATCGCCTCTCAGGTCATAGCGGCTTTCGGCTCGAGCAGCCTCTATCATTGGGTGGGGATTTGCTATGCCGCTGTGGCGATCTTTGGCTTCTTGCGGATGTTCGTCCGCGCGGCGCCCGAGACGACAGAAGACTACGTCCCCGTGATGCGCACCACGCCGGCCCTTTTTGAGCTGGACCCGCGCGGTGAGCATGAAGAAGGGGACGAGGGTCCTGCCGAGGCCCCAGCGGTCGATACCGCTGTGCCTAGAGCATCTTCGAACATCATAGAGTCATCGAAGATGCTCTAGGTTTTTATTTTTCGCGTTTTCGAACCGCCAAACCGGCCCCACTTTGGCTGAAAACGCTCTAGGACGACGTGAACGCTGCGCAAGCGATCCGGCCGCCCGCGCCGCCGATCGGTTGGCTCATATGGTCGTCTTCATTCACGTGGATGATGAAGGTGAAGCCGTCCG
>CAWUIJ010000106.1:0-9646 GCA_963922235.1 uncultured Parvularcula sp. | reverse complement strand
CATCGACGGAACCCCAGTTCCCGGATGAGACCGACAAGCTGATCGACGTTCTGCGCAAAAAGACGCCGTCCAAAATCGCCGCGATGATGAAACTTTCGGAGAACCTCTCCACGCTCAACGTCGAGAGGTACAAAGCCTTTGGCAGCCAGACGAAGAAGCAAGCGATTCTTGCCTTTAATGGCGATGTCTATCGGGGCTTCGATGCAGGCAGCCTCAACGCAGCCGGGCTGAAAGCCGCGCAGGAACGCGTGCGGATCCTCTCGGGTCTTTATGGGCTCCTGCGGCCTCTCGACATGATGGAGCCCTATCGGCTGGAAATGGGCACCAGCCTCAAAACCAGGCGCGGCGAGAATCTCTACGATTTTTGGGGCGGCCGGATCGCTGAAGCGCTTGATGAGGAACTGGGCGACAGCCCCCTCATCAATTGCGCGTCGAACGAGTACTTCAAGGCCGTGAAAGGCCTGAAGGCACCGGTCATCACCTGCCAATTCAAGGAAGAGAAGGACGGCCAACTGAAGACCCTTGGCTTTTTTGCCAAAGCCGCCCGCGGGATGATGGCGCGGTTCGCGGTGGATGAGCGCGTGGACACGCCCGAGGGCCTCAAGGACTTCCAGTCAGGAGGCTACCGGTTCCAGCCCACTCTATCGAACGAGAAAACCTGGGTTTTCTCGCGTCCGCAGCCGCCTAAAGCCTCTTGAAATCCATCCTTGCCGCCTGCCCCTGCGCTCTTTAACCTCTCGTTAGCTGTCTGATGAGGATCTGATGCTTCGCACTCTTTTTGTTGCCCTCGCGCTTGTCGCCACTGCCTCTGCGCAAGCCGACGTGATGACCCGCACACCGCGCAAAGTCATGAATGACGTGAACGAGCAGACGGTCTCTAAGGTCGTCCGCAACGCAGGCTTCATCGTGGAGGACGCGACGATTTCAGGCGCTGACTCGCTGATCGTCCGGGACGGAACAACGGCCGTGATCATGCGTCCGCGCGTCTGTGATCCCAACTGCTCGGGCCTTTTGATGTATGCCATTATCGAAGGCGTCGCTCCGCCTATGGCGATCAATGGTTTTAACGAGCAGACGCCAGCCACATCCGCCTTCACCTCAGAAGGGTTCACGATCCTCTCGCGCTACCTGATTGCCGATTACGGCATCACGGAAGGCTCATTCCTCACCAATCTCGCCGTGTTCCAGTCGACCGTTGAGAAATGGCTCGGCCAGCCAAGTGCGTCAGGCCCAAGCGCGCTTTCCGTGTCGCTTGATCCTGCAGCGGTCCCACAAGCATCCGAGGACCTCGAGCTTCGAGCCTATCTCGATGCGGTGAAAGCGCGCCCAGAGCTTGTGTCCCGCGATCTTGGCGCTTCGCGCTAAGGGCCGGAAACCCCTTAGATAAAGAGATCCAGGAGGTAGCCGAGTGGGCCGCCTCCCCCTGCTGCTGTGATCGGGACTTCGGTTTGCATCAGCACATCACCCACCCCGCGGATTTTGACGTTTTCCGCTTCACCGCTGCGAAGATATTGTCCGCGGGTGAAGACCCGTCCGTCTGCTGAAAAATCACCGCGGACCGCGGCGACGTAATTCGTATCGACCACAACGGCAGTGTCTTCATCCAAGGGTTTGCGGAAGGTGCGTCCAGGCGCCTTGATCCAGACGGTGCCCGTCCCTGTCACGCGGGTCAGGGTCCAAAACTCGCGGCGCGCCACGCGCTTCACAGTAAAATCAAGCGCACCGCGGTGCCCGAGGTAAAGCGCAGGTTGGAGCCAAACAGCTTCGCCCTCGACGACCTCCATCCCCAAAACGGTGCCGTGGTAATCCCGGCCCGCCACCAACGTCGTCGGTGTGGAAGCCTCGAAGCGGTTCGCCCACAGATTCTGGCCGGAGAAGATCCCAAGGATCGGGATGGCCTTCGACGCGATCCGCTGCGTGCGCATGTCAAAGTCACCGCCCGCATACATCAAGGACGACCGGCGGATGTATCCGACCTCGTCCTCGGCCAGCTCCATCGTCAAAACATGTTCGTCCAGAATGCGGTCCTGGCGCAGGGCGTCTGCCGCGCCTGCCTCATCCTGCGGAACCAGGGGATAGGACCGAGCTGCCGGGCGCGCCCAGCCGCGATTCATCCTTTGCAATGGTGGCAGCTTCTTCACACGCACTCCCCAGGGGCACCCAACCTTCACCAAGATAAGCATCAGAAAGCGCGGCGTCACCCACGATGGGTCTTTCCCTTAAGACCGAGATCCGCTTGAGAGCGTTCCCATGTTTCTCCTCGTTGGTCTTGGCAATCCTGGCTCAAAATACGCTGGCAATCGGCACAATGCTGGTTTCATGGCGATCGACGCGATCGCCGATGAACAGAGCTTTTCTGCGTTCAAGTCGAAGTTTCAGGCCCAAGTGTCGGAGGGAAGGATCGGCAGCGAACGCGCGATCCTGATGAAACCGCAGACCTACTACAACGAAAGCGGCCGAGCGGTTCAAGAAGCCGCACGCTTTCACAAGATCGACCCGAGCTGCGTCATCGTCTTCCATGACGAGATCGACCTCGCGCCAGGAAAACTCCGGGTGAAGCAGGGTGGCGGCCTGGCGGGCAACAACGGGCTGAAATCCATTGCCGCGCATCTTTCCCCCGACGTCTGGCGCGTACGGATTGGTGTGGGCCACCCTGGGCATAAAGACGCCGTGACGGCGCATGTTCTCAAGGATTTTGCAAAGGAAGAGCGCGACGGCTGGCTTGGCGACATGCTCCCACGGATGGGGCGCGCCGCGCCTCATCTTCTTCCGGTCACGGAAGACAATGCCAATCGGTTTGTCACCGCAACCCTTCAGCCAGGGAAACGCTCGTCACCCAATGAATCAAAGGCCCCTGCCCAGCCGCCCCCGTCACGGACGCCATCATCCCCGGCTGAAAGCCCCAAGTCAGCGCTCGAAGAAGGTCTCAGCAAGCTGTTCCCGAAAAAGGGCTAGGCACAGAGCTTCGCCCAGCCGGTTGTGGTCAACAGCTGACAGGCTTACTGGGCGTATTCGCTCTGCTGAGATGTGCGTGTGTTGCGGTGCACAAATTCGATTTCTCACCGTCCAGAAAAAGAGTAGACTTAAAAGAAATGGCTGGAATCTATGGGCTTTAAGTGCGGCATTGTTGGTCTCCCGAACGTGGGAAAGTCGACGCTCTTCAACGCCCTCACGAAGACGGCGGCGGCGCAAGCGGCAAACTATCCGTTCTGCACCATTGAACCCAATGTGGGTGATGTCGCTGTCCCTGAGCCGCGTCTCGAAAAGCTCGCGGCCATTGCCAATTCGGCAGACATTATCCCCTCTCGCCTTCAATTCGTCGATATCGCTGGCCTCGTCCGGGGCGCGTCGAACGGCGAAGGGCTGGGCAACCAATTCCTGGCCAATATCCGTGAGGTGGACGCCGTCGCCTACGTCCTTCGGTGCTTCGACGATGATGACATCACCCACGTGGAAGGTCGCATCGATCCTGTCGCCGATTATGAAACTGTTGAGACGGAGCTGATGCTCGCCGACCTTGAAAGCCTTGAGAAACGACGCGTCAATCTCGAGAAAAAGGCCAAAGGTCAGGACAAGGAAGCCAAAGAAACGCTTGCTTTGGTGGATAAAGCTCTGGTTCCGCTGCGCGAAGGAAAACCGGCGCGTGTTGCTGAGGTGGATCCTGACGAGCGCAAAGCCTGGAACGGCCTCCAGCTCCTCACAACCAAACCTGTCCTCTTTGTCGCCAATGTCGATGAGGACAGCGCTGGTGAAGGCAATGCCTATTCTGGTAAAGTGATTGAAGAAGCAGGGAAACAAGGCGCGGTCGCGGTGGTCATCTCGGCCCGGATCGAATCAGAGCTAGCGACCCTCGACGATGATGAAGCGATCGAATTCTTGAGCGACATTGGATTGGAAGAACCCGGTCTGAACCGACTGATCCGCGCCGGCTACGATCTGTTAGGGCTCCAGACGTATTTTACAGCGGGTCCCAAGGAAGCACGGGCCTGGACTGTTCGCCGTGGCGCTCTTGCTCCGGAGGCAGCTGGGGTCATCCATACGGACTTTGAAACAAGTTTTATTCGAGCTGAAACGATATCCTTCGAAGATTATGTTCAATTCGAAGGGGAAATCGGCGCAAAAGAAGCAGGAAAGCAACGGATCGAAGGTAAGGATTACGTCGTACAAGATGGCGACGTCATGCATTTTCGGACCGGGAAATAAGAGGCTATGGCAAAGGACCACGGATTGGCCGACCTCTTTTCGAGCGGCAAGATCGCTGGGAAAGACGATGACGACACCGTGGTGGCGCCTGAAGAATTTGCAGGTGCCGATGAACAGCCCCCTGTTCTCGACGATGCCGATGCGTCTCCACTCGAAAGACTTCGCAGCGTCAGTGATGTCTTTGGCGCTCCTCTTGATGAAGAGCCGCTCGACGACGCCGACTATGACGATCCTGACAGCGACGACCAAGATCAAAGTGATGATGAGGACGACGAGGCCGAAGAAGCCAATGCGTCAGGCGGTATCCTTTGCTTTTTGCTTGACGACCCCATCGGCGGTCGGCGGATGCGGACAATTGCGGCACTGAACGTCGCCGCGGGCATGGGTTCCGTCCGCCTCCGGACTTTGCCGCCTGATCCAGATGAGATGGACGAGGCACTGTTCGATGCTCTTCAAAGCACCGACTGTGAGCTCGTTGCATTCTTGAGCCCAGGCACAGAGCCCGCCGACGATTGGGCAATCGAGTGCCAATTGGCCTTCACCCAATCGCCACGCATGAGCGCACTTGCCGTCAAACCAGGCAATGCCGACCCTCTGAACCCATGGGCACGGACCGCCTTTCTCCTTGATATGGCCGAGCGCCAAATGGGAAAAATGCAGAGTGCGGACACGATGGTGTTCAAGCGCGAAGCTCTGGATGATCTGGGCCCAGAGCTAGGCGATGCTTTTCGTGGCCGGCGCCTGGTCAAAGCACTTGAAGATCGCGGCCACAGAATTGGCAAAGCCGTTGAGGCACGCGTCGTCCTTGCCGAACCTGAAGGCAGAAAAGATGTCCTCGAAATGATTCGCGAAAATGCGCGGGCTGCGACACGCCTTAGTGCAGCGCGCAAGAACATCATTGTACGTCTTATTTATGCGTTTTGCATTTTGGTCGGCTATCCCCTTCGCCTGATAGCGATCGGCAACGCGTCCAAAAAATCGGGCGGTCCCGAGCTTTTCAACGATTTGCTTCCCAAAGCCATGGCAGCCGTTTGGGCAGATCGTAAGGCGCGCGCAACCACCATGCTGCGGCCCGGAAAGTCCAAAAAGGCCTAGGCGCCTGCCGCCGCGCGCGAGACCTCGAATCTCTGCCCAACATCGCTGGACGCAGCCGCCGAGCGCCGCCAAACTGCGGCGCTTGAGGAAACCAACAGCACCAGCGGGGCAAGAAGTGACCGACAAGGTTCGCCGCAATTTTCTAAAGACAGCGGCCCTTGCCGCACCCCTGGCCCTCACAGCCTGTGACTGTGCCGAGCGCTGTGCAGCTGTGACGCCTGCGGTGACCAGCACAGGGATTACGCCCCGTCAGCTCAAAATGGTGACCACCTGGCCTAAGGATTTCCCTGGTCTTGCAGAAGCCGCCACCCGTTGGACCGACTTTATCCGGGATCTGTCAGGCGGCGCGATTCAAATCGAGATCTTTGCGGCAGGCGAGCTCGTCAAAGGGTTTGATGTTTTCGACGCGGTGGTGAGCGGCGCGGCTGATCTCTATCACGGCGCTGACTATTACTGGACGTCCAAGTCGCCTGCCTATCCTTTCTTCACGGCGGTCCCCTTTGGCATGACCGCGATCGAACAGATCGGGTGGCTTGAAGCGGGCGGCGGTCAGGAGCTTTGGGACAAGCTAGCAGCCCAGTACGGCATCAAGCCGTTCGGTGTCGGCAATTCAGGCCATCAGCTCGGCGGCTGGTTCAAGAAGCCTCTCAACAGCGTCGATGACCTGATTGGGCTGACCATCCGCATGCCAGGCATGGGCGGTGAAGTGATGCGCCGGGCGGGCGCTAGCCCCGTCGTTCTCGAAGGATCAGAGCTCTACCAGTCACTTCAGTCGGGCGCGATCGATGCCACCGAATGGGTCGGCCCCTGGAATGACTTGGCGATGGGTTTTTATCGCGAGGCAAACTATTATGTCTGGCCAGGCTTCCATGAGCCGAACGCTCAGCTCGCGGGCGGCATGAATCTCGACCTCTGGAACAGCCTGAATGATCAAGAACAGTCGATCTTCATTGCAGCGGCCCGTGCCGCTAACCATGAATCGATTGGAACGTACACGATCCGAAATGCTGAAGCCCTCCGCGTTTTGACCGAAGAGCACGATGTCACGATGAACCGGATGCCGGACGACGTGATTAGCCTCCTTGCCGAGAAGACCAAGGAGGTCCTGGACGAGATCGCTGCAGGCTCGGACATGGGTCGAGCGATCCACGACAGCTATATCGGAACGCTGCGGGACACGATGCGTTGGACAACCATCAGTGATGCCGCCTTCATCGATGCGCGCCGGAGGCTCATCAATTGATCCGATGAGTGACTTCCTCCTTCCTATCCTTGCCCTTTGCGCCCTTTTGGCACCGCTCGCTGTTGCAGCCTTAGGTTTCCAGGAGGCGATTGAGCGATGGATCGGGCGCATCGTCCGGGGGGCCTTTGCCTTTTCCTCCGCGTGCATTTTGGTTCTGATGCTGGTGCAAGTGACGATCGTTGTCCTGCGGAGCGTCTTCTCCGTGAATTTCATCTGGCTTCAGGAGAGCACTCTTTATCTTTTTGGAGCGAGTTTTCTTCTCTCCTCTGGAGCGCTTCTTCTGTCCGAGGGCCATGTCCGCGTGGATATCTTCTACAGCAAGCTGAATGAGAAGCGGCAACAGTTGATCGATCTTGCGGGCATGGTTCTCTTCGTACTTCCGGTGAGTGCACTGATCATCCTCGTGTCTTGGGATTATGTGATGCTCAGCTGGGTGCAGCTTGAGCGCAGTCAGGAGGCATCGGGCATTCATGCAGTCTTCTTGATGAAGTCGATGATCCCAGCCTTCGCCGCCCTGCTGATCCTTGCCGCTGAACTGAGGATCATCGATCTTGCGCGGAGGCTTCGCGCAACTGGATGATGGATCAGATCATTCTCTGTCTCTGCGCCTGCGCCACATGGCTCGATATCGCCATGGTGATTGCGCTCTGCGCGATGATCCTAGCAGGCTTCCCGGTATCGTTTACGCTTGCCGGGACCGCGCTCGCTTTTGCCCTCATTGGGCTGAGCATGGGTGTGCTCGACGTCACCTTCATCACTGAACCCTATCCCATACGGATCTTTGGGATCATCAAGAACCAAGTGCTCCTCGCAGTGCCGCTCTTTGTCTTGATGGGTGTGATCCTCGAGCGTGCGAAGCTTGCTGAGGAACTGCTCGAGACCACGGCGCGGCTTTTCGGCCCGATGCCAGGCGGCTTGGGGATTGGTGTGATGTTGGTCGGCGCACTTCTCGCCGCATCGACCGGGATCGTGGGAGCCACCGTTGTGACAATGGGCCTCCTCAGCCTACCGACCATGCTCAAGCGCGGTTACTCGCCAGCTCTCTCTTCCGGGGCAATCGCAGCGGCGGGCACCCTCGGTCAGGTGATCCCGCCGTCGATCGTGCTGATCCTACTCGGCGACGTGATGTCCAACGCCTATCAAGAGGCGCAGATCAGTCAGGGGATTTTCTCGCCTGAACCGATTTCCGTGGGCGATCTCTTTGCAGGAGCCCTGATTCCCGGCTTTCTCCTGGTCGGCATTTATCTTGCCTATCTTGGTGTCATCGCCATCATCCGCCCACAAATGAGCCCGGCGGTGCCGTCAGAAGATCGCTACAGCCTTAAAGAAGGCCTCTCGGCAGCGGTCAAAACACTGCCGGCGCCTTTGCTCCTGATTTTCGCGGTTTTGGGATCGATCCTGACAGGCGCCGCGACCGCCACGGAGGCGAGCGCGATTGGTGCCGTGGGTGCCGCGCTGATTGCAGGCAGCAAGACCACCATTGCCGCCGGCCGCGCACGGCAGCTTGCCATTGCAGGGATTGGCGCTGCGGTCGTCCTCATTCTTCTGGTCAGCCAGTTCGACCTTCGCCTCGGCCGGGAAGCAGCCTTGCCCGACCGGATCGCGATTATCGCCGCCTTGCTCGCCACCGGGGTTCTGGCCGCTGGTACCCTCGCGTCCGTGTGGTCGCTTTGGAAAGACTGCCTTTGGGACGTTCTTCAGCGCACGACCGAAGTCACGAGCATGGTGTTCACCATCCTGATCGGTGCCGCGCTTTTTAGCCTCGTGTTCCGCGGCCTGGGTGGAGACGACACCGTGGCCCATGCCCTTTCCGCTGCGCCAGGCGGCGTTGTGGGCGCCCTCCTCGCGGTGATGGTGGTGATGTTCGTCCTCGGGTTCTTCCTCGATTTCATCGAAATCACCCTTGTCGTCGTACCATTGGTGGCGCCGCCGCTGTTGATGGCGGGGGTCGATCCGGTTTGGCTAGGCGTTCTCATGGCGGTGAACCTGCAAACGAGCTTTTTGACCCCGCCCTTTGGTTTTGCGCTGTTCTACCTCCGCGGCGTGGCACCACCAGAGGTGCCGACGACGGCGATTTACCGCGGCGCCATGCCTTTCGTGGGGATCCAAATTGCGATGCTGATCATCATCGCGCTCTGGCCTGATCTTGCCACTTGGCTGCCCGAGCGCATTTATGGTTGATAGACTGCCCATTTCCGGCTGGAGCTGACCTTATGTTTCAGAGCTTTGACCCCGTTTCCGATCGTTCCTTTGGCGCGAAACACGTGCCGCTTCTTCGTGCGCGCCTGAAGGAGCTGAGCCTTGATGGCTTTCTTGTTCCGCACGATGACGAGTATCTCAACGAGTACTTGCCCTATTGCAACGAGCGCCTCTTATGGGTCAGCGGATTTTCGGGTTCCGCGGGCTTTGGCATCGTTCTGAGCGATAAGGCCGCTGTTTTCTCCGATGGCCGCTACGCCGTCCAATTGCCCGAACAGGTCGACGGCGATGTCTTCGAGCGCTTGATGACCCATGACATCACGCCAAGCGTTTGGCTTCGTCAGAACACGTCAGTGGGCGCTAAGGTCGGCTTCGATCCGATGCTCTTCTCTGAAGGCTCTCTGCGCCCCTTTGAGAATGCCGCGGCCAAAGCGGGGTTCACCCTCGTCCCCACCGAGACGAACCCTATCGACGAGGCATGGTCAGACCGGCCAGACGCACCGACCGCCCCGGTTCATCCTCATCCGCTGGAATTTGCCGGCGAGGATGCTGAAGCGAAGCGGACACGGATTGGTTCAGCTGTCAGCGGAACTGGCGCTGATGTTGCGCTGTTGACGTCACCCTCCTCACTCGCGTGGCTCTTTAACATTCGCGGCGGCGATGTGCATGCTGCTCCTTTGCCTTTGGGGCGAGCACTGATTTTTTCCGATGGCAAGGCTGAGCTCTTTCTTGACCCACGCAAGGTGACAGACGACCTGCCTTCCCATCTCGGCAACAGCGTCGCCCTGCAGCCTGAGACCGCAATTGATGCGCGCCTCAAGGAGCTCGGGACCAGCGGTGCCAGCGTGCTAGTCGATCCTGGACTGACCCCGCTCCGCTATGTTCGAACGCTCGAAGAGCAAGGCG
>CAWUIJ010000105.1:0-9650 GCA_963922235.1 uncultured Parvularcula sp. | reverse complement strand
ACAAGAAGCTGCGCATCCTTGGTCTCATCAGCCTGCCCCAGCACAAGCAGCTGAGCCGCATAATAAGCACGCGTCAGTGGTGTCTTTACACCATCCGGATGCAGAGCATCAGACAACCTCAATACTCCTGCCCGCTCATCCCGAACCCGGATCTGGGCGCGGCGTCCGCCATTCTGGAGAACCAAATCACCAACCAGAAAGGTCTCCCAGGGACGCAAGTTGAGGATAAGGCCAGCCATTGGTCAGGCCTCGTCGGCTGGGGCGCATTGCCCGCTCAGCCCCTGGATGACGCTCCCATTGATACTGATCAACGTATCGAGAACGTCTCGGTCCTTCGCCGCAGCGGCTGTGCTTTTCTCGATGAAGCCAGCAAGGCTGATGAGCGATGCTTTCAGCTCATCGGGATAAGGATTGTTCGGCGCGGCAAGATCGACCGCAAACGTCATCCAAATGTTGCGGTTGAGGCGTAGCGCTTCATGGAACTTCGCTAGCCCTTTGACGCTATCAGGGTCGGCTGACTTCAATCGAGCCGTCACCCGCTCAAGAATTTCCCGCTCTAGAGCACGTCCCGAGATCGTTTGGCGTTGCACCACTTTATACGCATTGGGAACCATCACCACACCAATCAATCACGAAGAGTCAGGATGCGCTAGGCCCGAAGGCCTAGCGCTGAGTTCAAGCCGGTAGGGCTTACTGGAACAGTGCCAACAGAGCCTGCGGCGCCGCGTTAGCGATCGACAGGGCCTGGATGTTGAGCTGCTGCTGAACCTGGAGAGCCTGCAAACGAGCAGACGCTTCTTCAAGGTTGGCGTCGGTCAAACCAGAAACACCGGCCTCAAGAGAACCAACCAGGCGGTCGATAAAGCTGCTTTGAATGTCGATCCGGTTCTGTGCAGAACCAAACGACGAAGCCGCATCAATCGATGACTCGATCATGACCTCGATATCGAGAAGCGCCGAGCTCGCTGCAGCCGTCGTCAGCACAGAGAGGTTCGCAAGGTCTTCAAGCGAACCACCGCCGGTACCCGTGTTCACCTGAGCTTCGACGGCGATAGCGTTCCCTGTACCGTTGGTGAAGGTGATGATGTTATCGACGACAGCCAGCTCAAAGTCTTCAGGTGCAATAGCCGTTGCGCGGTCACGGAGACGCTGAGCAACGCTGTTGGCATCATCACCAGCGATGGTGCGATACTCAATCGTCGAACCATCAATCGACAGACGATAGAGTGTGCCTTCATCGATCAGACCGGTTTGCAGCGTTAGCGTTTCTGTACCAGGTGTGCTGAGGGCTGGAATAGCAGCGCGCAAGTTTTCAACGTCGGCGGCAGCGGCGCTGCCCAATGCGCCAGCATCAGTCGTGGCAAGCGCAATGTTACCAGCTGCAGCGTCTGCAATTGGTGTCGTTGTAGCCGCTGAGTCATCAGTAAACGTATCCGTGACGGTTGCAGTCATCGGCGTTTCTGAGTTGTTGTTCAGCGTCAGGACATCGCCTGCTCGTGTGACAGTGACACCATCAGGAAGAACACCCGCAGCAGTCAGCGCTGTTTGCAGAGCATCAGCGATCTCGGTCGTTGTCGCAGCACCGTCGACAGCAACTTGACCATCGGCAGCAGCCAAAGAAATTGTCACGACGATTGGAGCCGCAGTGCCGACCTCTACCGTGTACTCAAGCGAGTCAGCTGCAGCACCACCAGTGAACGCGGTAGCCGTAAGGGTGACCGTACCAGCAGACGGGGTTCCGGGAGTCGCTGCTGCAACGGATGCATCGTCGATACCAGAGAACGCACCAGCATCAATGTCCACTGCACCCGCATCAGTTGCGGTCAATGCTGCGCCTGTCGTTCCTGCTGTGTCGCTAAGGTCGACACGGCTCACAGCAATGCTCCGTGGCGTGACGACACCAGCATCTGAACGATCAAGTGAGGAGAGAATTTCAATATCCGCACCGCCTTGAAGCAGGTTCAGGCCATTGAATTGAGCAGCGTTGACGATCGAATCGATCTGATCACGGAGGGCATCAACATCTCGTTGGATGCTTGTCCGATCGACGTTCGATTCTTGCGCAGCAACGATTTTGGCTTTGATTTCCTGGAGAAGGCTCGTGACCTCTTCCGTTGCAGCACGGGCCACTTCCACAGTCGAGCTACCGAGGTTAAGGCTGTCGTTGATTTGTTTGAAGCCCATCACGTCGGACTCCATCACGGTGCTGATTGCCCAGACCGCCGCGTTGTCCTTTGCAGAGCTAATTTTTTTACCAGTTGAGATTTGGTCTTGGACCTCAAAGAGGTTTTTGTTGACTGAGTTGAGAGTCATGAGCGCAACCTGTGCACTCTGATTGAAGTTGATCGATCCCATTGATCCGCATCCTGTTTTTTGCTGGTGCGCAACCCCTCTGTCCTCGGGACCACCAGCATCCGCAACTTCCGATTGCGTGTTATGCTTTACGGTTGTAAGGCTTAATTCTGCGTGAAGGTCTCACATCATGTTCTCAGGATACCGAAGACGACGGTGGGAGACCTATGTCTCTTACGCCCTATCCGCCGCAGAAGGGCCTTGCAGTTGGCGATAAAAATGATCCGCTAGCGATGTGTCTTTGGCGGCAATTTCCTTGGCAACATTCTCAACGATCATAGATGTGAAGGAATCCAACGCGTTGGATCCTGTTGAGAAGGCCTCTGCGAACCCACCATGCATCAGCATGTCTTGAAAGAAAGCAATCTGCAGCTGCTCCGCTGCCTGACGATGAACATCGTTAGAGGGGTGTGCGCGTGCTTCTTTTGTCGAGGCCACGACAGCAGGAGCGAGAATTTCAAAAGACATAACCAAAACCACTTTGAGATGATGACATGGTTTCTCACACGTAAAGGTTTAGGCAAGGTTTCTACGCTTAAGACGCACGCATGTTGGCCCTGAACCTTCCCGCTTCGCTTTCGCCTCAGGTCTCTGACGGCTCCACGCAACCTTCGGGTCTGTCCACGGACGAACCCGCAATGATCGCTCTTTTTGAGCAAGCGCTAGGTTTGGGGATGGAGCCTCTGGCGCAGCAGCCGAACCGTCCAGCCATACATTTGGCCGCGATGGATCATACGGCTCTTTCTTCAGAACTGCCGGTGCCAAAAGCTGACATCAAAGCCGTGCTTGTCCAGCAGCCAGCAGTCATTCCTGGAACCGTTGCTACAGCCAACGCCGAACCAAAAGCCTTCTCTCCATCGCGTGCACCGACGATTTCTGTACCGATAAGCGCGGCGCCAATCGAGCTCGATAAGGCCCTTCCCTCAACCGCAGTGACGGCAATGCCAGTCAAGAAATTGGTTCCGGGACTTGATCAGACTTCGGCGCCAACTCTGGACAGCAGGAGCGTGCCTACGACGGCGATTGATGGTGACACCCCTCTACGGACCCAGACGGTCTCAGCAGAGGGCCTGAGACTGCCGACCGATTTACCAGTGATGGCTACAGAGCCACTAAGCCAAGGCTTTTCCAAAGACGCCGCCGCAACACCGCGTTTGACCGCGGTCTTGCCCATCGATACTGCGACACAGCAATCGCCTGTTTTGACGACTGAATTCATGGCTGCACCCGTCACTGTTTCGGAAGGTACGACAGCAGCAACCGCAGAGCCGGTTCGAACAGTCATCGCATCGAACACAACGCTTGAGCCGCAAGCCATGGCCCAAGTCCGCGATACGATCCGTGCAGGGACGCGCACAGGAACAATCGAGGTCCAGCTCGATCCGCCAGAGCTTGGACGTGTGGTGATCGAGCTCGAGGTGGGTCGCCAGGGCCAGGTCAAAGCTGTGATCAGCGCGTCAGAGGCAGACACACTGGATCTGATGCGGCGGAATGCCGACACGCTCGCGGGCGATCTCCGGGATAGTGGCTTTGACGATGTCGAGCTCGACTGGAGCCAATCCGATCCGTCAGCCGACGATCAGAATGACAAACAACCCTTGTGGCTTGTGGCGGAGAACGCGACTCTTCCCATCACGACACCCCAAAGCCGCCTTCACGACGGCGCTCTCGATATTCAACTCTAGGAGCTAGACATGGAAGTCTCTGATATCAGTTCGGTCACACCGACGACCAGTACGGAAAACAATGGTGTCACTGAAGTCGATCAATCGGATGAGATGAGCGATTTCCTCATCCTCCTCACCGCCCAAATTGAAAATCAGGATCCGTTGGAACCGCTCGACGCAAATCAATTCGTCGAGCAGCTCGCCATGATCAACAGCCTTGAACAACAGATCGAGACCAACGACAATCTCGAAGAGGTCATCGATATACTTCGGACCGATACAGAACTGGTTTAGGTCACGCGCCGGCTGACAAGGTCCTGAATGAGGATCTGCTCGACGCCATCGGGATAAAGCTGATCAAGGACAATTTGGATCTTGTCTTTGATCAGTGTCGCGATTGCAGGATCGGCGATACCACCATCAAATGCACCATCGTGGGAGAGATGCATAAGTGCCATAAGTATCCGATCTCGGATAATCTCCTCACGCTCGAGCGCCTCGGTCGCGACTTTGCTATCAAATTCAATGTTGAAGGATACAACGACCATGCCCTGTGTACGCAGGTCGTCACCTACGGGCACAACAAAGGGCCGCTTGAATTGTAGCACTGTGGTCTTGGCTTCTTGTTTGCCTTTACCACCGGCAAGCGCTGCGCTTGGCGCCACAGCGAAGCCCAAGCACAAAGCGCCGAGTACGCCTTTCCATAGTTGAGATTTCACCACCCATACCTCCAGTTAACCCGCTCCCTCCTAGAACGGAACAATAATATCGAGGACCTTGTTCCCGATGCCTCGACGTCCTGATGCTGCAATGGGGCCACCGCTGATATAGCGGATATCGGCCTCTGCAATGCGGTCATGCATAACCATGTTTTGCCGTGAGATATCCTCAGGCCGCACGATACCCGAGACATGGAGTTGTCGCCGATCGGCGCCAACGAGTACGGATTGATTTCCCTCGATGACCAAATCGCCTGAGGGAAGCTCATCCACGATTCGGGCAGCAAGGCGCAACGTGATATCGTCAGCGCGCCTCAGATTACCCTGACCTCGAACTCGTTCCTCGCTTGTGAGGTCAACACCAGGATTAAGCGTCGCGTCAAAGGGCAAAGCGTTAGCAGCCCACTGAGGAAGGCCGAACCCTGCTGGCATTTCAAACGAACGCTCTGAGGTGCGGTTGAGCTGGCTATCGTTCTGAATATCTGCGCTATCATTGATCTGCACCACGACCGTCAGAAGATCACCCACTTCACGCGCTCGCCGATTACCGAAGAGCGATTGTGGGTCGCGGTTCCAAAGGGATGCCGACATCGACGCTGGAATGAACTCTTCAGCCTGCGGACGCGGAGCCGTCGCGATCGCCTCCGGCTCCAATCCAGACGACGCGCAAGCGGTCATGAACCCGAATGCTGTCAACGTCAAAACGCGCGCTTTCATGCACCGACCTCCACAGTACCGGGGCCGGTAATCAGGGCGCCTATGGGGTTGCGCCGGCCCGGCAAAGAGATATCGATCCGCTCACCAACGGCCCCTTCGCCTAGCGCGCGGCCTTGCATCTCAAGGCTCAATGCGCCTCTTTTGAAATGGACAGCGACGGTGTCCTGGCGACTCACGGCGGTTGGAAGAGCAACGTCGTAGGTACGCAGAGCACGGCCCTCGAAAATTGGACGCCGGACGGCCATCCCGACATAGGCCGCAAGCTCATCTGGCGACGTGGCTGTAAGATCTGCAGGCGTCAACACGTCTCCGCGCGCCAGCGGCCGTGCGGCCAAAACTTCAGCTGAAACTTTGGTCGGACCAACCAACAGGAGAAGGATCAGCAGCCTACGCATCAGCGAATCCGCGTTGTTGCTGAGAGCATCTCATCTGCGGCCGTCATAACCCGTGAGTTCAACTCATAGCCTCGTTGGGCTTCAATCAGGTCGGCAATCTCGGCAACGACGTCGACTGTGGACTCTTCAAGATATCCCTGACGCAAGAACCCCGCCCCATCGATGCCAGCAAAACCGCCGAGCGGAACGCCGGATGCTTCTGTCTCCCGAAAAAGATTGCCGCCAAGGGCCTCGAGACCCTGTTCATTCGTAAACGTTGTGACCTGAAAAATGCCGATCTGCTGCGGCGGTGTTCCGTCGTCAAAGACTGCAAAGGCCTGTCCATCGGCAGAAATTTGGACCGAGCGCGCGATCTCTGGCACCGCTATTCCTCCGGACACCGGGAAACCTTCAGCGGTAACGATGATACCGTTGGGGTCCAAGGAGAAGCGGCCATCACGGGTATAAGCAACCTCGCCTGATGGGAGCTCAAGATCAAAATACCCGCGCCCCTCAATCGCAATGTCGAGATCGCCTTGCGTGTTGGTCAGCGCGCCCTGCCCTTGATTGGCTGTGACAGCTGCCGTCCGTACACCGATACCGATCTGAACGCCGCCTGGCACGATTGTTCCTGTCCGAGATGAAAGCACCCCAGGGGTGACCTCTTGGCGATACATCAGATCCGCAAAGGACGCGCGGCGCGCGGAATAGGCCGTGGTCGACATATTAGCGATATTGTTGGCAATGGTCGCAACACGGGTCTGCTGCGCCTCCATCCCTGTTGCGGCAATCCTAAGCGCTGTCATCGTCGTCTCTCCATTATCTCCGTGCACCTAGCGCTTCTATGAGCGACAAGATGCGATCATGTTCGTTCTCACCAAGATTGGCGCCCGCTTCGTACATGCGCTGAACTTCGATCAGCCGCGCCATCTCTTCGACCGGGCTCACATTCGAGCCCTCAAGGAAACCTTGGCGGATCCGGGCACCCTCGGCGAAACGAAGGGGGCCTTCGTTTCGCCAGAGGTTGTCGCTGACCCTCGAAATCCCCTCGGCCTCAGCAATCATCACCCCAATTCGTGCGACCCCAAATCCGTCCGCAGTGATCGTTCCATCAGAACCCACGGCAACATCGGACGCATTGGGCGGCAGTTGAACAGGCGAACCCACTTCGTCGAGCACGGCATCACCGTCCGGCGTCACAAGCTGTCCGTCCGCGTCGGTCTGAAACCGGCCCGCGCGCGTCAGCAGCACCTCGCCACCACGATTGACCGCAAACCATCCGTCGCCATCGATTGCGAGATCGAAGACGCCCCCTGTTTCGATCAACGCGCCTTGATCAAGAACCGGAAAGTGAGCGCGCAAGGCGCCCATTGACACCGAAGGATCGTCAGCGCGAGAGCTGACAAACTCCGAAAAGAGCGCCGCCTCCGCACGGAATCCTTCCGTGCTCGCATTGGCTATATTGTTCGCAATGACAGACAGTTCGTTCAGGAGCCCTGACTGCCGACTAAGACTGACGGTGATCGCGTCACTCATACCCTATGCCGCTTTCTTCATACTACGGATGGCTTCATCCATCTCGACAAAACTGGGTCGCATTTTTCCTGGCGCATTGCGTCGACCCACCTCAATGCACATCACCGCTGGGTGAGCATGGAGCCAGTGGACCAGCACCTCGCGAATGAGGCCATAGAAGGCCTGTTCTTCTTCGCGCACTTGGCGCACCCGTTCCGCAAACGGACCAACAATACCATAGGCCAGGAAAACGCCTAGGAAGGTACCAACCAAAGCGGAACCGATCATCTGCCCAAGGATTTCTGGGGGCTTATCGATCGATGCCATCGTCTTGATCACACCCAAGACCGCCGCAACGATCCCAAGAGCGGGAAGAGCATCAGCCACCTTCCCCAGCGCGTGCGCACCATGAAGGCTATCCTCTTTCATCGCGAGCAGCTGCTTCTCGAGCATCTCCTCGACCTGGAAGGCGTTGTCGAAGTTCATAATCATCGAGCGAAGCGTGTCGCAGATAATTTCAACCGTATACTTATCACCGAGTAGCTTCGGGTAAGCTTGGAAAATCTGGGAGTCCTTTGGATCCTCGATTGCGCGCTCAAGCTCGGTTGGGTCTTTCGCCCCCAAATCCAGCAGCGTGTGCAGCAGACAGAGAAGATCCTGATAGTCCGCTTTGTTGAATTTCGGACCCTTGATCATCGCACCGAGGTCAGCACCCGTGTGCTTGATCACGGCCATATCATTGCCCGAAATGAAGGCCCCCATCGCCGCGCCTCCGATCATCATCATCTCGAACGGCAGGGCGTGGAGGATGATTTCGATCTTGCCTCCGGCGAGCGTGTAGCCGCCGAAAACCATGACCATCGTCAAGAGAACACCGAGGAGCGCAACCATACGCACCTCTTATGCGCGCATAGGTTGCCGAACCGTTAAGCAATTCTTTCGTAACGCGCGCAAAGCGAGAATCTATCGTGCAGTGCAAAATCGATGCGTAGAAGCTTTCAAACTGTAGTCGACTCTAGTTTTCCTCGGCAGCCGGATCGATCTTTTTCGTGTCGTTTTTTGCCGGCATTCCCCCAAGATCCTCCCTCTCCGATCATGGTAAATTGACACAGAAAATGTCAATTTCTGCCGTGTGCGGCGCACCATCATTTTTGCACCGCACAATGACTATGTTGCTTTGGCGTCACATGAAATAGGTAATCGTCGCACGACCCTCCTATCTTCCTCCAGGCCCCTAGGAATGGGGCTCAACCTGTTGGAGGAGGAGCTCACAAACATAAAAACTTTCGGAGGAAATGCTTGATGACGACGAAGCGCCTTACCCGCCTTCTCATTGGAGCCTCGCTGCCCGCAATTGCGATCATGTCTTCCGCGTCTGCGCAAGACGATGCGCGTCGCGGTTCGATTGATGCCCTGACTGATGTGATCACGGTCACTGCCACCAAGAGTGTTGACCCAGAAGACGTTCAAGACGTCCCGCTGTCCGTCACCGCCTACAACGACGCATCGCTTGATGCGCTCAACGTTCGGACACTGGAAGATCTGAGCTTCTCCGCTCCCAACGTCTCGCTCGACGATATCGGTACGGCTCGTGGTCAGGCAAACTTCTCGATCCGTGGCCTCGGCGTGAACTCGTCCATCGGCTCGATCGACCCATCGGTCGGTGTGTTTGTTGATGGTATCTATCTCGGCATCAACTCGGGCGTCGTGTTCGACACCTTTGATATCGACAGCGTCGAACTCCTTCGTGGCCCACAGGGCATTCTGTTCGGCCGGAACACCACCGGTGGTGCTGTCCTGCTCAACACAGGCAACCCGACAGACGAGTTCCAAGGCACTGTCCGTGTGGCGACTGAATCACCAGTCGACAGCGATCGTGGCGGCCTCAACTCATTCGTGATGGGCACGGTCTCGGGCCCGCTTGTTGAGGGTAAGCTGAACGGTAAGTTCGGCGCTTACTACAACGTCGACAACGGCTACTTCGAGAACCAGTTCGATGGCAGCAATCACGGCGAAGCGCAGACTTACATTCTCCGCGGTGCCCTCGAATATTTCGCCACGGATAATCTGACATTCCTCGCCAAGGGCGAAATCTTCGACAACCGCGGCGACGGTCCATCGGCGCAAAACCGCGGTGAGTTTGAACGCGACAGCTTCGATTTTTCGATCGACGAGCCTGGCCTGATCGAAGTGCAGTCACAGACCTTCTCGCTCCGGACGGACTGGGATTTGAACTTCGGTACCCTGACCAACATCTTTGGCTATCGTAATTTTGAGCAAGATACGATCGGCGACATCGACGCGCT
>CAWUIJ010000104.1:0-9780 GCA_963922235.1 uncultured Parvularcula sp. | reverse complement strand
CGGGTATCAATGGCATCGAGCTTGGCGACATCGACACGGCTGGTGCGCTGTCGGTAAGGTCTATCAGTGGTTCGATCACCGACGGCGACGAAGGTTCAGCCGGTGATGATATCGATGCTGGAGATGCCACATTTACAGCTACGACAGTTGGCACGTCGATCACAATTGACGACAGAACCAATATATTCAGCGGTGAGCTGATGATCAACGGTCATGACGTCACGCTTAATCTTGAGGAAACAGATCCAACGATTGCAAGTGTCGTCGCGAGTGGTAATCTCGATTTCACCGATGACGTGACAATCACCGGTACCGGTCTCGACGTGACAGGGACAACCACTCTGACAAGCACCGGAGGCTCTGTTGATCTGACGACAGGTGTGTTCGGTGAGGACATCAATGCGGTTGCGTCGAGTGCTGGAGGATCGATAACGATCGACCTCACCGGTGATCGAACCATTTCAGCGCTTGCTGGTTCGGCTGGAAGCACGACGGACGCCAACACAGTTGATGTGACGACGGACGGAGATCTCACCATCACTGAGGCGCTTGGTGATGATGTGACGCTCGAAGGTGCTTCGTTGGTCCTGCTCGATTTGGATGTCGAAGGGGCTCTGGTTGCTGAAGCCACCTCGGGCTCGATCAGTGATGACGTGGAAGTTGGCGCAGGATCAGATGTCGATGTTGCTGGTGCATCCACTCTAACCGCCGTCACTGACATCACACTGAATGATACGACCAACAACTTCGTTGGCTTGGTGACCGCCACATCCACCACTGGCGGCATCTCCATTGCGGACCGAAATACGCTGTCGCTGGCGGCCATTGCAGGCGTATCGGGCAGCATCTCGTCAGTAAACGTCGTTGTCGCGAACGCGGCTGGTGCTCTGAGCCTTTCGGACGTCCTTGGCTACACCGTTGATGCAACAGGCTCGAGCGTGAGCCTGGGGCAGGTGGATGCTGAGCAAGACGGCGCGCTGACGGGCGGTGACGTCACGGTGATCGCGACCTCTGGATCGATTGATGATGATCTAGTCGGGACATTTTCAGTCGCGGGGGATATATCGTTCACAGCAACGACAGATGATACGTCGATCATAATTGACGATGGTACCCACATATTCAGCGATACCCTGACGGCTGACGGTCATGATGTGACCTTTGAGTTTGGATCAACAACGCCGGTCATCCCAAGCATCTCGGCAAGTGGTGATCTGAGTTTGGACTCAGAGGATACGCTAACGGCTGGCTTCCTTAACGTGACAGGATCAACGAGCCTTATCAGCGACTTTGGCTCGATCAGCTTCACCGATAGCGACAACAACGTATTCGGCGGCCTAGTCATAGCTGAGGCTGCTGGGTCTATCGAATTGCGTTCGAACCAGGCGCTAAACATTAATGCAACAGCGATCACCTCGAACGGACTCAGCGGAGACAACAATGTCACACTGGCGTCAGGTGATGATCTGACCGTATCTGGGAGCGGCAACAACTTTAATCTAGCCGCTTCACGTAATATCTTTGTGAATGTTGAAGCTGGCGAAAACGTCTTTGTCGAGGATGGCGACGAACCCGAAACTCGCCCGATTGGTGGAGCCGTCACTCTCAACAGCGGTGAGTCGATTTTCATCGAGTCCCTGGAAGCATCCGAGTTGACGGCAATAGCGGTTGACGATGTTACAGGCGGCTCTGTAAATGTCTTTGGACAGAGTAACATTACCGCGAACTCCGGCAACATTGAATTGCTCAACAACAATTTTGAGGGGCTCGTCATTGCAGTTGCCGTTCAGGGCTCAATAGAAATTGCTAACAACATTGATTTGCAAATTTCAGCAGAGGCTGGATCGACGGGACTTATTTCGCCGGACAACGTTGTCGATGTTTCTTCGGAGGGCATACTGATGGTCTCCGCTGAAGGAAATTCGGTGATCGCGACCGGTAGCAGCGTTGTGCTTAACCAAATTCAAGCCGTATTTGACAATCCTGAACCGGGTGTTGTGGGTACTACGGGTGGTACACTGACGGTCACGGCTACCGCGACAAACGAAACGATTGATGATCAGCAAAATGGCCTCATCACCGGTGAAGGCCGTATCTACACTGATGGAATGGCTACTTTTACAGCTGAGAACGATATCGTTATTGATGACGAGCGTAATATTTTTCAAAATATTGTCGAGGCTTCTTCCTCTGCTGGCGATATCACAATCTTTGATGTCAATGACCTCATTGTTAGCGCCGCAGGAGCGGCGATCAACCTTTCTGGAGCCAGTGTTCAGCTGAATGATATTGACGCGGGCGGGAACCTGACCGTTGAAGCCCGAGATGGCGGGATCAATGATGACACGATCAGCGTCGCGGACGGTGACGTTGATGTTCAAGGCGATACATTCCTGATCGCAGAGACCAGTATTGAGCTCGATGATCCGACCAATGACTTCATGGGTGTTGTCAACGCATCGGGCGAGAGCATCGTTCTTTCTGACATTGACGGGATTGAACTGGGCGATATCGATGCTGCGGGCGACCTCACGGTAACGGTCGTGGCGGGTTCAATCACTGACGGTGCTGAAACGGATGCAGACGAAGACATTGATGTCGGCGGGAATGCTGTCTTTGCCATCAGCAATCCTCTCGATGGCTCGGAGATCACGATTGACGATCTGACCAACGCTTTCAGCAATCTCGTGAGTGCGACTGGTTTTGATGTTCTTTTCAACTTTGGAAGTGGTCAAAACCTCGGCGATATCTCGGCAGCTGGCGACTTGGAGGTAACGGCATCCGGTGATCTAACGGGCGGTACACTGATTGTTGCAGGGACAACAAATCTTTCCAGCTCGGCGGGCTCAGTCTCCTTCACCGACGACGCCAACGTTTTTGGTGGGCAGCTCACCGTTGAGGCCACTCAAGACATCAGCCTTTCTGGCAACGGTCCGCTTACCGTGCAGGCCGACGCGGGAGGCAATTTGGCGCTGGAGAGCGAGACTGTATCGATCATTTCAGCGACGGCCGCGGCGGTCGATATTATCGCATCCGGAGCCATCACCGGCGGATCGGTTGCCGCTGCAGGTGCCGCGACGCTGACCAGCTTGAATGGAGCGATCGATCTCAGCAGCAATGCCTTGAACGGACGCGTCACCGCACTTGCGGCGACCGATATCAACCTGTCTCAGGCGGGCGATCTCAGCGTTGAGGCAAATGGAGCGGCAATCACGCTGTCGTCTGATGGTCTCCTTGAGACAACAGTCACGGGGACTGACGTGCGCCTTTCCGGCGGAAGCGTAGCCATTGAGACTGTGACAGCGACCCAGACCTTGGTGGTTGCCTCGGCTGGCGCCATCACTGGCGGGACCGTGGATGTTGCCAACAGCACCAATTTAAGCGCTGGAGACGATATTGATCTTGCATCAACCAGCAACCAATTTGGCTCGGATTTCACAGCCGAAGGCGCAAACATCACTCTCGGAACGTCCGGTGATATCGTTCTCGGTTCGACCGTCGCTACGGGAGACCTGTCCGTTGAAACTGATGGAAGCATCTTCGATGGAGCATCTCCGATCCTTGTGGATGGCCAGACCAGCTTGACGTCTGGTCGCAGTATCGTTCTTGATAACACGTCAAATGATTTTGGCGGTGTTGTGTCGGCATCGGGATCATCGATCTTCATCGCTGATGCTAACGATCTGGTTCTTGGTGACATCGTCTCTACCGGCGATCTTCGTATCATTTTTGACGCAGACCGGTCGACGTCACCCGATCAAGGTGTCCAGCTTACGGATGAAAGCGGCACATCAATCATGGTTGCCGGGATGACAGATATCAGCACAGGTCTTGCCGCTGATGTCTCAATCATCAGTGACGCCGGTGGGCCAAGCATCAATCTCGATAACGCTTCGCATCGGTTTGCTGATGGCCTTGCCTTGCGCCGGATCGGCGGCAGCGCGCACCTTTCAGAGATAGCTACGCCTTTGGAAAGCACCCTTGCACTCCGGAACTTGGAAGTGGGTGGAGACTTAACCATTCAAACCGGTCGAAGCATCACCTTAGTCGGTCGTTTGACGGCAGAGGATAACGGCGTCTTTGGTCTTGATCCCGTGCTGACGAATGGGCAGCCAAGCGATGCGGTTGTTTCAAACCAAGGCGTCGATGGTCTGGATGAAGCGTCATTCCATCTCTTCATCCCCGATGGTGCAACCTGGACCTTCGATACGACAGCCGGCGGTGCATCTGAAGTCGGCGCAGACGTCCGTTTCGATCGTCCGATTGATAGCCTCGGCAATCTAGCGTTGTCCGTCGATGATATTGCTCAGCGTCAGGAAAGCGCAACTGAAACAGGATCGCTGTCGATCTCCGCAGGAACGGACGGAGAGGTCCGGTTCCGTGACTTTGTAGGAGCCAATCGGCCACTTGGTTTGGTCAGGGTGCTGTCGGCAGGTTCTGCGTTCTTGGGATCCACGCGCGCGACGACACCTGAGAACGAAGTTGACGATGCCTTCCTTATGGCTGAACGCCCGAACCCGGTCTCCAATGCTGAACTTAATCTCCGTGACTTCTTCTATGCCGCATCGCTGACTTTCGAAGATGTCCGCGGTCATGCACAGGTGCTTGTCCCATCGGTGCATGCGGACAATGGGTTTGAGTTTTTCGGAATTAATGTGACCGGTGGCAACGGAAGTTTTGAAGGCGGACCGCTTGCTGGTGAGTCAATCCTTGGATTTGTGTTTGGTGGTCGTCCGCAATTGCTCGAAGTTTTCGGCGGGATCGCTCCGATCGATGGCGATTTCGTTCGAGGTGCTTCAGCTGGCCTGATCGCCGATGGAACCAACAAGTCGGATCGGACGACCTTCAATGGATGTCAGATCGGTGACACGTCCACATGCATCAATCTTGATATCCCCGTGGTGATCACAGCGCCGCAAAACACGCTGACGATCGATACGGTTGCTATGGATGATCCGAACGACAGCAATTTCCTCGCCTTTGGCAATGAGCAGCTTTGGGCCAACCCGCCAACGTTCTTTATTCTTGCACCGCTTCCCGCGGCGACAGAAGAGTGAGGTGTACCATGCGTTTGTTTCTTAGCCTCTTCGTGACCATGACATTCTTTCTGGGCCCTGCGCACGCGCAGCGTTTTGATTGTGCTCAGCTGACCGAAGACCTGAGGGAGGCACTTCTCGATGGTTTTGGTGCGAACTATTATGAGGAGCGGGTCGCACTCGAAGCGTTGTTGTCCGAGTATGATCGCGGCGTTCAAGCACAGTGTCTCAATTTACCATCCCGTGCCCGAATATTGATGCACCGCGCGCTTTCCGAAAGTAACGTTCGTGAGTTTGCTTCAGCAAATCAATTGTTCGATCGAGCTGAAGTGGCGCTTGCCACAACCGTACAAGACAAACGCGAGCAGGATGAGGTTTTCCTGACGATCTTTCGTCTTTTGCACGACTTGAATCAGCGGTCGGAAATGAGTGCGCTGATTAAAACACTCGCGCTTGATGAAGCCGCCGATCAATTAGCACGCACCAGCGCCAGGGGCGCCGATGACTCCTCCGATGTCATAGCCTATGTTTCTAGCTTGCCGAGCTATATACGCGCATCCCTTCTTTATACAGCTGGCTGCTCTGTCATCGATGGCGATGATGCGCGATGTGAATCGCGTTACGATGCTGCAAGCGAAATCAGTACAGCCATAGGTAACGTTGATGAGGGGACGTTTGTCACACTCGAGCAAACGGTGTTGCCACGCTACCGGATCCTGGAATCGCAAATCTTTCTAGCGCGCGACGACTTTGAGTCTGCAGAGCAATCAATCAATGAAGCTATTCGCGGCTGGCGCGGCACCAAACTTAGTCGCACGCCGTTGTCTGCACGCGCTCTCTTTTTGAGAGGACGCATCCAGATTGAATGGGGCTTAGCGGAAAATCGCGAAAGTGTGGTTGAGCGAGGGCTAGATAGCTATCGGCAGGGTATCGCTATCCTCGAGCAATCACCGGGAGCTATGGACTTTGATATGGTCTGGCCGTTCCTTCAAACTGCTTATGACTTGGCTGAGAGTGATCCATCCAAAAAGGACGATCTGTACTCAGATATGTTCAGGGCGGTCCAGATTATCCGTTCGACAGAGGCATCTCGCTCGATTTCTGCGGCTGTCACCGAATACACGGTTGGCCTCAAGGAAAATTCTCGTGCCAATAACCGCTACAGTGCCTGGCAGGACGCTCAAGACCTAGTCGATAGTCTTCGCGCTGAACTTGCTTTTATCGAGAGAACCTTTGGCGAGGACAGCGATCAAGCCAAAATTCAAAACCGCGAAATCGTCGAAGCGCAACGTGAAACTGATCGAAAACGCGTCCAATTTGAACGGATAGATAACGACAAACTTGGAGATCAATTGCAACGTCCCGCGACTGTCCGTGAGATGATGGACGAACTCGCTAAGGACCCATCGGACAACGCTGCATATCTCGTGACCGCGTCAGGTCAGTCGAGCACTGGCTTTGTGTTCTTGATTGACGGCGATGGTTTGCGGATCCATGAGTTTGACAATCCAGTCAGCGAAACGCGCGCGGGACGGCTTGCCAGCCTTCAACGTGATATCAATGACCTCCGTAAAGCCACACGCATCGACAACCCAAATTACGTCTTTCCCTTCAAAGTCTGGATCGCTCACCGGATCTATAATGGACTTTATGCTCCGCTTGCTGAGAGCGGACAGAGTTTAACGAGCTATTCGTCGGTCTACACAACGTCGATCGGTCCTATGCAAGAGCTTCCTTTGTCGATGTTGATCACGGAGGATCCTAAAGTGCGAAGAGGTTCGCCATCCTATCGCGCTATTATTGAGCGCCAGGATTACACTGGCTTTGCGTGGCTCGGAAACGATATTGCGTTCACCTATCTGCCGGCTATCCCGAATTTCGTGGCACTGAGCCGGGCAGAAGTCTCTGAACCAGAGACTCGTGCGCTTTTGGCAGGCGGTTTTGTGCGAGAGGACAACTATGCGGCGAGGCTTAGAGCGACGGTCGGTGATCGGCCCGGATGCGATCGTTTTGTCCAAGCTGTGACGGATCTCGATGAACTTCCCGATACAGAGGACCACCTTGCCGAAGTGAGTGCCCTCGTTGGTAACGCGACCGTGCGCAGCGGAGCAACTTTCTCCAACGCGTTGTTACGCGACATGTCGCGAACAAAAGAGCTTGAAAGCTATGGGGTGATCCATCTTTACACCCATGGCTTTCTCCCTCCGAAAAACACGTGCGTCCCTGATCCGTTCATTGTCACGACAGCGGACCCGGAGGGCGGTGATGTCCAAGAAATACCCGGTTTCCTGACGGCGCCGGAGATTGCCAAGCTCGATATGAATGCACAGTTGGTCTTTGTGTCAGCCTGTAACTCGGCTGGTGCTCAGGTCGATACCTTTGGAACTGCAGGGAATCAGGATGCTCGAGCAGAGAGCCTTTCGGGTCTTGCGCGCTCCTTCCTTCAGGCTGGTGCTCGGTCGATCGTGGTCGCGCACTGGACCGTCTACGAACAAGAGACCCGGGAACTCGTCCAATCGTTCTATCGCTATGCTCGCGACGGTGAAACAACGATTGCAGGCGCCTTACGCGAAGCGGCAGGAGATGTGCGTTCGACGCCTCTCACATCCCACCCGATCTACTGGGCTGGGTTCGTTGCCGTGGGTGCTGGGGGTCAGGTGCTGGAGCTTGGAACGACCGGTGAAGAGCTGAACACCGCTTCACTTTCCACCGATGACTTCGAGAACGTTCAGTAAGGAGCGTTTGATGAGGTCGGTGTCTCTTGGATCATAAGAGGCTGTGGCCGAGGTTCAACCAAGAACTTAGTAAAGCCGTAGTCGAGCCAGTTCACGGGTGACAGGCCTCGTTCCAGCTCTGAAGCGAACAGGTCCGCGCGTTGGTAGAACTTTGGGGGCTCACTGAAGATCGGCTGATCCGTCAACAGCACATAAGAAATCACCGGACCGCTGGGATTATCAATGGTGTCGGAGAATACTGTACCGATACCTTCCATCATCGTTTCACGCCGGGTCTTGTGCCGAACCCAGTCGTCACCCAGCACTAAAGTTTCGTTCGTTGAACGATCGAGCAAAGTCTGTGTTGGAGTCCCGATGCCCATACTCGTGCTCGACAGATATGATCGATTGATCTCTTCGATACCTTCGGGCTCTACGCCGGTCTTGGGAATCGTACGTGGCAAGAGCACTTGGACGCCGCCCCATGGATAAACAGTGAAAACCGTCACATACCCGGTTGGCGCATCGCCGTTCAAATCTAAGAAAAGGCTGACGTCGTCAATCTGTGGCGAGATGATATCGAGCTTGGTCGGCGTCATCGCAAACAGCTCGGCCGTTTCATAAGGATAGACCGAGATTTGGTTCGTCGGCGAACCGTAGGATGTAAGGACCTTCCCGACAAAACACTGCGCTTTGTAGCGACGAAGATACTCACCGACATAATCGCCACAACGTTCCGGTGCGTCCGTCAGATCGTCAAAAAGGTCTGGAATTCTGGTGGAGGGGCGTGCGGCAGTGGTGTTTGCTGGGGAGGCTTCGACTGATTGCGGCTCAAGCTGAGCGATATCGGGCTGAGTGACAGGGACGGGCGTAACGTCTTCGGACGAATCCAAGGAGAAAAAGAAGACGAACCCGAGGGCAGCGGCTGCGACAACGCCCACTGTGCCCGCAAGCACGGGGATGGCCGGGAAAGGTTTCGGAGCTTGGTTTTCGCCAGGCCTGATCACCGTTGATGGTTGAGAAGTCAGTGCCGCGTTGGAGAGTGATGGCTCCGACTGCTGATCGTTACCGAGCCCTGCGGACGATCCTATGACAGTGGCATCGTCATCATCCGCGGGAGCGAGAAAACTTGCAGGTTCCGGCGCAGGCAACGCCATGATCTCTGGGGAATGGAGGAGGTCAATAAGGTGCCGAGCACTCTCGATGCGGTCGGAGGGCTTGGGGCCAGTCAGTCGGCGGATCACTTCGGCCAGCCTAGGCTGTAAACCTTCCAGGTTTGGCCACATGTCCGGACCGCGCTCATCGAGTGCCTGCGGGTTTCCTCTTGCAGCGGCCAGCAGCGTCATACCGAGGCTATAAAGATCCGTCTGCTGCGTGATGATGTTCTGGAACTGCTCAGGCGGCGAATACCGCCGCTTTCCAGCAAAGCTGTCTCCGATGATTGAGACGTCAGCGTCTTCATCACGAGCGATACCAAAATCGATGATCACCGCCTCGGCCGGGTCTGAGCCGCGAAGGATGATGTTGTCCGGAGAAAGATCGCGGTGGTAAATCCTGCGCTCATGCACAGCGGCAAGACCATTAGCTAAACGCTCAGCCAGGGTCAGCAAGATCGAGGCCGGGATAGGACCTTGCTGTTTCATCAACTTCGCCAAGGTGGGCCCGTCGACAAAGTCCATCAAGATGAAGATAAAGGGCTGGCCGTCGAAAACAGCCTGTTGGGGCAGGTGGTATTCGACAATAGCGGGATGCTGAACTTTTCTAAGTTCGGCTTCCTTTTCCAAAAGCTTGGTATAATCCGTCTGCGCGACATGCTCGGGCCGCATGATCTTGAGTGCCAGATCGCGTCCGCTGTAATTGGTGGCCTTATAGACTTCCGACAGCCCACCCATGCCGACACGGTCGTGGATAGTGTAGTTTCCAATGACCACCGCGCCCTTGGGAAGAAACGGTTCATCAGCCGAACGCTCAGAGCTTCCAGGCGTGCTGTTCCCAAAAAGGCCGAAAAACGTACGCTTGGACTGATCCAT
>CAWUIJ010000103.1:0-9799 GCA_963922235.1 uncultured Parvularcula sp. | reverse complement strand
GCGATGCCGCCGGCTGGTGGCGGCCTTCCTGGATTAGGCGGCGGCGCTGCGCCGGGCGGATTGCCGGGCCTTGGCGGCCCCGGTCTTCCAGGCCTTGGAGGGCCGAAAAAGAAATGAAGCGCGCCCTCGCCTTTCTCGTTCTTCTGGCCGCATGCGGACGGAGTGATGATTTCATCAGCTCCATGAACTATGCCATGGCGCCGGTTGATCCTGACTGTGCGATTGCATCAGTTGAAGACCTAGAGAGCTTTGATCTGACGCAGCGCCGCGGCGATGAGCGCCGCACCGTCGCCCGCTTCAATGCCGGCCCTGCGGAAGACCTAAAAGTGATCATTGCCAACCGGCGTGACGGCACTAGCGAAGCGAGTGTCGTTATCCGTCCCGGCAAAGATGTGACGGCGGGAGAGCGCCTTGCCTCGCGCTACGCCGTGATTGCAGCTGATGAGGCTATCTACCTCAACTGTACCGAAGACGGACAAACTTACGGAGGTTCATCCGTCATCTTAGAGAGTGAAAAGGAGTAATCATGTCGCTCAAAATCAGGCTCGCCCGCGGCGGGTCCAAAAAACGCCCTTACTACCGTGTTGTTCTCGCCGATGCGCGCATGCCACGTGACGGCCGCTTCATTGAGAAGCTCGGCACCTACAACCCTCTGCTTCCGAAAGATTCAGAAGACCGTGTACGTCTTGATCTTGATCGCTGCAAGCACTGGCTCGAAAAAGGAGCTCAGCCAACGGATCGTGTCGCGCGTTTCCTCGGCGCCGCTGGTCTTGTGAAGTGGGAGCATGGCAACAACCCGAAAAAAGGTGAGCCAGGCCAGAAAGCCAAAGAGCGCGAAGAAGAAAAGCGCGAGAAGGAAGAGGCCAAAAAGGCCGCAGCCGCTGAGGCCGCTGCAGCTGAAGAGGCACCTTCTGAAGAGGCTCCAGCAGAAGACGAAGCTGCAGAGTAAGGCGCTCTTTCGTGCCAACTTCGCCTGATGATCGCATGATCGTGGTTGCCCAGTTTTCGGGCAGCCACGGTGTGCGCGGCGCTTTCAAACTTCGGTCGTTTACGGAAGACCCCGAAGCGATCTTTTCTTACGGCAGCCTCGTGACCAAGGACGGAAGGGGGCTAACCCCCAAGCGGATCCGTGAGGTGAAGCCTTCGCTCTTTCTCGTTCAGGCCACGGAGATATCGTCGCCGGAGGACTGTGAGGCCTATAAGGGCGCGCTCCTGTCGGTCCCGCGATCCGCCTTGCCGGTCCCGGACGAGGATGACGACTTCTATATTGAGGATCTCATCGGTTTGCGTGTTGTTAGCACCAAGGGCGAAGAGGTCGGGCATGTGAAAGCCGTGCCCAATTACGGTGCGGGCGATCTGATTGAGCTCAAAACCGCGGATGGGCCGCTGATCTTGCCCTTCACCAAAGCTTCGGTGCCAGAGATCGATCTCGCTTCCGGTCGTGTGACCGTGGAACTGCTCGAAGACGGTGAAGAGACGCCCGAGGGGTGATGGGCCCCGTTAACACCGCGATCTTTCCGACTGGTACCTTATCCGCTCCCGCGTTAAGACCTTGAAAGGGTAGGAGCGACAATGGGGTGCAAGCGATGACGGGGGAGCGTTCGGACGAGTGGGAATCCGATCTCACGGTGACGGCAGAAGATGCCGCGCTTCCGACGCGCTATTCTCTTGTTTTGCTGCACTGGCAGGGCCAATGGGGGCGCCGTTTCTACCTCAACCAGCGCTCACGGGGGTCCTCCAGTCTTCCTGGCCGCATTGGTCTCTTTGGCGGTCATGTGGACCCGCTCCCTGGCGGTGGGCACGAGCGCTTTGATCAAGCGATCCTGCGGGAAACCGAAGAGGAGCTTGGCTACAGAATTGAGGGCGACCTCGAGGTTCTCGGCAAGTATTACGGCACGTCAGCCAAGGGAAAGCCTCAGGTCGGCGTCTATTTTGCCCACGAGTTACCCGAGGACATGTCCGTCCGGTTCCGCAAGCACATGCACCAGACCCGCATTGTTCACGGCATCGATGAGGGCAAGCTCATGGTCCTTGACGAGCGCCAGGTCTTTGACCGGGCTGTGACCCTGCAGATGGCTCCCTCGACGCCCATGGCTGTGATCACCCTTCTCGACCGCCTGGTTGCTCGCCGCGGTTCGTGACGGACCAAGTGCCCGCTTCTTGATACAAAAAACCCGGGCGGTGAGGCCCGGGTCCTGATCGTTTCTTTTGACCGGCTTTAGTCCAGCGTTCGTTCGATGCGTTCGACATCGAAACATTCGATGAAGTCGCCAACTTTGAGGTCGTCGTAATTGGCGAAGCTCATGCCGCATTCTTGGCCGGCCGGAACTTCGTTGACGTCGTCTTTGAAGCGTTTGAGCTGCGAAAGCTCGCCTTCGTGGATCACGACGTTGTCGCGCAGCAGGCGGACTTTCGCGCCGCGTTTGACCATGCCTTCGGTCACCCGGCAGCCAGCCACCCGGCCGACTTTCGACACCATGAACGTCTCGAGGATCTCGGCATTGCCGAGGAATGTCTCGCGAAGTTCGGGGTCGAGCATGCCCGAGAGCGTGCCTTTGATGTCGTCGATCAGGTCGTAGATCACGGAGTAGTAGCGAACTTCCGTCCCCGACCCTTCCGCATGCTCCCTCGCCTGCTTGTTGGCGCGGACGTTGAAGCCAATGACCGGCGCGCCGGAGGCTTCAGCAAGGATCACGTCACTCTCAGAGATCGCGCCGACGCCGGTGTGCAGCACACGGACACGAACCTCTTCGTTCGACATTTTTTCGAGAGCGCCAACGATCGCTTCGACGGAGCCCTGCACATCGCCTTTGATGACGACGGGGAGGTCTTTGATCTCAGCGTCTTGCAGCTGCGCCATCATTTGCTCGAGCGAGGTGCCCGATTTCGATGCATTGGCTTTCTCGCGCTTGATGCGCTGACGATATTCAGCAACCTCGCGGGCGCGGGCTTCGTTTTCGACGACCACGAACTGATCACCAGGCTCTGGCACACCATTGAGACCGAGAACCTCGACAGGCTGCGAGGGAAGGGCTTCCTTCACCTGCTTGCCCTGGTCGTTGTTCATCGCCCGGACTTTGCCCCATTCAGCCCCCACCACGAGCACGTCACCGCGCTTCAAGGTACCAGCTTGGACGAGGAAGGTCGCAACCGCGCCGCGGCCCTTGTCGAGCTGCGCTTCGACCACCGTACCGTAAGCGGCGCGATCGGCATTGGCTTTCAGCTCGAGAAGTTCCGCTTGCAGCGTGATGGCTTCTTGCAGTTCGTCGAGGCCAATTTTCTTGAGAGCCGAGACGTCGACGTCCTGGACTTCGCCGCCCATGCTTTCGACCTGCAGCTCATATTGCAGGAGGTCGGTTTTCACCTTTTGCGCATCGGCATCAGGCTTATCGACTTTGTTGACAGCGACGATGATCGGCACACCCGCGGCCTTCGCGTGGCTGATGGCTTCTTCCGTCTGCGGCATGACAGAGTCGTCAGCGGCAACCACCACAATCACGATATCCGTGACGTTCGCACCCCGTGCCCGCATTGCCGTGAAAGCTGCGTGGCCTGGTGTGTCGAGGAAGGTGATCTTGTTCTTGTTGGCGTCCGTAATTTGGTAGGCGCCGATATGCTGTGTGATGCCGCCAGCCTCGCCAGCAACCACATCGGTCTGGCGCAGGGCGTCGAGCAGCGAGGTTTTACCGTGGTCGACGTGACCCATGATGGTCACGACCGGTGGACGACCCTCAAGGTTTGCACTCTCAGGATCCGGCGCGATGAGGCCTTCTTCCACGTCAGCTTCAGAGACCCGTTTCACCGCGTGGCCGAGGTCCTCGACGATGATCTGTGCCGTGTCCGCATCAAGCGTTGCGTTGGCGGTGACCATCTGACCTTGCTTCATCAGCTCTTTGATAAGGTCGGTCGAGCGCATGGCCATCCGCTGGGCGAGATCGGCCACGGTGATGACGTCAGGAACGACAACGTCCCGGCGTTGTTGGCCAGCGGACGCATTGCCCTTAGCCCGGCGCGCCTTTTCCCGCTCGCGGGCACGGCGAACCGAAGCGAGGGAGCGCTGCCGTTCTTCGTCCTCAAGCGCTTTGGAAATCGTCAGGCGACCTGAACGGCGCTTCGGCGCTTCTTTCGCGTTGCGGTTCTCAGGTTGGGCCTGATTGCGCTTCTGCTTGATCCGGCCACCGAGGGCAGAGAGCGGGTTGTCGCTGTCTTTGGCGAAGCCGCTGTTTTTGTCGTCTTTTTTGTCTTTTGAAGCGTCGGAGATGCCTTTGGCTTTGAGCTCTTGGCGGCGCTTGCGCTCTTCTTCTTCAGCTTCGAGCTGTTTGCGGGCCTCTTCTTCGGCCTTCTTGCGGGCTTCAGCCTCTTCGGCGCGCTTGCGTTCTTCTTCCTCGGCCTGCTTGCGAGCAGCCTCGAGACGTGCGCGCTCTTCGGCTTCGCGGCGTTCCCGCTCAGCGCGTTCAGCGGCTTCTTTCTTGGCCTTTTCAGCCTGCGCTTTCTTCGCGTTGGCGAGTGCGACCGCGCGGGCCTTTTTCTCGCTGTCCGACAGTTGGCGCAGCACCTTGCCCTTAGGCTTCGCGGCCGGAGCAGCCTTTCCGCTAGCCGCTCGTTTCGTCGCCGGCTTGGCCTCTGCAGCGGGTTTGGCCGCGGGTTTCGCAGCTGCGGGTTTCGCTGCTGGCTGAGCGGTCGAAGAGCTGCCAGGGCTCACGGCGCGACGCTTCTTCTCAACCACCACCGTTTTGGTCCGGCCGTGGGAGAAGCTCTGCTTCACCGCCCCGGTTTCAGACCGGCGGAGGCTCAGGGGCTTGCGTCCTGACTTCGACTTCTCTTGCGTGTCGTCGCTCATACAATCCTTAGCAAGGGGCGCGGAATGCCCCTGAATTTAGACCCGTCAAGGCCAGAGAGTGCGGCAGCGCCACCGGAAACAGCGGTGAGGCGCGCCAAACATCGCCCTTAGGGGCGGGGCGTCCCCATAAACGAGACACACCTTCCGGTCCACACCCCGCAGCGCGGAAAAGAAGGCTTCCCTAGCGATGTCTTAACGGGTGGGGAAGTGGGTCCAGAGTGTTGTCGCTGCAAGGGCTTTTGTAGCAGCTGGATGACGAAGGAGGACAACATGAACAGCGTCCTGTCCGAGAGCCTGCCCTAAACGATCCCTGCCCACAGGGAGAGGGATATGCGGAACGTCAGCGGCCTTGGACAAAAGAGAGGCAACTTTGCCGATTTCTCCAGCGCTGCCGTCCTCCGGCGTGAGATAGGCGATCGCCTTGTCCTTCGCGTCCTTGGCGGCGTCTTTGCCCATCGCTAGCGCCCCAGCCCGCCTCGCTAGCCCTAGGGCACTCAGCGACTGGGTGAGAAGGGCTTCTTCGATCACGTCCGCAAATTCATCTGCGCTCGTGCCTTCGGGCAACGAGACTGGAGACTTGAACGAGCGAGCGAAGGCGCTCTTTTTCAGCGCGATCATGAGCGCGCTGCGGTGGGGCGTGAGCCAGGCGCCTCGGCCAGGCAGTTTGGCTTTAGCGTCAAAGACCAGGTGGCCGCCCGGGTCGCGAACAAAACGCAAAGCAGGGGCGTCCGGCGCGAGCGGGTCGCTCGAGGCGACGCAGCGTCGGTCATTGCTCCGTTTTTTGGTCGAGACGGCGCCCTGGGTATCGTCAGTGTTTGCGCTTATTCTGCGCCGCCTGCGACGGGTTCATCGCTTGTTTCAGGGGTCTCGAGGCTGGCCACCCCGGACTCGCCGATCGTTGTTTCCATGTAAGCGAGAAGACCATCGACACCGTCTTCATCGACGATGGAGGAGAATGTCTGGCGGCGGGTGATCAGGGGGGAGATCCGCTCCACCAGCACATCGAGCAGTTTGTTCTCACCGGTTTCAAGAACGCGGACGCGCCAATCGATGCCTGCCCGTTTGACGTCAGAGCTATCGAAGAGCGAGGACTGCACGATGATGTCACCAGGACGGCGCTCAAGGCTGCCGGTCACATCGATCCGGCGGGATGTGAGCTGACCAATTTCTTCGGCGAAGGCCGCGGCGATGAATTTCGGAAAGAGCTCGTCATAGCGTGCACGCTGCTCATCTGTGGCGGTCTTGGCCGCCTCGCCCGCAAGCAAGAAGCCGCCAATGGCTTCGGTGGCGAGATTGTCTTCCAGCACCTGACGGACCTCAGCAGAGGTGTCGCCATAGGTCTCGGCGGAAGATTTCAATTCGTCCACAACCCCGACGATAAAGGCTTCAGCCTCGGGTTGGCGTTCCGCTTGCGCGCTGGCGAGCAACATCGCCGCTGCGGAAAGAGCGGAAATCATCATCTGTTTCATAACAAAAACGACCTCATGGCGTTTGCGAGCGGGGCTTATATAGGAAGCCTGCGAGCGGTGGTAAGACGAAGAGCATCGTCGCCAGCACCCATATCATACCTACAGTCAAAAGTGCGCCCATACTTGAGGTGCCGCGATGCTCTGAGATCACGAGACTACCGAAAGAGGCGATGGTGGTGAGCGCGCTGAAGAGCACCGCCCGTCCTGTTGGCCCGCGGACAGCCGCGAGGCCATCGCCGCGGCGTTCCGCCTGAAGCGCCAGGTGCAGGCCACTATCGATTCCAATCCCGATGATCAGCGGCAACACCAACACATTCGCGAAGTTGTAGGGGATGTCGAACAGCGTGCCCGTCGCTGTGGTCAGCGAACCTGCGAGGATCAGCGGGAGGAGCAGCAACAGCAAGAGTTTGAAGCTCCGCAAGAAGAAAAGAACCAGAACGCTGACCAGGGCCGCGGCGGTGAGGCTCGCCTGCACCATGGAGCGGCCAATGATATCCCCAGCGGCCAGGGCTGAGCGGGCGCTCCCCGCAGCCTCGGGCTGAACCTCCAGCACCTCTTTGACGAAAGCGCGGCGCTCTTTAACGGTCAGAGCGCCGTCGACCGGGAGAACCTCAATCCGGTAGAGACCGTTCTCACCGGCATAACGTTCCGTCAGCGGCCTGGGGAGGTCATCGATCGCCACATAGCCTGCGAGAAGTTGCTCCTGCAGTAAGGCGCGCTGGCGTGGCCAGAACTGAAAGATCCGCGGCCCGGCTTCTTCGATCTCCATCATGCTCGTGGTGCGGAGCGTTTCGAGTAGGAGATTGCCTGCGTCCGATGTGCCCTCGCTCAGAGCCGTTTCGAGCCGAGCAATGGAGACTGCTAACTCGTCGTTCACGCTTCCGCCGCTGACCAAGGCAAAGCCGAGACCGACACTCGCTGCATCGATCAAGGCGAGTTTGAGATCCTGGTCATCGGGCACGAAGCTGAAAAGATGCCGCGTGCTGTCGACGGTGGCTGGTTCACTCAACAGGCGCGCCTGGGTTCGGACATCCTCTTCACTCTCTGCCAGCACGCTAAGGCGATAGGGCGAGGCGCCTTCATCTTCGGAAATGAGGTTCAGTGCGACCACGGAGGGAGCGTTCTTGGCCCGGAGTGCCATCGGGTCCGCATCGAAACGAGCTTGGGGCAGCAGCACGATCGAGGCTGCGCCCAAGACACTGACAACCAAACCAAAGGGGATCACCATCCGGTCAAGGATCATGGTCGAAGGCCGCGTCTCTGGCACTTCACTCAGAGCACGCCGTCCAAGGCTGCTGGGAAAGGCGCCGAGCAGGGCAGGGATCAAGGTCACAGAGACAAGGAAAGCAATCAGCACACCGAGCCCTGCAATCACGCCCAGCTGGTTCATCCCAATAAATTCTGTGGGGGCGAACGAGAAAAACGCGAGCGCCGTGGTGGGCGCCGCGAGTGCGAGCGCTGTGCCGATCTTACGGGACGTTCGGTAAAACGCCGTTCGCAGCGACTTGGTGCTGCTCATCTCTGTGCGGAGGTGCACGAGCAGGTGGATCGAGAAGTCAGCGCCGAGGCCCACCATCAACACTGCAAAGGCGACGGAGATCAGGTTCAGCTCATCAAAGAGCGTCACGGCCACGCCTGCGGTGAGGACCACGGACAGGATGATCGAGAGGAGGCATGCCGTGACCATCAGCTTGGATGAGAGCGCGACGAAGAGAAGAAGTCCCACCAAAACACCGGAAAGGGCAAAGGCCCAACCGATACCGCGGCTCACCGCTTCAAGCTCTTCGCTCCGCAAAACCGGGTCACCCGTGATCATGACGGTGGCAGCAAAGCCCGTTTCTGCGCGGACTGCTTCGGCTTCTTCGAGAATGGCCTCCTTCACGCCCTGTGCGGGCCGCAGGCGCGAATAGTCGAGAACCGGCTGGAGCGAGAAGAGCACCCGGTTCGATGGGTCGTCATCGGTGCTGAGAAGGGCCTGCCAGGAGAAGATCTCGTCTTCGTTCGTGATCACGCTCGCTAACGCGGTGTAGAGACGATCGAGAGTCTCCTGATCCGTGACGGCGCCATTTTCTTGCTCGGCCGCCTCGGCGAGCGCCTCAAGCAACGTCGCAACCGTCGGGTCTGGGCCCAGCCTCTCCAGCAGCGGCGCTGCCTTGGTCAGGCGCGCAAGGAGATCTTCGAGCTCATCAACGTCGAGAAACAAGAGGCCGTTTTGACGGAAAAACGGCTCCGACGATGCGGCGAGCAAGGATTGAACCTCTGGCCGCTCGCGCAGCCGCGCGGAGAGTTCGTCGGTGAACGCGGCCGCGCCGTCTGGGGTCGATGCTTCGACGACAATCAGGACCTGCTCGGACAGTTTGGGGAAGGCGGCGTTGATCTTCGCCGATGCCTGGCGGTGCGGCGCATCCGGACTGATCATCTCGGAGGTGTCGGTGCTGATCGCGATGTTGGACGAGACCTGCCAGGCCGCGAGCGCTGTCATCGCTGCCCAAAAGAGAAGCGTCAAAGCGCGCGCACGCTCGGCGAACGCCATCATTCGCCACAGAAGCGCGTCAAGAAAGATCGGCTGCATGGCGGTTCCGGTCGAAGTTAGAAGTCAGGCAAGTTTTCGTAAGGATCTTCAGCATCCTCGTGGAGAAGTTGATCCCTGTTTTGCAGATAGAATGATCGCAGCACAATGTATCCATCGTCCGACATGTAAATGCGTTCGAGGGTGGCATCAGCTTCATTGCGCGTATCGACGGCTCGCTGGCTGCTCAAAAGCACCCGCGTCGATGGATCGGTGAAAATCCCCAGTGTGTTGAGCGGGGCAAGGACGAGCCCAGTGGATGAACCCACAAGGCCGCGCGGTGTCGTTGGGCCCAAGAAAGGCGCCACGATATAAGGGCCTCGCGGCACGCCCCAATTGCCCAGCGTCTGCTCGAAGTCTTCGTCTTGGCGCTCAAGACCCATGCCGGTCGCTGGATCAAAGATGCCGCCCACGCCGAGGGTCGAATTGACGACAAAGCGCCCGGTGCTGTCGCGGGTATCGGGGGCGTCGAGCTGGAGAATTTCGTTGGCGATGCGCATGGGCATCAAAAGATTGTCGGTGAAGTTGCCCGTCGCCTTTCGAACCGGTCGCGGGAACACCGTGCGATAGGCCGTCGCGAATGGCTTCACATAGAGATCATCAAAGACACGGTTGCCTTTGTAGCTGACCTCATTGACCTTTTTGAATGGGTCGTTGGCTTCCACCGTCGCTGGGGCAGGCTCCAGACGTTGAGGCTTGGTGGTGCATGCAGCGGCGGCTGCGATGGCCAACAACAACATCACTCGGATCATCGGCCGCCCCTGGCTTTTAGCGCTGTCTCATTGATGCGCGCACTGCCCCTACCAAGGCAAGGGCTGTGCCGCGACAAGCCTTTTACGCGCGCAAATTCGCCGTCGATGCTTCGCTGTCCATAGCGAAAGTTTTGAGTGCTTCTTGAGCGATGTTGTCAGCGGTTAGGCC
>CAWUIJ010000102.1:0-10032 GCA_963922235.1 uncultured Parvularcula sp. | reverse complement strand
AGCTTTTTGAAGTCCTCGAGGATTTCTTCAGGGACGTCATCAATTGACTCGTACTTCGCGCCCGCCTTCGGTTCGGCGTAATAGTAATGGTCCTGATAATCGATGGTCGGATAGCCGACATGCGCCCATTTCGGCTCCTCCATCGTTTGCCAACGACGGAAGGCCTCAAGCCGCCATTCAAGAAGCCATTCCGGCTCCTCTTTCTTGGCGCTGATGAAGCGGACCGTATCTTCACTGAGGCCCTTCGGAGCCTTGACGGTCTCAATGTCGGTCGTGAATCCGTACTTGTACGTGCCGAGCTCTTCGACACGTTCGACGGTTTCCCGGCTGATGCCTTCCTTGACCTCGCTCACGGTGATTAGCCCCCGATACCTTTGACAAGAATGGCGGTGCTCACCGTCGCAGCGACGCGGTCCTTAGAGATCTCTTGATACTCCGGAGACTGCGCAAAGGCGAAGAAGGCCTCTTCGCTGGGGAAGGACAGGATAACGGCCTTCTCATAAGGCCACTCGCCTTCAAGAACCTTGGGGTTCTCGTCAGCTGCGACCACAGTGCCGTCGAACTTCATGAAGACGCCGAGAAATTTGGCTTGGTAGCGATCGTAAGTCTCACGATCGGTGAAACGCATCTGGGTGACTGAGTAGACCGTCATGCTGCGGACCTTTCCAAAATTCGTTGATACTCTTGCGACCAGGCGGCCAGAAAACGCTCATCGGCTCCTGCGGGCGTGTCCCAACCGAGCGATACACGCAGCGAGGATTTAGTCTCCGCTTCACCCGCGGCCATAGCTGTGAGAACGGGAGATGCCTTCACCTTGCCGGAGCTGCAGGCGGATCCAGAACTCACGGCGAGACCTGCAAGATCCATCACCATCACCTGTGTTTCTGACTGGAAACCAGGCGCCGAAAAGCAGGATGTGTTGGGAAGCCGCGGAGCATCCTGCCCCCAGACGCGAACGCCGCTTGGCAAACCTGCCTCGATCGCATTGCGCGTGACAGCGAGCGCCTCATAATCGGACGGTTCGGCAAGCTCAGCGAGCTTGCCGAAGCCCGCGATCCCAGCGACATTCTCCGTACCCGCACGGCGCGAAAGCTCCTGACCGCCGCCGCGCAAGAGCGGTTCAAACGCCAGCCCTGGCTTTACGACCAAGGCCCCAACGCCAGGAGGGCCACCCGCTTTGTGGGCAGACAAAGCGACGGCGTCCGCGCCAAGGATCGAGAAATCGATATCGATCTTCCCAAAGCCCTGGACCGCATCGACGAAAAGGTAGCCGCCCGCTTTCCAGACCATAGGTGCTATCTCAGCGATCGGCTGGATCACGCCGGTCTCGTTATTGGCCAGCATCACCGACAGCAGGAAAGCTCCATCCTTATCATGATCATAAGTGACAAGACGCCGCTCCAGCGCCTCAAGGTCGATCATGCCGCTCGAGGTGACCGGTACAGTCTCGATGCCATCCATCTCGGACGACAAGGCCGAAGCCGTCGCCGTTACAGCACTATGCTCAACGGCTGAAACGAAGAGGCGCCGCACTTTGGGGCCACCGCGGGTGAGACCGGTGAGCGCGAGGGTGTCGGCTTCCGTTCCGCCTGCTGTAAAGACCACGCTCTCAACTGGCGCATTGATTCGACCAGCGATCGATTTTCGCGCATTCTCGACCACGGCTTTGGCCGCACGGCCTTCTGCGTGTACGGATGATGCGTTGCAGGGCGCGGCCATGACATCCATCACGACATCGCGCACCGCCGGCCGGATAGGCGAGGTTGCGTTATGATCGAGATACAGACGATCAGGCACGCACGATCTCCACCTGATTGGTGACATCCGCGAGGGTGTGCTGGTTCATCCACTTTTCGATGTGCAGATCGAGATCGGACCAAAGCCTATGGGTCAGGCAGCGCGCGCTCGCACCGGTGCAGCCGATCGCAGCGCCAGGCTGGCAAGCGGTTGAGCGAACCTCTTCTTCGACAGCTGCGACGACCTCCGAGAGGGGGATCTCCTGCGGCTGTTTGGCGAGCACATAGCCGCCCTGTGCACCGCGTCGGCTTTCGACCAGCCCAGCGCGTCGCAATTTGCCAAAAATCTGCTCGAGAAAGGCCAAAGAGAGCTTCTGGCGATCCGCCACTTGGCTCAATGGCACCGGCTCACCGCCGCCAAACGCAGCGATATCGGCCATTCCGGTGACCGCAACCCTTGCTTTTGCTGCCAGTTTCACGTCCAGCGCTCCTTCAATGGCGTTCTGGACAGCCTCTCAAGCTGTGGTAGAGCGCCTTTTCGCTGTACGGGAAGTAGGATTTCCGACCGCAGCGGTCAACTTTGTAATCGCCGGCAGTTTGCCGCGCCGAGATTGATAGTGAGTCCATGGCAGAAGTGATTTTTCCCGGTCCCGAAGGACGGCTTGAAGGCCATCATCGCAAGGCCCGGGAGGATGGCGCACCGATTGCGCTGATCCTCCACCCCCACCCTCAATTCGGTGGGACGATGAACGACAAGATCACCTACGAGATGTACCACATGTTCGCGCGCCGTGGTTTCTCGGTGATGCGCTTCAATTTCCGCGGCGTCGGCAAATCTGAAGGCGAATATGACCAGGGCCAGGGCGAGCTTTCTGACGCCGCCACAGCCCTCGATTATCTGCAGCAGCTGAACCCCACCGCGCCTTTTGCATGGGTCGCTGGTTTCTCGTTCGGTGCTTATGTCGGCATGCAGCTCTTGATGCGCCGTCCTGAGATTGTCGGCTTCATTTCGATTTCAGCGGCCGCCAACCTCTTTGATTTCAGCTTCCTCGCGCCATGCCCATCATCGGGTGTCGTGATCCACGGTGAGAGCGATAAGATCTGCCCACCGCAGCTGACCAAGGACACCATGGCCAAGACCCGCACCCAAAAAGGGCGCCGGATCGAGTTTGAAGTCATTCCTGGTGCCGACCACTTCTTCAGCCAGCATCAAGAATCGCTGATGGAAACCTCAGCCGCCTATCTGGACCGTCGCCTTGAGGAACCGCCTGAAGGCCACCTCTTCGACATGTGACCCTCATGACCCAGCATATTGACCCGGACCGCGAAGCTTTTCGCCAGTTCGCCAAAATGGAGGTGGACGGCCCGGTTCATATGCTGAACCTCGTCAAGCTACTCGACAAAGCGGCGTATGAAGACGGTCGGGAGGCGACAGGTGAAGAGGCCTACGCTGCCTATGGCAGAGAGTCAGAGCCCATCATGTCCAGTGTGGGCGGTCACATCGTGTGGCGCGGTGTTCCGCGTTTTCCCGTGATCGGCCCCGGCGACGAGACCTGGGACCGCGGCTTCATTGCGGAGTACCCGAGCAAAGACGCCTTCATCGCGATGGTGAAAGATCCGGTTTATCGGACAATCGTCTTTCATCGGCAGGCAGCGGTTCTGACCTCCCGGCTCTATTGCTTCTCACCGGGTGACCCCGGAACCAATTTCGCAAGCTAGAGCGTTTTCAGCCAAAGTGGGGACGGTTTGGCGGTTCGAAAACGCGAAAACATAAGAATCTAGATCGAAAACCATCCGGTCACAGCAAGGCGAGGCGCCTGCGCCCAGGGGGTGATGTAGGTCACGCTGTGAACCAGCCGCACATCGAACAATGACAGGACGCCAAAGCCCGGCGCCCAAGCATCCTTCGGTGTGCCGTCATCCTCAAAGAACTGTAGAAGCCCGCCCCAATCGGGATGCCATTGCTCGGTGACGGACAAAACATAGGCCAACTGCCGCGTTTCTCCCTGGGGGTCGTCGCGATGGCGGGTAAGCCATTGTCCTGGCCGATAACGCGTGGCTTGGGCACTCACCGAGGTTACGGTTGCGCCCACCAGATCGCTGACGGCGCTGAGCACATCATCGCCCGATAAGGTGGTATAAAGATCACCAAGGATGCCATCAGTTGCCGCATCAATCTCGATACCGTCGTACTGAAAGCCCTCGCCCCTTGCTGCACCGGCCATCAGGTCCGACGATAGCTTCTGTTGCTGCTCACGAGGCGCCTGCGCCAGGGTTGCAAGGGGAATCCGCGCGGTCTTGCCATCCACCGCCATCGCCACCGCCCAGTCTTGGCGGGCCTTCAAGTGGTCGGCGAGACGGCCAGCTTGATCAGACGGCAGAGCGCCTTGCAAGCGAAGCCGCCGTTCCGCCGCGAAACGCTCTTGGACCCCAGGGGCTGTCAGTGCTGTGACGAGAGGATGGGTGCTCAAGCGGCTGGCTCCGCTTCCATATGGAGCAGCACTTCGACTTCGAGGCCAACCCACTCACCCGTGGCAAACTGGCCTTCACCGACGTTGAAGTCTGAGCGGTCGAGCAGCACTGATCCATCAGCGATAGCCCGGCCAGTCTCATCGATGAAGACCGTGAACGGCATGACGATATCCTTGCTGATGCCTTTGATGGAGAGCTGGCCTTCGGCCTCATAGGTTCCTTCGCCGGTGACAGTGATTACCGATGATGTGAACTCAGACACGGGGAACATAGCGACATGGAACCAATCCTTGGTCGGAAGGCTACCATTGCGTTCCGTATTGCCCGCATCGGCAGACGCCAGATCAATACGCGCAAAAAGAGCGCCTTCAGCGGCGGGATCCTCAAGATCCAACGCGATCGATGCATCCCAACGGCCAAAAGTGCCTTCAAATTCGTTGCCGTTCTGGGTCGCGATAAACTCAATGCTCGACGCTTCGCGGTCGATGACCCAGGCAGCCGCTGATGCTGGCTGTTCAACAGAGACATCGACGCCCTCACGCGAGAGCTCCACTTCGGTCGCTTCGGGCTCACTGGCACCACAAGCGGCGAGCACGAACAGCGCGCTCGATACGGTCAGTTTTTTGATCATGATTGGTCATCCTCGGGAGTCACAAAAGGTAAAGACCTACGACGGTCGACAAATTCTGCGAGCGGGCCTGGCATCATTCTGAGCAGAACATCATCAAGCAGAACAAAATGGTGCTTCAACGCCGCGCCCACATGCAGGACCAAAAGCCCAAGGGTCGCGAACGACATGTACTTATGGCTCGAAAGCAGCAGCTCGTAGAGCGCCTCACTCTGCGGCAGAGGAAAGTGCGGGATCGGGATCACGAAGAACAGCTTCGTCGGGATTCCGATCGGCGCTGAGGACACCATCGCCCAGCCGATCAGCGGAATGCCGAACATGATCGCGTAGAACCCAATATGCGTGATCCGAGCGGCCACCTTTTCCCAAGGCTTCAAGTTCTCAGGCAGCGGCGGCACCGGGTGCATCAGCCGCCACACCAAACGGAAGGTGGCAAGCGCCAACACCGTCAGCCCGAAGGACTTATGCACTTGATACATTAGGAATTTCGTGTCGCCGAAGGGCAGATTATGCATGATGAGTCCCGCGGGAATCAGCGTAAAAATCACCAATGCAATGGCCCAATGAAGGGCTTTCGCAACGGAGGAATAGCGGTCTGGCTCTTTCGTCATACCAGCCATCTCTCTCTCAAAGCGGCGCCGGGCAAGTCCTCAGCACCGCAAGACTGTCTTTCCTCAAAATTCAAGCGCGAAGATTCACATCACCTTCACGCGAATCAGGCAGAGTAACCTTAATGAGGATCGCCAAGCGTCGCTCTCCTGGCCCCCGAGGCCTCCACGCGCAAGACGCGCCATCCTCTCTTTCCCTTCTTCAGCAGCCGCACCGTAAAGGAGATGCGTCATGGCTCGTCGTTCAGCGAAAAAATCGATCAAAAGATCGGGTACCCAACGCCAAGAAGATCGTCGAGCAATGCCGGACAACGTCCGCGTATTATTTGAAGACGGATGGTCACCTCTAGAAGGTGAAATGCCTTCGGACGCACCACGCGACCAAAGCTATAAAAAGACAATCCGCCCCCAGAACGAGACGCAAGCTGAGCTTTTTAAACAAATTGACGAACGTTCCGTTGTTTTTGCGACGGGTCCAGCCGGCACAGGCAAAACCTATGTCGCTGTTGCCAAAGCTGTCGAAGCTTTGGAAGCTGGCAAAATCGGCAGGATTGTTCTGTCTCGCCCCGCTGTGGAGGCGGGTGAGTCCCTTGGTTTTCTTCCAGGCGACATGGAAGAAAAACTCTCTCCCTACCTCCGTCCCCTCTATGATGCGCTGACGGACAGGCTTTCCGCTAAGAAAGTCCGCCAGCTGATGGCAGAAGGCGTGATTGAAGTGGCACCCATCGCGTTTATGCGCGGCCGGACCCTCAACAACGCGTTCGTTGTGATCGATGAAGCGCAGAATTGCACCTATGCGCAGCTCAAAATGCTGCTGACACGCCTTGGCTGGCACTCGACCATGGTGGTGACCGGCGATCCTGAGCAAACCGACCTTCTGCCTGGGGTTTCGGGCCTCGCAGACATTTGTGACAAGCTCGAAGAGGTCGAAGAAATCGGCGTCACGCGGTTCAAGTCAGGCGACATCGTCCGCCATCCGCTGGTCGCCAAAATGGTCAGCAAGATCTAGTAACAATCCGTGAGCGCAATATCTTTGCGCTCACGATGTCTTCCTGGGAAAAAGGCGGTGGCTTAGTCGTACCAGCCGTCGCGCGCTTCTTCTTCTGCGCCTTCACGCCAGATCTTCATGGCTGGCATGTTCCAGATTGCATCCATATAATCAGCAAACGGCGCAAAGCTTGGCACAGGTCCATAGGTCCGTATGCGCGAGACCACCGGCGCGAACATGGCGTCAACAGCGCCAAAGGGGCCAAAGAGGAATGGTCCGTCCTCGGTTTTCTTATCGAAAGCATCGCTCCAAAGCGTGTGGATCCGCTTAAGGTCTTTGGCCACACCTGGAGGACAGCTCAAAGATTTATCCACATTGACAATATCCATCGGCCAAGTGCCGCGGAGCTGGGAAAAGCCTGAATGCATTTCCGCCGCCATCGAACGGGCCTGGGCGCGCTGATCGATATCCTTTGGCCAGATCGCGTGCTCAGGATACAGATCAGCAAGATATTCAATGATAGCGAGACTGTCGCCGACAACGAAGTCATCACGCAAAAGGCACGGAACCAATCCCGAAGGAGAGTGCTTCTTCACCTCAGAATAGGTCTGAGGGGTGTCGAGCCGGATCTTCAATTCCTTAACGGGAAGGCCAAAATGCTCGACAACGACCCATGGACGCAACGACCATGACGAGAGGTTCTTGTTGCCAATGAGAAGCGTGAGTTCAGACATATGGGTACTCCCTTTGAGGGACGTCTGAAGCCCACCCCGCTGGCATTGGCAACCTCAAGCCGCGATGTCTTCCCCCTTGCCTTCAGTGTCGGCTAAAGCTTGTGTCAGAAGCAGGGCCTTCTTGCACCGCTCGGGGATAAACAGCATGGCGCGGCGACAGCAATCGCGATCAAACACCTCCATGGGAGGCGATATCGTCCAGGAGGAATCAGGCTGGCGCTATCCGCTCCTGATCTTCATGGCGACGCTGTTTCTCTCAGGCTTTGTCCTGATCTACTATTTCGGCCCCAGGCCAGAAGAACTCGCAGGCGATGCGCCAAGGCCGAGCCTCGCTGAAGAATCAGTGATCATCACTGTCGGCGGCCTACCTTTTGACGTCCCGGCCAATCACACGGTGTTCCCCAAGGATCGGCGACCAGGAAACCGGGAGCAGCTTTCGCTTTACGCAGCTTGGCCACGAATGGACGGCTATACACCTTCGCGCCGTATCGATTTCATTGAAAACCGCGCCAACTCTCGCCGCATCGATGTGGTCATCGAGACCAACAACACGCCCTTTGACGAGCGCGAGAGGCTCGACATTCTCTACATGCGGCATGTCACCGAGGCTGGCGGCGTTCCCAGCGAGCACGGCCTCACGCGCTTCGAATTCCAATCAAGCTCGAGCCTATCGCCGGGCTCGGGTTACGAAAACCGGATCATGTTCCTCGGAACCACAGAAGCGGGCGAGCAGGCGGTCCTCTTCTGCTACGATAATGGCGATGAAGACCTCATCCCGCCGGAGTGCTTCCGGATCTATGACATCACCGAAGATGTCTGGGTCCGCTACACGTTCAAAGAGCCCTATCTTCCAGAGTGGCGGCGGATCGATGACGCGGTGCATGCCTTTATCGACGACCTCATGGTGCAATAGCCGCCGCGGTGGTTCGTCTTTACGTCTGGATAACCATGTTGGGTTCAAGAGCTGGGCATGGACGCCCTTCTCTACCTTCTTTCCTTGGGATTTTCGGGCTCTGACCTGAAGCGAGCTTTGGCTTTGGTGTTGCTCGGATCGCTTTTTGTCAGCAATCGCTTCGTGCCTTGGAAGATGACTCTGCTCCTCCTTGTCGTGGACCAGCTTTGGCCCTTCGTTTCGATCCTCCGCGGCGGCGGAGGCATGGGGGTCGTGGTCGATACGCTGATTGGTTATGGCGCGCACTGGCAAGACAATCTCGTGGGGCTGGCGGTCCGCTGGGCCGGGTTCTACGTGCTCATTCGCGGCATGTTCTCTGTGCGCCGGCGGCTCCATAACGTGCTGCCTGAAGAGAAGAACGCTGGCTCGATGTCTTATTGAGGATCCGTTTCCTCAAGCAGAGACTGATCAAGCTCCAAAGGCTCCAACTCTTGCCTTAATGGCCTCAGCCGCACCGCGATCCTGTTCGCATCCCCGCGAAAGCGTTCCGAGATCAGCCGGACCACCTGGCGATCATCCCGCCAAAAAACGCCTGAAAAAGCGTCGAGCACCGCCTTCGCCACGTTATCGACGTCGTGGGCTCCCCGCTTCTCTGCCATCACGCTGGTCCAGATCCGCACTTCAAAGGGCCCAAACCAAGGCCTGACGCTGGCCGCCTCTTTCTTGATGAAGGACGAGACGTATTTCTTGAGCGCCCGGGTTTGTGTGGTCGCCGCGTCGATAATCACCAACGTGTCTTCACCTTTGGTCGCGATGCGAATTTTGCCAGCCCCTGAGCCCATTCTGCTCCTGCTTTCCGTCTTTGATGTCCGAACGAGCGCGCTGGACGCTCGTGCTCTTCCCTATCGGTCGAGACATTCCGGCGCCCAGACCCAATCCACAGTTCTCAGCGTCGCAGGATAAGATCACAGCTCAAGCAACGTTGCCCTCCTGATCAGCCTCGCCTACCTGGCGAGCAATGATGAAGGAGACCCCAGCGATGGCTGAGACCCGTACCGAAACCGACAGCTTTGGCCCTCTCGAGGTTCCCACCGATAAGTATTATGGCGCCCAATCGGCCCGCTCACTGATCAACTTCGCGATCGGCGTGGAAACCATGTCACCGGCGATGATCCGCGCGTTGGGCGTGGTGAAGCGCTCCGCAGCCCGCGCGAATATGGGCCTCGATAATCTTGAGAACAAAGTCGGCGAAGCCATCGTCGATGCTGCGACCGAAGTGGCCGAAGGCAAACTCAACGAGCACTTCCCTCTTTCCGTCTGGCAGACAGGCTCAGGCACGCAGTCGAATATGAACGTCAACGAGGTGGTCGCGAACCGCGCGATCGAAATCCTCGGCGGGGAGATCGGCTCGAAAGATCCTGTTCACCCCAACGACCACGTGAACCGCAGTCAGTCCTCAAACGATACCTTCCCAACAGCGATGCACATCGCAGCAGCAGAAGAGATCGTCCACCGCTTGGTCCCAGCGCTGCAGACGCTCCGCAATGCGCTTAATGACAAAGCCGAGGGCTTCAAAGACATCATTAAGATCGGCCGGACCCACCTTCAGGACGCGACCCCGCTGACCTTGGGTCAAGAGTTCTCCGGTTACGTCGCAATGCTTGATTACGGCATCCAAGGCCTCGAAGCGGAACTGCCGAGCCTTTACGAATTGGCCCAGGGCGGCACGGCGGTCGGAACAGGCCTCAACGCGAAGCCAGGATTTGCCGAGTCCTTCGCTGAGGAAGTTGCAGCCTTCACCAAGCTGCCGTTCGTCACGGCCAGGAACAAATTCGAAGCCCTTGCCACCCATGACGCCCTCGTCTCCGCCCATGGCGCGCTCAACAGCATCGCCGTGAGCCTCTTCAAGATCGCCAGCGACCTGCGCCTTTTGGGCTCAGGTCCGCGTTCCGGCCTTGCGGAAATTCGACTTCC
>CAWUIJ010000101.1:0-10090 GCA_963922235.1 uncultured Parvularcula sp. | reverse complement strand
TGATCGCCACCTCTGTCGTGGCCTGATCCGCAGCCGGATAATAACGCCGGGAGGGTGAGAGCTGCGCGACCACCTGATCGTCTTTGCGCACCGTGAACCGATCGACTTCAGCGATAAAGTTGGCGCCAGCCTGGCCCACGCGACCCTCATAGGAGAAGTCGAGGGCGCCGAGCGATATTGCTTCACCCGGCTTAAGAGGGACACGGATTTCTTTCTGGAAGGTTGTGCTGACTGTGATCCCAAGAAGAAGAAGCGCCACCCCGCTATGGGCCAGCATCGATCCCCATTGCCGCGCCGTGAGGCCGCTCAGCCGCCGCATGGCCGAGCTGGCTGATGCTCCGGGTAATCCTGCTTTGCGCGCCAGGTCTGCTGCCACGCCGCCCATGATGAGAAGGCTCGCGATCAGGCCCATCGCCGCGAGCACAGTCCCGCCGGTCAAAGCAAGAAGGCCCAACGCGACCACCACGCTTCCGCCGGAAATGATCATCATCGGTCGCTGCCATTGGCCCCGGCCTTTGGTGCGCCAGGGGACCAGAAGGCCAAAGGCCAAGGTTGCGGCCATGAGGACAGCGAGCGGTCCAGCCATCACGTTGTAATAGGGTGGTCCGACTGTGATCCGGCTGCCTGTCGAGACCTCCACCACAGTGGGCCAGAACGTGCCGAGAAAGACCGTGAACAGAAGAACAGAAAGGAGAAGATTGTTGATCACCAGCGCGCCCTCGCGGCTCACCGGCTCAAAGGCCTGATCCTTCGTCAGGGAGGCGCCGCGCCAGGCAAAAAGGACAAAGCCGCCGCCCGTGAAAAGAACGGCCAGCATCAAGAGAAACAGGCCCCGCTCTGGATCATTGGCAAAGGCGTGCACGGATGTGACGATCCCTGAACGGACCAAAAAGGTGCCCAAGAGCGACGCACCAAAGGCGAGGATCGCCAGCGCTGCGCACCAGGGTTTGAGCGCGTCCCGGCGCTCGACCACCATCACACAGTGAAGAAGCGCCGTGCCCGCCAGCCAGGGCAGAAGCGAGGCATTCTCCACCGGATCCCAAAACCAAAAGCCGCCCCAGCCGAGCTCATAGTAAGCCCAGAAGGCGCCAAGCCCGATCCCTAAGGTCAGGGCTGACCAAGCAACCAAAAGGAAGGGCCGAACCGTCTTGGCCCAGACTTGATCGAGCCGCCCCTCGATCAGAGCCGCAATGGTGAAACTGAAAACCGCTGAAAGCCCAACATAGCCTACATAAAGCGTGGGCGGATGAATGGCGAGGCCCGGGTCCTGAAGCAGGGGGTTCAGCCCTTGCCCATCAAACGGCGTCGGCCAATTCGCGGGGTAGGGCTCAAATGGGCTCGATGTGAGGATGGTGAAAGCCAGAAAGGCAAAGGAGAGAAAGCCTTGTACCCCCAGCGCGAGGCGCCGCGTCGACCATGGCCCCCGCGCGGAAAACGCAATCGCTGCGCCAAAGCCGCCCAAAATCATCAGCCAAAGGAGGAGGCTTCCCTCGTGATTGCCCCAGGTCCCGCTGATTTTATAGGCCAGGGGTTTCAGCGAATGGCTGTTGGTGAAGACATTCAGCAGCGACAGGTCTGTGGTCGCGTAAGCCATCATCAAAAGCGCGAAGGCCGAGACGAGCGCGAAAATCTGCGCGGTGGCTGCCGCGCTTGCAATCGCCAGGTGACGAACCCCGCCGCCTGGCCACAGGCCCGCGCCGGCTTGCACCCCCGCCGATGCGAGGGCTGCGGCCAAAAGTGCAGTGCCCCAAAGGGAATAATCCATAACGGGTGAGATGCTCCGATGCCGCTGCTTGCGCAAGCGTCCTTCTCGACGCGGGCGGCTCCTTCATTTGTGAGCGGGAATGACCCTTGCGCGGCTCACCTGTGCCCCGGTATTTTCCTCTGATGCCCCATGCGCCTCCCCATGACGCTGAGCGCTCGCGCCTCGCGGCCCTTCGAAGCTATCAGATCTTGGATACCGAACCGGAAGCCGCGCTTGATGAGCTGGCAGCCATGGCGGCCCGCCTTTGCGACGCGCCGATGGCTGCGATCAGTTTCGTTGATGAAGGGCGTCTGTGGTTCAAGGCGCGCCATGGCCTGTCCGTTGATGGATGTCCGCGCGAGCACGCTCTCTGCGCGCACGCGATCCTCGAACCAGGCGCGTTGATCGTTCCTGATGCCCTCAAGGATCCCAGATTCGCTGACAAGCCGGTTTGCATTGGCGACAGGCCCGTGAGGTTTTACGCAGGTGTACAGATTGTCGGTCATGAGGGCCTGCCACTCGGCACACTTTGTGTTCTTGATCCCGCGCCCCGCCCTGACGGATTGGACGAAGAGAAACGCATGAACCTGGACGCGCTGGCGCGTCAGGTGACCGAGCTTCTCGAGCTTCGCCGCACGGTGCGGTCCGAGCGGCGTTTGCTGAAAGAAAGTGTCCACAGGACACGGAACTTGATCACCGTGGTCCAGGCCGTTGCCATGCGCACACTGTCGGGAGCGCAGAGGCTCGAGGAAGCAGCGGAGGCTCTGAACGGCCGCCTTGATGCGATGGGCTCTGCGCAGGGCATCTTGCTGGCAGAGGGCGCGGAAGGCGCTGCGATCCAAGAGCTTCTCACGCGGCAGCTGACGCCTTTTGTGAGCATCAACGATCCGCGGCTCGTCATCGAAGGCCCTGATGTGACCCTCAAGACCCGGGCCGCTGAGGCACTGGGCATGGCGATCCACGAGCTTGCCACCAATGCCACAAAATACGGTGCTCTTTTTCAAGAGAAGAGCCGTATCACGATCGTTTGGACACGGAGAGACGACGGCTCCATCGCCTTTGAATGGTCCGAACACTTAGATAGTAAGAGACCTCTGGCGCCATCCACGCGCCAAGGGTTTGGTTCCACCGTGCTCGGCCCTTTAACGGCTGAGCGGATCGGCGGCGAGGCGCGGCTTGAGCTCAGGCCCGAGGGCGCTTGCTGGACCGCGTCGATCGACGGCCGCTTTGTCCTAGGAAGCTGACCTCCAGGTACACCGCTCTCTATGCGGAGCGAGGGAGGTCGCCGAAGAAGCCGATGACTTTGACGATCTTGCCATTGTCATTCACCTCCACAACGTCAAATCCTTGCATCAAGAGCTTGTCGTTCTGGCGGATCGCCCAGTGATAGCGACAATGATTGTTTTGTGTGTCGATCTCGCTGTCTCGCGCATAGACGGCGCCGGGCACCTGCGACTGGACCAGTTTCACCATCTCAAAAAAGGCCTGTCGGCCGATGATGTTGTGGTTGGGGTCGACGAAGTGAACATTGTGCTCCAGCGCCGTGTCGATCAGTGCTCTCTGCTCATTCTCATCGGTGCTGTTCCAAACAGCGAGCATATTCCCGAGGTTATCGAGAGAAGGTGTCATACCGCTATCCTTTCGATTTAAAAACCGACCGACGGTTTGTTTGTAGATTTGCGAGAAAGCTGTCAAGGAGGCGTATGCCGACACAAGAACAACGATCAGCTGCGACCAAGCACAAACTTTTGAAGGCATTTCGTGCCTCTCTTTTGAAGCGCGGGTTTGAAGGCACGACGATGCAGCAGATGCTGACGGAGTTGGGCCTCAGCAAAGGCGCAATGTATCACCACTTCAAAAGCAAAGCCGACGTGATGGAGGCCGTTTACGAGGAGGAGTCCCGCGGCGCTATCGAGCGAGCGGTGGCTGCTGTGAACGACATCGAGTCACCGATCGAACGGCTTCACGGGATGTGTGTCGCCTGGATGGCGGAAGTCAGTGATAAGAGCGTTTCCAAAATCCTCTTCACCATTGGTCCATCGGCTTTAGGCGTTGAAAAAGCGCGTGAGATCGAAGGCCGCCTGGGACTGCGCTACATCGAAGACGTTGTTCAGCAGGCTGTCGAGGCGGGAGAGGCGCAGCCGCACGACATTGCGCTATCGGCATCCTTCATCAACGCGTTGGTTGGAGAGGCCGCTCTTCATTATCTCCGTACAGGACGTGACGGAACAACGGCGATCGGACGGATGTTGGGTGCGATGTTGCCGCGTTCAGCCTGACTCGCGCAGAAGGCTGAGCTGTTCGATCTTCTGCTCCGCACGCGTCTGATCGGCGAGAGGCGTTGGGTAGTCACCGGTGAAGCAGTGATCCGTGAACGCAGGAGCTGACGCTTCCCTCGGGCCTTTGCCCAGCGCTTTGTAGAGGCCCTCGAGGCTCAAAAACGCCAGACTGTCTGCGCCGATGGCCTCGCGCATCTCTTCGACCGTATGGCTTGATGCCATCAGCTCGTCCTGGCTCGGCGTGTTGATGCCGTAAAAGTCAGGGAACTTGATCGGTGGACAAGCGATCCGAAGGTGGACTTCCTTCGCGCCTGCCTCGCGGATCATCGTGATGATCTTCTTGCTCGTTGTGCCGCGCACCAGGCTGTCGTCCACCAGGACCACGCGCTTGCCCTTGACCACGCCTGCATTGGCGGAGTGCTTACGGGCCACGCCGGTTTCGCGAACCGCTTGGTTGGGCTGGATAAAGGTGCGCCCGGCGTAATGGCTCCGGACGAGCGCCATATCATACTCGACGCCGCTTTCTTTCGAATATCCGATGGCGGAAGGAACGCCAGAGTCCGGAATCGGTGAGACGAGGTCCGCATCGACATGGGCTTCCGCAGCGAGCGTTTTGCCGAGCCTTTGGCGGATGCGGTAGATGCTTTCTCCGTCCACGATGCTATCGGGCCGCGCGAAGTAGATCAGCTCAAAAATACAGGGCCGCGCGCTGCGTTCCGTCGACAAGCGCCGGCTTGTGAGGGAGCCATCGCGCCCACAGATCACCACTTCGCCAGGTTCCACATCGCGGACAAACTCTGCCCCGATCAGATCGAAGGCGCAGCTTTCCGATGACAGAACATACCCGTTGCCCAGCTTGCCAAGAACAAGAGGACGGATGCCGACGGGGTCGCGCATGCCGATAAGCGCATCGCGGGTCAGTACGGCCAGCGCGAACGATCCTTCCACCGTCCGGCCCGCATCGATCAGCTTGTCACTCATCGTTAGGCCTCGAGACAGAGCCGTCAGCTGGATCAGGACTTCGGAGTCGGAGGTCGTATGGAAGATCGAGCCTTTGGAGATCAGCTCCTGGCGGAGGGTGATCGCGTTGGTCAGCTGACCATTATGCGCGATCGCGACGCCGCCGCGGTCCACGTCAGCATAAAGAGGCTGGACGTTTCTTTTATGCCCGCCGCCGCTTGTGGAGTAGCGCGTGTGTCCGATCGCGGCGGTACCCGGCAGCGCTTCGAGCACTTGCTCGCCATGAAAGTGATCCGCCACCAGCCCCAATTGCCGATCGGAGTGGAACTGACCTTCGTTATAGGTCGTGATGCCCGCCGCTTCTTGGCCGCGGTGCTGAAGAGCATGAAGGCCGAGCGCCACCAGCGGGGCGGCGGGACCTTCCACACCGATCACACCGAAGACACCGCACTCTTCATTGAGCGCGCGGGGCACCGCGGGCCTTGTGGCTTGTCGTTGAGCTTCGCGACGCAGGAAAGAAGATGGCGACATCGATCAGGTTCCAGGAGGCAGTTTCACATAACTGTTGCACGCCACATGGGCCTAAGAACGTCCCGAGGCAAACGATAAGGTCGTTATGGTGTCGGCGCGCCTAAACCCAGTGCAGTGGCGCGAAGCGCGGGCGCCAAAAGGCTGCCTTCGATTATCGCCGGCTTGGCTGCGTCGACATGATAAATATCGATCGTGAAGAGGATAAAAGACGCGAGGATCCACCCTCTCAGCGCCCCAAAAAGCGATCCTGTGGCTTCATCAACGCTCTCGGGCAGCGTTTGGGTGATGCGCCGGGCCGTGAGTGTCCCAATCAGAGACACGACAGAAAATCCGCCGAAAAAAACCAGAAGAAGAAGGCCGGCCTGCATCGCTATTCCGCCGCCAGCGCCTTCGAGATGCGGGCCCAAAAGAGCAAAGGCGGCGAACCCTCCGCCAATCGCGAGGAGGGTGATCACTTCCTTCACGCCGCCCCGCAGCCAACCAATGGCGCCGGACATGACGAGCAGAAGAAGAACGAGGAGGTCGAAGAGGCTCACTCTTATGCTCTTGCGAAGATCGCCCCGAAGTTCAACCGCGTGCGAGCCAATCTGCCGCCTCTTTAATTGAGTTGAGAGGCACGGGTTGGATCGCGTCGCTTTCGGTGTCGGCAGGACCAGCGGCACGGACAAAACCGAGCTTCGCCGCCTCTCCGATTCGCAGGCCCGATTGGGATGCGCGGCGAAGATTGCCCGAGAGTCCAATCTCTCCAAACGCTGCCGTTCGTGCCGGGAGGGCCTTTCCCTCTTTCGCCGAGATCAGCGCCAGCGCGGCGGGCAGATCCGCGGCGGGGTCCGTGATGCGCAGCCCGCCTGCGACATTCAAAAAGACATCGTCGCGGCTGAAATCCACCCCCGCGCGGGCGGCGAGAACCGCGAGCAATTGCGAGAGCCGCGCGGAGTCCCAGCCCACCACCGCTCGGCGCGGCACGGCGAGACTTGAGGGCAACACCAGCGCTTGAATTTCGCAGAGAAGCGGCCTTGTGCCTTCGGTGCCTGCGAAGACCGCCGTCCCCGGCGTATCGTCGTCGGCTTCTCCAAGGAAGAGAGCAGAAGGGTTGGTCACCTCCGAAAGACCCGTCGAGGCCATCTCAAAGACGCCAATCTCACCGGCGGGGCCATAGCGGTTCTTCACAGCACGGATGAGCCGGAAACTCCGGCCAGGCTCAGTCTCGAAATAGAGGACCACATCGACCAGGTGCTCAACGACCCGGGGGCCGGCGATCTGGCCTTCTTTGGTCACGTGACCCACGAGGATAACGGTGCAATTGGCGTTCTTGGCAAAACGCGTCAGCTCTGATGCGCAGGCCCGGACTTGCGCCACTGTTCCGGGAGCGGAGGGAATGTCGTCGGACCACAGCGTCTGGATCGAATCGACGATCAGAACCTCGGGCTTCTCAGCCTTCACCGTCTGCATGATGTCTTTGAGGGCCGTGCCGATCGCCAGGCTCATCGGGGCTTTATCCACGCCGAGGCGATCGGCGCGCAAACGGATTTGGGCCAGCGCCTCCTCGCCCGAGATATAGAGCGTTTTCTTACCGGTGTTCGCGATCGCAGCGCCGGTTTGCAGGAGGAGGGTGGATTTCCCGATCCCAGGTTCCCCGCCGACAAGCAGCGCTGAGCCAGGAACAAGGCCGCCGCCAAGGGCGCGGTCAAATTCTGCGGTGCCCGTATGAAAACGGGGCGGGGGTGTGTGCTCTCCTGCGAGAGCTTCGAGCGCGAGGCCGCGCGCTTTTGTTTTTTTACCGCCGCTTGGCGCCGCCATCGCATCGGTTTCAGGCTCAAGCGTGTTCCATGCTCCGCAATCATCACAGCGGCCCTGCCAGCGCGCATAGACGCTCCCGCAAGACTGACAGACAAAGGAGTTCTGAGACCTGGCCATGTCTCTAGCTTAGTCGGTTCATTGGGAAGGGAAAGGGGCCGCCGCAACCCATGTTCAATGCCGCGCTGGCAAAAACACCGTAGGCAGAACTTTATCTTTTCGCCAGAATTCTGAACAAGGTCTTATGGTAAATTTCCGTTTCCACTGATTAACTTAGGGTTTCAAATCCATAAATAAGCAGTAAACAGAGCATTCACTCGATCTTCATTTTGGGCCGACAGTGTTTCCCAAGGTTAACGCATTAGACAGTCCAGCAAGGAGGCTCGGCAATGTCGATTGAGACCCGGATTGAAGATATCGTCACCGCGGAGCGCATCCCGACGGCCGACGAAATGTACCGTATGGGGATTGAAGCCTCAACCGGTTGTGAAGGTGGTGAGGTCGATCTCGTCGCAGCGCATATGTGGTTCAACTTGGCTGCGGTCCAGGGCAACACGGAAGCTGCTTTCTATCGCAAGCAGATCACGCTGGAGATGGATGCCCGTCAGGTGGCTGAAGCTCAGCGCGAAGCCCGCGAGTGGCTCCGCCGTATCCGCCCAGTCACCAGCGCTGCCTAACGCCGACGCTTGAACGCCTGGAAGCCGGCTTCTGAGACGAAGCCGTCCAGGAATTGGTCCTCTGGACCCACCGGAAACCGTTCGAGCACTTGGTTCTGATAGCCGAAGCCAATGGCTGTCACCTCGCCGCTTTCGCGAAGCTTCGCGAGCGTGCGATCATAAAATCCTCCGCCCATTCCAAGACGTGCCCCATCCGGACGCACCGCAAGCAGCGGCGTCACGATGATGTCTGGCACCATTTCCTGGGAATCAGCACCAGGTTCTAAGATGCCGTAGGGGCCTTCGTGCAACGGCTTGTCGATTTCGAACAAGCGAAACACCAGGGGCTCTTTTTTCCTCACAACGACCGGCAGCAAGACCGCCACGCCGCGCCGGGCGAGTTCCCCCGCGAGTGGAGCCGTGTCGAGTTCATCGCCGATCGCGTGATAGATCGCGACCTTTGCGCCCTCGGCCGGTTCGATCGCCGTCATGAAGTGGGTGGCAGCGAAGCGGGCGGCATTGGGCTGACGCGACGCTGCATCTCGGCGCAGCGCCTTGGACCGTTCGCGAAAGGTCGACTTCCAGTTCAGAAGGCTGATGGCGGGCAGCATCAGGACGTTCCCATTGGCTTATGCGCCGCACCGGCCGTCGGACATGTGTTTCGCCCTGGACCCGAAGGTACAGGTGGGCGCCGCGTGAAAGGGACCACGATCCCAGCCAGGGGCAGCTCCCGGCAATGTCTGTAAGGCCCCGGGGAAAGATGTCCTAACGGGCCGGGCAGCAGAGGTTGAAGCTATGGATCACCCCGACGGAGTGCAAGGGTTGGCGCTTAGTCGCCTAGAGCCTTTTCAAGCCGCTCGCTGACGTGGTCGAGTTGGGCAGCCGCCCATTCAGCCGCTTTGCCTTCGGGCCGCTCCGACGCCCATGCATCTTTCGCTTGTTCGTATTCGTCAAGCAGGGCGAGCGCTGCTGCTACGACCGCGGCGTTATCTTTGGCCTTGGTGTCTTTGACAAGCGAATCGAAACGCTTAGCCAGCGCCTCCAGGTGCTTTTCCTGGCCGTCGTCACACGCCAAGACATGGTCCTGATTGCCGATATGAACGCGGACTTCAGCCACGTCGCTCGTCCCGGCCTTGGGCAATCAATTGCTCCAGTTGCTGCATCGCTGTTTCTGCGCGCGTTTCAATCGATCCGATCAATTCAAGTCCTTTATGTACGTCTGTTCCGAGCGTCTTCGCGCCCTTGAGCCGGCTCTCTGTCCGGCGAATGGCGGCTGAAAGGCGCCGCTCTGCCTCGTCCAATCTTGGCATAATCCCCTCTGCTTCAATTGAGGTGCGGGCGGCGAAACCAGCCCACGCCTTGACCAGCTGAGTCTCCACGGGCATCGACTGCGCGAAACCCAAGGAGATTTGCATGGCTTTCGATTCCATCCAGCGTGACATGTCCGCGGCGATTGCCGCGCTTTCGATGGATGCGGTGGAGAAGGCTCAGTGCGGTCATCCGGGCATGCCCCTCGGCATGGCTGATGTCGCGACTGTGCTTTTCACTCGTCATCTGAAATTCGATGCCTCTGCGCCGCGCTGGGCCGACCGTGATCGGTTCATTCTCTCCGCAGGGCACGGCTCGATGTTGCAATATGCTCTCCTCCATTTGGCCGGATATGAGGACATATCCGTCGAAGAACTCAAGCAATTTCGACAGCTTGGCTCAAAAACAGCGGGGCACCCGGAATACGGGCATGCTGACGGTATTGAAACCACAACGGGACCTTTGGGCCAAGGTATTGGAAACGCAGTCGGATTTGCGTTGGCCGAAGAGCATCTGCGCGCGCGATACGGAAGCCAGGTTGTAGACCACACGACATACGTGATCGCTGGGGACGGGTGTTTAATGGAGGGAATCGCCCAGGAAGCGATCTCTTTGGCCGGTCACCTCTGCCTCAATAAGTTGATTGTTCTTTGGGACGACAACGGAATATCCATAGACGGATCAATTGATCTCGCTGATAGCACGAACCAGCTGGAACGTTTCGCGGCGAGCGGGTGGAAAACTCTCTCGGTCGACGGCCACGATATGGAAGCGGTCGACAAAGCACTGACCGAAGCGAAGTCGTCGGACCGTCC
>CAWUIJ010000100.1:0-10297 GCA_963922235.1 uncultured Parvularcula sp. | reverse complement strand
GGACGGGCAAGCTCAAGGGCCCGATCCTTTGCCTCGTGGGACCTCCTGGTGTCGGGAAAACCTCGCTTGGTAAGTCGGTGGCCGAGGCCACAGGCCGCGAGTTCGTGCGTGTCTCCCTCGGCGGCGTGCGCGACGAGAGCGAGATCCGCGGACACCGCCGGACCTATATCGGCTCGATGCCTGGTAAGATTATCCAGTCGATGAAGAAGGTGAAGAAGACCAACCCGCTGTTCCTTCTCGATGAGATCGACAAGATGGGCCAGGACTTCCGCGGTGACCCGTCATCGGCACTGCTTGAGGTTCTTGATCCGGCGCAAAATGATACGTTTGCGGATCACTATCTGGAGGTCGACTACGACCTCTCTGACGTGATGTTCGTGACCACGGCCAACTCGCTCAACATGCCGCAGCCGCTTTTGGATCGGATGGAGATCATCCGTATTCCTGGCTATACGGAAGAAGAAAAGGTCGAGATTGCGACCCGGCACGTCTTGCCGCGTCTTCGTAAGGAGCATGGCCTGTCGAACGAGGATTGGGCGATCAACCCTGATGCGCTTCTTGAGCTCATTCGTCTTTACACCCGCGAAGCGGGTGTGCGGAACCTGGAGCGTGAGCTCGCAACCCTTGCTCGGAAGGCTGTGACTCAGCTCGAAAAGGGCGAGGCGGACGGCAAGGTGGTCGTGACCATCGACAACCTCGCTGACTTCTCGGGTGTGCCGAAGTTCCGTTATGGCGAAGTCGAAGGCGATGATGCCGTGGGTGTCGTCACCGGTCTCGCTTGGACCTCCGTGGGCGGAGACATTCTCAAGATCGAGGGTGTCACCATGCCTGGTAAGGGCCGCATGACCCCGACCGGTAACCTCAAGGATGTGATGAAAGAGTCTGTCTCTGCAGCGGCCTCTTATGTCCGGAGCCGTGCGGTTGAGTTCGGCATCAAGCCGCCCGTCTTTGAGAAGACCGACATCCACATCCACGTGCCAGAAGGTGCGACGCCTAAGGATGGTCCTTCTGCAGGTGTGGCGATGGCGACAGCGATCGTCTCCGCACTGACAGGTATCCCTGTCCGCAAAGACATCGCGATGACGGGCGAGATCTCGCTGCGCGGCCGGGTGCTTGCGATTGGTGGCCTCAAAGAGAAGCTTCTCGCAGCTCTCCGCGCGGGCACGAAAACGGTGCTGATCCCGCAAGAGAACGAGAAAGACCTCGCTGATGTGCCTGACAGCGTCAAAGAGGGGCTGGAGATCATTCCGGTCGAGCATGTGGACGAGGTCCTCAAGCACGCCCTGACAGGGCCGCTGACGCCGATCGAATGGGATCCTGAGGAAGAGGTGCTGAAGGCGCAGGCGTCCAAACCAGACCCGACGCCCGAAGGCGGACCCGTGATCACGCATTGATCTGACAACTAAAAAGGTGGGTCTAGGCCCGCCTTTTTAGTTGTCCTGCTTATGTGGAAGGAGTCCTACGCCGATAGGCAACGACCAATGCCGCTGGCGCAAAGAGCAGCGCGGCTGCAGGCAAGGGCACCGGTTCGGCGGTGTCAAAGCTGAGGCTTGGTCCCCCAAAGGAACTTTCCCTGGATGCAAACTGCGCTTCGTTCCAGTTTGATGTCTGTGTGCTGGTGATCATGAAGGTGATGAGGCCGTCCGCCCCGAGACCATTTTGAAGAAAAGTCGTCAGTCCAAGGCTGGAGAGGGAGAGGGTCTCACCAGAATTGTTGCTCTGAAAGTCAATCGTTCCCAAGTCTGTTGCTGAGAGATCATTCAGCAACCCCATCGCCGAGGCGCTGTTATAGGTGAGTGTCTCCTCATCCCAGTCATCCAGGCCATCCGCCAGGCCAAAAACCCGCACCTGCTGTGCGTTCGCGGACATTTGTGTGATTCTAAAGACGGCGTTCTCAATCGGCGTAGCAATGTCTGATAAGTCAAAGCGAAGGAGTGTGCGGCGGTGGAAGTGTTGGCCACCTTGTGACTTCACCCTCAATAGGTCGTTCGAGCCGTAGTTCTTGTTGGCATAGTTTCCACCTCGAACAATCGTGTCGGCATCGACCTGCTCCACGATCATCGCGGCATGGCTCATGCCCAGACTGGCCAAAATGGTGAGGATCAAGATGATAGTGGTTCTCACGACGTCTACCTCCAAGGCTACATACCTTGCGAAAAGAGTGACATCATAACAATTACAATTGATGAGGAGATCGAGCCGCCTTCGTTAATGCTTGCGCAATGGCGAGGGCGACATGCCGTCTCTTTTCGTTTGGGCCAAGGACGCCTAGTTGCCTCTTATGACAGTCAAACAACCTGCCCAATGCAGCTCCATGGAAGAGGTCCGGGAAGGGGTTGATGCCCTGGACCGCGAACTCGTGAAACTCCTCTCTGTTCGGCAGGGATACATGGAGGCGGCTGCACGCATTAAGCCGCGTGCTGAAGACGTTCGCGTGCCCTGGCGGATCGAGGAAGTTGTCGAAAAAGTCCTCGAAACCGCGGAATCAGAAGGGTTGAGCGGTCGAATCGCAGAGCCGGTCTGGCGAGAATTGATCGAAAGATGCATCGAACATGAGGCTGAGACGTGGCAAAAGCTGCGTTCGGAGTGAATTGATTTTCTTTTTAAATTCAAAGTATTGGCATGATGTTGCCGAAAAATCGCCATATCGTTTAAAATATAACTTTGACGTTTAACGAAATCCCTCTCTAGCGTCCCTTAGCTGCTGAAAGCCGCTAGAAATAAGGGTTCCAAGATATGAATAAGAATGAATTCGTCGATGAGGTTGCGCGTAAATCTGACATGAGCAAGGCACAGGCTGCGAAGGCTGTGGACGCTGTGTTTGATACGATCACCGAGGCTCTCCAAAACGGTGACGACGTTCGCCTTGTTGGCTTCGGGACGTTCTCTTCGGCTCGCCGGGAAGCTCGTGAAGGTCGTAACCCTCGTACGGGCGAAACCATTCAGATTGCTGCGTCGATCCAGCCGAAATTCTCGGCCGGTAAAGGCCTCAAAGACGCCCTCAACTGATCGCGGTGAAGGCGGTGCCGCACGGCGCCGCCTTTGCTATTTGTAAGAGACAGCAGCTGAATGCGCTGCTTGGGCTGGGCACCACGAACTAGCCGTCAAATGTGTAGCTGAACGCCTCAATCTCTCGAGCGTACCATGTCGCTACCATCTCTTTCGTGGTTTCATCATAGTGATCTTGATACGGCGCTTTTTCCCGCACGCCTGCCTTGGCTGAGGGAAGGGCGATCTCATCCTCGATACCCACTTTCTTGAGTGCTTCGCCGAGGCCAGCTGAGAGATCAGCATACTGGACCATGTGATCAACGCAGATCTGGTCATCGATGGTGTAGATTGACCAGTTGGGGATCAGTTTGTGCTTCCATTTTCCGTGGAGATAGTCGGAGAACGAGGGGCGTTCGCCGCAATCCTTGGTTTCCCAAAAATACTGCGAAACCTGACGATCCCAGGGGTTTCTCTCAATCGAGAACTTGAAATAGCCATCAAAGATCTCGTTACCGGCGAACGTTCGCACCTCAGTTGCTGAGATGTGGTCGTAATAGCCTGACCGCCGCGGCGTGATGCGCGAGCCAATCAGCCTACGAATCTTTCCTGCCATCGGCCATTGCTTGAAGGGCAGCCGGTAATTGCGCGCTCCCACCGTGTCCGCGCGTTGATCCTCTTCGGCGACGGGCGTGAGAATGTCGTCTTCATCGCAGAACGCCGACAAAGCCAATTCGACCGATGATCCACCGACTTTCCTGGTCTTGAGAAAGATGAACCGGTGCTTATGGGAGATAATCATCTGTGGTCTGCAGTCTCAATTGTGGCCGCGAGAACGTGGTGCTGACGGCGAGGGTGGTCCTCAGCGATAGCGGGATCTTCCACCAATCTCAAATTCGCTCACGCGGCTGTGAAGGCGCATGCTGCGGCGGCGGTGGACCGAATGCAATGCATCGCTCGGCACGGCCCCAACCTGAGTTGTTCTGAGCCAGGGCTTTTTTGGCTGTCGTGTCTTGCCGAAGGGCCAGAGTCGGGCTTAAGGCGAGCGTCCATGACGCGGTATATTTTCATCACCGGCGGCGTGGTCTCTTCGCTCGGAAAAGGGGTGGCTTCAGCAGCACTTGGTGCGCTTTTGCAGGCGCGCGGCTATTCAGTGCGGCTCCGTAAGCTTGATCCCTATATCAATGTCGATCCGGGAACGATGAGCCCATACCAACACGGCGAAGTCTTCGTCACCGATGACGGTGCGGAGACAGATCTCGACCTGGGCCATTATGAGCGCTTCACGGGCGTTTCGGCGAACAAGGCCGACAACATCACCACAGGCCAGATCTATAGCTCTGTGATCGAGAAGGAGCGTCGCGGCGATTATCTGGGCGCGACGGTTCAGGTGATTCCGCATATTACCGACGCCATCAAAGATTTCATTCGCTCCCAGGCGCTGGACGATGACGGGAAGCCTGTCGATTTCCTCCTTTGTGAGATTGGCGGCACGGTCGGCGATATCGAAGGCCTGCCGTTCTTCGAGGCAATCCGTCAGTTCGGGAACGAAGTGGATCGGGGCCAGGCGATCTTTGTCCACCTCACGCTGATGCCTTACATCGCGGTTGCCGGTGAGATGAAAACCAAGCCGACGCAGCACTCGGTCAAAGAGCTGCGTTCGATTGGTATCCAACCAGATATCCTCCTTGTGCGTGCTGATCGTGAGATCCCGCAAGGTGAGAAGGCCAAGATTGCCCAGTTCTGTAATGTGCGTGAGAGCGCTGTCATCCAGGCGATGAACTCGCGCAGCATTTATGAAGTGCCGCTCGATTACCATGCGGAGGGCTTTGACGACGAAGTGCTCGCTGCCTTCGGTATCCATGATGCGCCAGAGCCTGATCTTACGCGCTGGCGGGACATCACCAAGCGGATCACCGCGCCGGATGGCGAGGTGCGCATCGCGGTCGTGGGCAAGTACACAGTCCTCAAGGACGCCTACAAGTCGCTGATCGAAGCGTTGGCGCATGGCGGCATTGCCAACAATGTCCGTGTGGAGCTCGATTGGATCGATTCCGCCATCTTCACGTCCGAAGAGAAAGCGCAGCAACGGCTCGCCGATGTCCACGGCATTTTGGTGCCGGGCGGGTTTGGTGAGCGGGGCGCTGAGGGAAAAATCCGTGCGGCCCATTTTGCGCGGACCAAGGACATTCCTTATTTTGGCATTTGCTTCGGTATGCAGATGGCTGTGGTCGAAGCTGCACGCGGCGTCCTCGGGCATCATGAGGCGACGAGCTCCGAGTTCACCGAAGGCGGTGAACACGTCGTGGGTCTGATGACCGAATGGGTGAAGGGCAACACGGTGGAGGAAAGGGGCGCTGACACTGATCTTGGCGGCACCATGCGCCTCGGTGCCTACGAGGCTGTGTTGTCAGAAGGCTCGAAGGTTCGGGATATCTACGGGGATGAGCGCATCTTTGAGCGGCACCGTCACCGCTACGAAGTCCAAATGGGTCTCGAGCAGGAATTGGCCGAGCACGGCATCCGTTTTACGGGCCGCTCACCTGATGGTCAGCTTCCGGAGATTATGGAAATCGACGAGCACCCATGGTTCATCGCGGTGCAGTTCCACCCCGAGCTCAAGTCTCGGCCGTTCGAACCGCATCCGCTGTTCGCCAGCTTCATCGAAGCGGCGCTCAAGCGTTCGAGGCTTGTTTAAACCTCGACGCCTGCCACGCGCGGCGCTTCCATGCCGAGGCGTTCCATCGCTTCGGCCCGAAGCGTGTTCTTGCGCTCGGTGCTCAGCTGCATGAACTGCATGCCGCCATTGTCGCGTTCGGTTTCCCAGATATCCGCCGCGACGATGTCGATGATTTCCCGCTGCTCAGACGTCAGCTGCGACCAGGACGCCGCATAACGGATCCGTGCAGTGTCAGGGAACTCTGACACATTGGACACAGACCGCAAGCTCGCTGCGTCGAGTTGTTCGGCTTGTGCTGACGTACCCAGAACGGCAGCCAAGCCCATGGCCCAGAAGGCATACTTCATACCAACACCCCCAAGTGTTATGAATTCACTTATCGGGAGCGGGTGAGTTTTCGCTGACCACAGACGCGCAAAATTGAACGATTGCTGTTTACCTTGTGACAGCACGGGTTAACGACAATCTTTACGCTTGTCAGAGGAGCTGGGCTCCTTTATGCGGCGCGGCTTACCGGATTCTGGAGTGACGAATGGCCGTCCCTAAGAGTAAAATCACCAAGTCGCGGCGCGGCATGCGCCGCAGCCATGATGCCCTTGAGCGCTCGTCCTACATTGAGGACAAGCAGACAGGGAATCTGCGCCGCAATCACCACATCGACCTCAAGGCAGGCACCTATAACGGTCGCCAAGTGCTTCCTCCTGAAGAGGACTAAGGATCGATTTTGCCGATAGGGTTAAGCTTTTCCCGTCGGTAGAGTGAACATTGGGGGAGCGCGGCGAAACCTCGCTTCCACTCCCCCCATAAAGCTGGCATGGGCTCCTCGTGTTTTTGGAGGCCCCCATGCAATCGATCGCCGATATCCTAGCCCGTGAGATTCTCGACAGCCGCGGTTTTCCGACCGTGGAAGTCGACGTTGTGACTGCCGATGGCGACATGGGGCGCGCGGCTGTTCCCTCAGGTGCGTCCACCGGCATGCACGAGGCGCATGAGCGCCGTGACGGCGGTGAGCGTTATCTGGGCAAAGGCGTGCGCGAGGCCGTCGCTGCGGTCCAAACAGAGATCTCGAAGGTCCTCATCGGTGTCGACACAACCGAACAGGTCTTCATCGACCGCACGATGATTGAGCTTGATGGCACAGCCAACAAGAGCCGCATCGGCGCCAATGCCATTCTCGGTGTGAGCCTTGCTGTGGCCAAAGCGGCGGCGGAGCACCATGGCCTTCCGCTTTTCCGTTACCTCGGCGGTCCATCGGCGACGACGCTTCCCGTGCCGATGATGAACATCCTCAACGGTGGTGCGCATGCGGATAATCCCGTCGACATTCAGGAATTCATGATCATGCCCGTCGGTGCGGACAGCTTCTCGCAAGCTCTCCGTATGGGGGCAGAGGTCTTCCACGCCCTCAAGAAAGCGCTGAAAGCTGAGGGCATGGGCACCAATGTCGGCGACGAGGGCGGGTTTGCGCCGAACATCTCGTCCTCGCGTCACGCGCTTGATCTGATCATGAGTGCGATTGAGGCGGCCGGTCTCAAGCCGGGTTCTGATATGGTCCTCGCGCTCGATGTGGCCTCGACCGAGTTCTTTGAGGATGGTCAGTACACCCTGGCTGGCGAGGGCAAGACCCTCGATGCGGGCGGCATGGCGAGCTACCTCGCTGATCTCACCAAAGACTACCCGATCAAGTCGATCGAAGACGGCATGGCTGAAGATGACTGGGACGGCTGGGTCGAGCTGACCCGTCAGGTTGGCGATAAGGTCCAGCTCGTGGGCGACGACCTCTTCGTGACCAACCCTAAGCGCCTCTCGACTGGCATTGAAAAGAGCGCGGGCAACGCGATCCTCGTCAAGGTCAACCAAATCGGCACACTGACGGAAACCTTTGAAGCCGTCGATATGGCCCACAAGGCAGGCTTTAAGGCTGTCATGTCCCACCGCTCCGGCGAGACTGAGGACACCACCATTGCAGACCTCGCCGTGGCAACGGGTTGTGGCCAGATCAAGACGGGCTCGCTGGCCCGTTCAGACCGGACGGCAAAGTACAACCAGCTCCTCCGGATCGAAGAGGCGCTCGGCCCATCAGCCCATTATCCGGGTGCTGACATCCTCAAGGGTTAACGTAACCCCATCACGGCGCTGTCAAAAAAATGTCAGCGCCGTAAGGTTTTGGTAACGCTGGTTGGCAAAGGGTGAGCCCCTAAAGAGGCTTATTCCCTATGCTGAGTATTCGTTCGATCCTTACACAATGTGTTGTGCCTGCTGCCCTTGTTGTGGGCACGGCATACCAGATCTTGATGGGGATCAACGGTCCAGACGGTCTTCGCCGGGCTGAGCAATTGGCGATGGTGAAGGCGGAGCGGGCGCTTGAGGTGGAAATTTTGAAGCTCGAACGCGCTCGGCTCGAAGAACGGGCCGATCGTTTGGTCCTCACTTCGCTGGATGAGGACCTCTTGGAGGTTCAGGCCCGTTCCAATTTGGGACACATGCGCCCTGGCGAATACCGCATTCCGCTTTCAGAGCTCGATGCCGTCGCAGCGACCCCCGTCGCCCACGGCCAGCAGCTCACGAGCCTTATCGCGGTCTCGCTCCTCAACACTGACGTGTAACGACGTTTAAGCGCTCGGTGCTGCCGCCACGGGTTTGGCCTTTGGCAAGGTGAGCAGCAGCGCCGGTGAAATCGCAAACACCACAAACGATGTCACCAGGAGCTCGGTCAATCCGTGCTCCACATAGCCTGCTGTTAGTGCGGTTCCCCCTGCGGTTCCCATAAAGGCGACCAGCAGCAAAATTGCGGCGGCGCGGGCTTCGTTGTTCTCCGAAGCCGCAAGGGCCAAGTTGAAGCCGGGCGGTGCTCTCAATCCAAATCCGGCATTCACGATCACAAACAGCAAGATATAGACGATCACGCTATCGACGCCGGCAAGGCTCGCGAACACCATGAGCAGCATGCCGATGGGTGACATGAGCGAGCCTGCAAGGATCACCGCTTCGTCGCCAAAGCGCTTGGTCATCAGTCCTGATGCATTGGCGCAGATGGCAAAGAACGTGATGCCGGTGAGCTGCATCGCGATAAAGGTGCCCACGCCGCGGTCGAACACATGGACCATCACAGCGGGCATGCCGAACACATAGATCAAGAGGCCCGCCAGCGACGCGCCGTGGCTGAGGCTGTACCGCCAGTAGACGATGTTCCGCATAAGGCTGGCATAGGATCCTGCGCTTCCCACGATCCGAAGGCCTGGCGCCGTTCGCTGCATCACGACGAGCAGCACGAGCGCAAGCAGCGCTAAGCCAAACAGGAGGTAGAAAGAGCTTTGCCAGCCAAAGCTCGCCAGCAACCAAAGGCCTAGGATGGGCGCAAGGGCAGGGGTCATCGATTCAAACGTCGCTAGCAACCCAAAGACGCGCACGATCGCACTTTCGGGCACCAGGGCTCTGATCCAGACCGGCGCGAAGACGGCGGGCGCGGCGCCAAGCAGGCCCTGCAAGAACCGGCAGAAGGATAAAAGCGTCAGGTTCGGCATCGACGTCGCGGCAAAACTCGTTGCGCCAAACCCTGCGAGGCAAAAGAGGAGCAGTGTCACCTGATTGCTCCGGGACCCTATCTCGCCCCAGACAATCAGACCCAACGCGATCCCGAAGGTGTAGCTCGCGAGCACGCCCTGGGCCTGCGCCTGCGTGCCGCCCAAGGCATCGGGGAGCGACGGCACCGCTGGAAGCACAAGGTCAGTCCCTGCAAGACCGATCACGGTTCCGGCCAGGGCGACCAAAAGGGCGCTGATCGATGTGAATCGGCTTCGGGAGAAAGGAGACGGGTCAGACATAAAGCACGCAAAATATGGTCAAGAGCTCGGCGCCTATCAGCTTTCGATGGCCGGTACGATGAAGAAGAGAACTGGTGAGAGGCCTTGCGCGGACTGCGGCAAAACCCGATCTTTTACTCTGCCTGCTATTTTGGCAGATCTATCTGACAGAGATCTTGAAAATCGCGATAAATCAAGATCATAGATAAAACACTCGCTTCCAAGGTAGCGCCCATGGCCACGCTGATCGATCTCAACCAACGTCCCGCTCTTCGGCATCCGGAGAAGCAGAAGAACGCGGACAGCCCGATCCAGCGCAAACCCGACTGGATTCGGGTGAAAGCGCCGGTCTCGAAAGGCTATGCAGCCACCCGTGAGATTGTGAAATCCAAAGGCCTCGTGACCGTCTGCGAAGAGGCGGCTTGCCCCAACATTGGCGAGTGCTGGGATCAGAAACACGCAACGATGATGATCCTGGGTGAGATCTGCACTCGGGCCTGCGCGTTCTGCAATGTGCGGACAGGCCTTCCCCATGCGGTGGACAGCGATGAGCCGCGCCGCGTCGCCGATGCTGTCGCTGAAATGGGTCTCAAGCATGTGGTCATCACATCGGTCGACCGCGACGATCTCGAAGATGGCGGCGCGCAGCATTTCGTCGATGTGATCACCGCCATTCGCCAGGCCGCTCCGGGGACAACGGTGGAAATTCTGACCCCGGACTTCCTGCGCAAACCGACTTGGGCGCTGGATAAGGTGATCGATGCTGCGCCAGATGTCTTCAACCACAATCTCGAGACGGTGCCGCGGCTCTATCTCTCTATCCGTC
>CAWUIJ010000099.1:0-10402 GCA_963922235.1 uncultured Parvularcula sp. | reverse complement strand
GATACTCGATCATCGGGGTCGTATCCTTCAGCCATCGACCATCTGGACACTGAGCGGCCGGCATTTTCTGAACGCCGGTGTTCTCCAAAACGTCTCTGAATGTCCGCATGTTCAGCTCATGTCGATCATGCGGAAGACCGATATAGCGGATGTAAGCTTCGAACTTCCCACTGAAATAGGAGATCGAAGACACAAAAACCTGAAATCGCTCTGGCGTTGACATAGGTGACCTTAATGGCAGAAGGGTTGTCAATTGTTACGCTCAGTTACAAGCGGCGTAAACCCTGGAGGAGATTGGGAATGGCGACCGAACCGGCGCAGATAAGTCTAACAAGTTTTGCTTACCGGTTGATGGGAGCCATGCTGAACCCGCAGGTGATTAGCGGCGCGATTCTGGGGCAGTTTACCAAGCCTACCGACACAAATTCCTTGTGCATGTTGCTCGAAAAGAACGCGGCAAAAATCCCTGACAAAATCGCGATTAAGTATGAGGACGGGCAATGGACTTGGGCAGAATTCAACGCCATCGCTAATCAGTACGCACATTATTTTAAATCGCGGGGCATCACGAAAGGCGACTGTATCTCCGTTGACCTCGAAAATCGTGCTGACGTTTTGTTTGTCATCATGGGCATCAACAAGATCGGCGCCATCGCATCGATGATCAACTGCCAACAATCCGGGGATGTGCTGATCCATAGCCTCAGTTTGGTGAAGCCAAAGCTGCTGGTCTTCGGCGAAGAATGCATTGCGAATGCCAATACGATCGGCGAAGTTCTGCACAGTGATTATAAGGACCGCTTACTGTTTCTTCCTGATCACGGAAACATCGCGGCACCGGCTGGATATCGCGATCTCTCGGCTGAGATTGTATCTATGACCAGCGACAACCTTCCGGAGACCCAGGAAATCACACTGGGTACCCCTGCCTTTTATATCTACACCTCAGGCACAACGGGTTTGCCAAAAGCGTCGGTGATCACCCATCTCAGGACGGTCCGCGGCGGGAGCTTTATGGGCCTCATGGGTCTTCGGATGACCAAGGAAGATGTCCTCTATTGCGCCTTACCTCTCTATCACAGCAATGCGCTCATGCTTGGATTTACAAGCGTTCTGCTTTCAGGAGCCACAATCGCTGTCGGACGTAAGTTCAGCGTTACGCGCTTCTGGGATGAATGCCGACGGTATGATGCCACCGCGTTTTGCTATATTGGCGAGCTTCTTCGCTATCTTCTCAATCAGCCCGCAAAACCAAATGATAAGGATCATAAGATCATCAAAATCGCCGGAAATGGTCTGCGCCCTGATATTTGGACCGAATTCAAAGAGCGGTTCGGTATTGATAAGATCTGCGAGTTTTATGCGGCCACGGAAGGCAACACGGCTTTTGTCAATCTGCTCAACTTTGACAAAACCTGCGGCTGGACACCGGGCGCTGGCAAAGCTTGGCAGATCGTTTCCTATGATGTGGACGCTGATCGTCCTCGCCGTGACGAGAATGGGCACCTTGTTCCCCTCGGGGTCGATGACGTTGGGCTGCTCGTTGCGGAAGTCTCTGATTCGAACCCCTACAATGGTTACTCCGACCCTGAGGCGACCGAGAAAAAGTTGTTCCGGGATGCCTTCGTGAAGGGTGACGCCTGGTTCAACACGGGCGACCTCGTGAAGCGCCTTCCCTATGGCCACATTCAATTCGTCGATCGTGTCGGCGATACATTCCGTTGGCACGGGGAAAACGTAGCGACCACGGAGGTCGAAGCAGCGGTGATCAAGTACCCCAATGTCGAGGATGCAGTGGTCTACGGAGTGACTGTACCAGGCATGGACGGTCGCTGCGGGATGTTGGCCCTCACGCCAACCAATGGCAAAGAGCCTGACCTGCAAGGCCTCGCCAGTCACATGCGCGATTGCCTTCCCTCCTACGCCGTCCCGAGGTTCCTTCGCCTTCAGTCGGCAGTGGAAGTGACTGGTACGTTCAAGCACAAAAAAAGTACGCTTAAAGAAGAAGGCTTTGACCCGAGCAAAGTCGACGGAGAACTGTTCTTCTTGCAGCCGAGCGAGGACAGTTGGACGGCGATCACCGAAGAGGTGAAAGCCACCATCGAGGGCGGCGACATCCGCCTTTAAGAATCCTGATAAGGATCAAACAAGCTGGGAGGACCTCTCATGTCCACAACGACCACACCGATCAAACTGCAGGGCCTTCACGGCAGCCCTTATACCCGCAAAGCTCTTGCGACGCTCAGGTATCGTCGTATTCCCTACCAGTTTATCATTGGGATGCCCGGACGTGATATCCAATGGGGGTATCCAGATTTTCAAAAGCTCCCAATGCCCAAAGTCGTTCTCCTTCCTACTTTTTACTTTGATGACGAAGAAGGCGTTGAGCAGGCTGTCACTGACACCACGCCTATCATTCGCCGCCTCGAAAAGATGCACGAAGGGCGCAGCGTCTTACCGTCAGACCCCGTCATCAACTTCCTCAATTATATTCTTGAGGACTACGGCGATGAGTGGCTCACCCGATGCATGTTCCATTTCCGCTGGGCCTTCGAAGCCGACATCGACAAAGCTGGCACATTGCTTCCACTCTACGAAATGGTTGGTCTGTCTTCGGAATTGCTACAGTCGTTCAAGACGGCTTTTTCAGAACGCCAGATCAGTCGGCTTTACGTGGTCGGATCGAACGACACCACTCGCTCGGTGATTGAAGAGAGTTATACCCGCTTCCTTCAAGCCCTTGATGCCCACCTCGTGGCCGGGCATCAGTTCTTCTTTGGCAATCGGCCGAGCTCTGCGGATTTTGCGGCGATGGGCCAACTGACCTGCCTGACTCACTTCGATCCTACACCGATGAATTTGACTCTTGAGGTGGCGCCGCGAGTCTACCCGTGGGTTGAGAGAAACGAAGACCTTTGCGGCATCGAGGTAACGGATGATGACTGGATTTCGTCAGACGATGTGCCCGAGACATTGATGGGCTTGCTACGTGAGGCCGCAAGGACACACATGCCACAAATTTTGGCCAATGGTCGGGCATTACAAGCAGGTCAAAGCGAGTTTGAGACAGAGATCGACGGCAAACTTTGGCGGCAACCTTCCTTCCCTTACCAAGGGAAGTGTCTGCGCTGGACGCGAGAAGAATTCGCGGCTCTCTCTGCTTCGGACCAAACCAAAGCTTTGAATATTCTTGAAGAAGCTGGCTTGGTCGAACTTGTTACCGCCGACATCTAAGGCTGCCTCTTAAAAGGGCGCACACCAACAAACAGGCAACTGATGACTTCGACTTGCTGCGATGCAGCAAGTGTCAAGGGCGTCACTGCTTGTTTTGGCGCATCATGTGACAGAATCTATTGTCTTTTTAATGGTCATATGTTGATCTCCCAACAGGTCGTCCGGACACGCGCGATTCGCGGTGTTTTAGAGAACGATTAAGTAACGCGGCCCTACGAATAGGGCGCGATTGGGAGGGATAAGAAATGATTTCAGCTCGGCTGGCAGCTTCGTCATGCTCAATTTTTGCTCTTTGTGCTGCAGCGCACACCACAAGTGTTCTTGCCCAGGAGGATTTTGGGGTCGGTGTCGACACCATCACGGTCACGGCGACGAAGCGGCAGCAGACACTGCAAGAGATCCCCGTCTCGGTCTCTGTCGTTGACAATCAGGTCATCGAAGACGCTCAAATTTATGACCTTTTGGATCTTCAGTCCCTTGTCCCATCGCTTCGGGTCACCGTTGCACAGAACCCCGGCGCAGTGTCCTTCACCATCCGCGGCTTCGGAAACGGTGCGCAGGGCCTTGGCGTTGAGCCATCCGTAGGCGTCTTTGTTGATGGCGTGTACCGATCACGTGCAGCAGCATCCGTTACGGATATTCCCACTGTTGAGCGGATCGAAGTGCTCCGCGGTCCACAATCGACGCTTTTTGGCAAGAATGCTTCTGCTGGTGTGATCAGCTTCGTGACAGCAAAACCGGAATTCGAGTTTGGTGGAAGCATTGAAGCCACAGCAGGAAACAATTCTCTCGCAGGTGTTCGCGGCGACGTTACTGGTCCGATTAATGATCAATTGGCGTTCAGCATTGGTGGTAGCTACCGCCGGTCAAACGGCTATGCGACCAACCTCGAAACCGGAAACGATCTGAACGAAGTCAATCGCTGGTTGGTTCGTGGTCAGCTGCTCTGGGAGCCAACAAACTCTCTTTCTATACGGACTATTGTCGATGCTGATAAGCTCGATGAGACTTGCTGTATCATCAACAATGTGTCGGGGGCAGAGTTCGTCCAACCCATTGTGCAGGGGCTCGGAGCCAATATCGTGTTTGGTGAAGGGGAAAACCTCGCCTTTTATAACTCTGATCCAAGCTCAGTCATTGAGAACCAAGGCATCTCGACAGAAATCATACAAGAGTTCTCTAACATGGAACTCACCTCGATTACGGCATTCCGGTCGCAAGAGCGGGACGATGAATTCGACGCTGATTTTTCAAGCGCCGCTATTTTCGCTGAGTTTCCGCAGACAGTTGATATTGATACGTTTACACACGAATTCCGCCTCGCCTCAACGGGTAGAAATCGGTTCAACTGGTTGCTTGGAACTTTCTACTTTAATGAGAGCTTAGAAACATCGTCGTTCCTGAGTTACGGTGAGGATGCACCGATCTTCTTCAGCAATGTCGAGGGGGGCGATGCCCTCTTTGCCGCTGTCGCCCAAGCTGATCCGTCCGTATCACTGTTTGTTCCAGGCACAGGCACGTCGGAAGCTTTTGAGCAAGACAACGAAGCCATTTCGGTTTTTGCTGACTTTGATGTCGAAGTGACCGATCGCCTCACCGTGAGTGCAGGTGTCAACTACACCTCGGATAAAAAAGAGGTCCAAGGATCATTCGCTTCTGACGACCAATTCCAAGATCTTGATATGGTCGACGTCACTACAATTTCTGTGACCAACTTCCTTATCGCTGAAAGCCTGGCGTTGGTTGGTGTGGACGCAACAGACCCTGTTGCCCTCGGAACATATGCTGCGCTGAACCCGGCACAATTTGCCGCGATCCAAGCGGGAGCAGCATCGCAGGCGGCAGACGCAGTGGCATTCGATTCAGCGCTGATCCTCGGTCAGGCGATGGGTACACCCTTTACGCCGCTTGCGGATTTTGTTGAGTTCCAAAACTTCTTCGTGCCAGAGGAAGTTAATTTTCCGAACGCTGTTGAAGATGGCGAGACAGACGATAACGACATCACTTGGTCGGTTCGTCTTTCGTATGACGCAACTGACATCATCAACTTTTTTGCAAGCGCCTCAACCGGCTTTAAAGCATCATCATGGGACCTGAGCCGGACGTCGAGAGCTACGACCTCTGACATTCCTGCGCTTCAGCAGGCGGGTTTGCTTACACGTCCATTCTCGTTTCCAGGTACACGCTTTGCGGGGCCAGAGGAGACGTTCCTTTACGAGTTCGGCATGAAAGCTCAACGTGAGCTTTCTTACCTTTACCTGACGTTCTTTGATCAGACGATCGAGAACTTCCAAACATCTGTCGTGAGCGGTGCATCTGGCGGTACCGTTCTCGCCAATGCGGAACAATTGTCCGTACGAGGTATTGAAGTTGAAGCAGGAGTGTCTGCACTCCCTGGTCTCGACTTTACTTTTGCAGGCACATTCCTGGATCCAGAATACGACGAGTTCACCTCTTCGCCGTTTGGTGACATTTCCGGTACGGAGCCGCCCAATATTCACGAAACGAATATCGTCGTCACAGGTCGGTATGCGTTCCCTCTGAACGACACACTCGCAGGTTTCGTTCGCTTCGATTACGAGTATGCGAGTCCGGTCAATCTCGTCACGGATCCAAACCTGGAAGTTGAGCGTGAGATCAGCCGACTGAATGCTTCCGTTGGCATCACAACGGACAATGGTTGGACCGCTCGCGTTTGGGGCCGCAACATCACGGATAACGAAACGATGCGGAGTGCCGGTAGTGGCACTCTTGATGCGAACCAAGTTATTGGGACGCCTGAGGCAGAACCAACCTGGGGCTTCACTCTCGGTAAGACGTTCTAAAGCTCCGAGAGCCGTTGCTAAAACAAAACCCCCGCCGATAGCGGGGGTTTTTACTTGACCAAAGATCAATCAAACAATCATTTGCATTCGACGGAACTGAGCAAACTGTTTGCAGTTCGCTTAAGAACGGCGACGACCTGTTCTTCCGAGAGATTACGACTATCGCGAAGTCGCAGCCAACTTTCGAACGAAAGTGCGTTCTCCAGCGCATAGGTGAGCGCGGTGTCCTCCTGAACTTCCTTCGGTAGGATTGCTGTAATGACGGACACGTCGAATACCAGAACGTCGTCGCTCACATGCCGCATAAATTCGGACCTGTACTTCCGCAGATTTACGACGACGCGGAACGGACGGAAGACCTCGTAAGCAACGGCACGGCGCTCGATCGCTTCGTCGAGCCGACCACGCCAGTCAGAAGCGCTAAAGGGTACAAGGAACTTATCGAACAACTCCGCCTGGAGCTGTCTCATGCTGTGGCGATACAGCGTGTCCATATCCTCGAAGTGCCTTGATACAGTCCGAAAACTGACTTTTGCCCGTTCGGCAACCTCTGCTTGGGACGGCTCAAAATTTCCATCGCAGATCAAGCTATGCAGCGCATCGACAATTTTTTGCCGACTCCGCTCTGAACGAAGATGGCGACCATCAGAAGAGTTACGCCCACCGTCTTGCGTCGATGTGGCCCTCACCTGGTCTCCACTGCCAGTCATACCAAAACTCATATTGCTATCCCCTCGCAGCGATCAGAAGGTCAACCGAACGCAATGCAATATCCAATCCACTCCCTTAGATGTTGTCTGCATCCAAGACAAATCTTCCAAAATAGACCGTCATTTAAAGGGGTTAGTCAGAACGGGCGCCGCAGCCGAGGGCAAATCTCCCGCCGAACTGGCATCGATATCTGGGGATTCAGGGACCCACCTTGATGCACCTAAGTGCCCGTGACATCACGCCATGACCATAGGCAGGAGCGTGGAATGATTTCGGTCGACAAAGCGGTGGGTATTATTGCGGAAAGCATCAGCGCATTACCGAACGAAGCTGCCGCTGTTGAGAGTTCAGTCGGACGCACACTCGCTTCAGCGCCGGTCGCTCAACTCACTCATCCCCCGGCACGCATGTCGGCCATGGACGGCTACGCGATATCGCTAACAACACCCATTGGTCTGGGCACCACATTCGACGTGATTGGAGAAGCTCCGGCTGGCACACCGTTTCAGGGAACCGTAAGCGATGACGCCGTGCGCGTCTTCACCGGCAGCGTCATTCCTGACGGCGCCAATCACGTGATCATTCAAGAAGAGGTGTCACGCGACCAAGATATTATTCAGCTTACGGCCGAACAAACGGAACCAAGAAACGTCCGGCAAATGGGTACAGACTTTTCTGTAGGCGACCCCCTGCTCTCCCAAGGCACAGTTTTAGCGCCGCTCGATCTTTCACTGCTCGCATCAGCCGGTATCACAAAGGTTGAGCTCGTCAGAAAGCCGAAGATTGCGCTGTTTGCCAATGGCGATGAGCTGGTCGAGCCAGGCCAAACCCCAGCTCTCGGCCAAGTCGTGAACTCGATCACCCGTGGCCTCAAGCCGCTTCTTGAAAGCTGGGGTGCAGAGGTTGAGGACCTTGGGGTCGCTCGGGACAGTCAGTCTGCGGTTGAAGCGATGTTTGAGCGGGCTGCGGAGGCGGATCTTATTATACCCATTGGAGGGGCGTCCGTTGGTGACTACGATCTTGTGAAACAATTGGGGCGGCAGCTCTTTGACCTCAGCTTTGAGAAAGTCGCGGTGAAGCCAGGGAAACCCGTCTGGTTTGGACGCAACGAGACGTCCACGATTCTTGGACTTCCAGGCAATCCTTCGTCAGCATTTGCATGCGCCCACATCTTCGTGCACGGAGCAATCAACGCGTTCTTGGGTCGTCCGAATCCGACACTCAACCTCGCGACCGCCCGGCTCTCAGCTCCGGTTGGACCAAATGGTAACCGCGAGAACTTCTTGCGTGCACGGGTTCATTATACTGACGACGGATCGTTATCGGTCAGCGTGTCTGATCGGCAAGACACCGCCCTTCTCTCGCCTTTCGCAGCTTCGAACGCGCTTCTCAGGCGGATGGCCAACGCTGAGGCCGCAGTGGAAGGTGAGCAGGCCCAGGTGCTTCTCCTCGAGAGTTAAACGCTTAGTCAGTATCGGAACGGACCCAAGCCCCGCTCTTTCCGCCCTCTTTTTCCTCAAGCTGGATCGCGCCTAAAACCATGGAACGGTCGACGGCCTTCAACATGTCATAGACCGTCAGCGCCGCAACTGTGACAGCTGTCAGCGCCTCCATCTCAACACCGGTCTTGCCGTGGGTCTTGGCCGTCACTTTGATCCGTACACCAGGAAGATCAACGTCAGGCTCAATCACCACGTCCACCTTGTTGAGCGGTAAGGGATGGCAAAGCGGGATCAAATCAGCTGTCCGCTTGGAACCCATGATGCCCGCAAGCGTGGCAACACCGATGACATCCCCCTTGGCAGCGCCTTCCTGCAAGAGCGTGAGCGTGCTGGGTTCCATAGCGACCGTGCCAGACGCGACAGAGCGCCGAGCGGTCGCTTCTTTGTCACCGACATCGACCATGTGCGGCCGACCATCATCGCTGAAATGCGTAAGCTTGCTCATTCCGTCAGCCTCGGGATGATTTCGATCAAGTTGCATGGCCGATGGCGGCTATCGAGCTGCGCGGAGATCACCTTGTCCCAACCATCTTTCACCGCGCCGTTCGAACCCGGCAGACAGAAAACGAAGGTCTCGCCCATCACACCGGCACAAGCACGGGACTGCAGTGTGGAGAGTCCGACCGACTCATAACTGACCATATGGAAGATCACGGAGAAACCATCGATCTCTTTATCAAAGAGCGGCTTCACCGCTTCGACCGTGACGTCCCGCCCGGTGAGGCCTGTCCCGCCCGTCGTGATGATGGCAGCAATCTCAGGATCGGCGCCCCAAGCCTTGACCTGCTCAGCGACAGTCTCTTTCTCATCACGGACGATGTTACGAGCGACAACATGGTGACCGGCTGATGTGATCCGCTCCACCAAGATGTTTCCTGAGGTATCGTCCGCCTCCGTCCTGGTATCGGAGATCGTTAGGACCGCAAGCCCGATCGGGGAAAAGGTGCGGCTCTCGTCAATGCCTGCCATGGTTCAGTCTTCCCATCGTTGCCGGTCCGACCTGTCACGATCGGTGGGTTCAATCCACGTCTCGCCCTTGGGACCTTCTTCCTTCTTCCAAAGCGGCGCCGCCGATTTCAAGTAGTCCATCACATAATCGCAGGCTTCGAATGCTTCGCGGCGGTGAGCAGAGGCGGCAGCGACAAACACGATCACCTCGCCTGGAACCATTCGCCCAATCCGGTGGTGCACGACTAGACCGAGAAGCCCGAACCGGTCGCTGGCGCGATCAGCAATTTTCTGGATCTCGGCTTCGGTGTAGCCAGGATAGTGCTCTAAAATCAGAGCAGAGGCTTCACCACTCTCATCGCGCATGACGCCAGTGAAGCTCGTGACAGCTCCTGCGCCGGGCGACACGTACACGCGCAATGCCGAAAGCGCGGCTTCCGGATTAATCTCTTGAGGTCCAACCGCGATCTTAATCATCATCCGCCCGAAACTGGCGGTAGGAAGGCAAGCTCTTTCGCATCAGCCAAAGGCGTTCCTATACGGACGATTTCATGATCGAGCACATAGCTGATACCCGGTGCGGTGAGCATATCAGCCTGATCGCCCGCGCAGGCCGAAATGGCCTCAGCCACGGTCCAGGACTCCGTCGGCTCGATCGTATGAGAGGCTCCAAACTGCTCCGCAAGCCGGCCGAGAAAGACGATCTTCATACGTCTTAGCCTCCCGTCACGCTCATATGGCGGTCGAGAGCAGGCGCCTGTCCTGGTGCGATGGTAAAGTCATGGGCCTCTGGCTTTTGACTGATCGCCACACGGATAGCCGCGCGCAAACCATCGTCATCCATTCCGTCACGCATCATCCCGCGAAAATCGACTTGGTCGGCCTGACCAAGACAAGGGAAGAACTGCCCGGTGCAAGTGAGGCGCACACGGTTGCAGCCTGCGCAAAAATTGTTGGTCAGGGGCGTGATGAATCCGAGCCTACCGCCCGTTTCTGCGACCCTGACATAACGCGAAGGGCCGCCCGTTCGGTCGGAAAGATCCTTCAGCGTCCAACGCTGTTCAGCCTCTTCACGCCAAGCGGTGAGCGACAAAAACGCGTCCGAACGTTCAACCCCTGTTTCACCGAGCGGCATGGTTTCAATCAGTGAGACGTCGTGACCTTCCGCATGCGCCCATTCGA
>CAWUIJ010000098.1:0-10421 GCA_963922235.1 uncultured Parvularcula sp. | reverse complement strand
CCTGTGACTGTCACCGGTGTGCTTGAAGAAATCGAGCTTCGAGAGCGTGATCGTGGCTACACGATCCGGGTGGAGCGCATGAGCAGGCTGGGCGCCGAAGCCGCGCCCCATCGCGTGCGCGTGGTGTGGCGCGGGGAGCCTGGTGACGCGGCACCAGGCGATAGGGTTGAGCTCCGCGCCTCGCTCTCGCCGCCGCCGGGGCCAGCCATGCCGGGAGGTTATGATTTCGCGCGGGCGATGTTTTACGAACGTATCGGCGGGTCGGGTTTTGCTTATGCGCCTCCCGCTGTGATCGAGCGGGGCGGCACGGGGCTTCAAGCCTCGATAGAAAGGCTTCGTGACCGGATTGCGGACAGGATTGAATCCGTGGTCGGAGGTCCCGAGGGCGCAGTCACAGCGGCCCTGGTGACGGGAAAGCGCGAGCGCATACCAGAGGATGTGGTCGAGGACCTTCGCGATGCTGGCCTGGCCCATCTTCTGGCAATCTCAGGCCTTCACATGGGGCTCGTATGCGGGTTCCTCTTTTTTGCGATCCGCTGGGTGCTCTCGCGGTTTGAAGTGTTGGCCGTGAGGTTCCCCATCAAGAAATGGGCAGCATTGGGAGCGTTGAGCGGCGGCGCCTTTTATCTCCTGCTCTCAGGCGGAGCATGGTCGGCACAAAGAGCGTTCATCATGGCTTCGATTGTGTTCCTCGCGATCCTCTTCGATCGCCGCGGTATCAGTTTGCGCAACGCCGCGCTCGCTGCTCTCGTGATCATTATCCTGCGTCCCGAAGCCGTGATCTCCGCTGGTTTTCAGATGTCATTCGCCGCGGTCGTGGCCCTCATTGCCACGTTCAGCTTTATCGAAGAGAAACTGCCGCGCTCGGATGAACAAGGCGGCTTGATCAAGGCGCTGCGATTTATCGGCGGGCTGGCGCTGACCAGCTTTGTTGCTGGTTTGGCGACAGCGCCTTTTGCTCTTTTTCACTTCGGCCGTTTCGCTAGCTATGGTCTTCTTGCCAATATGCTCGCTATGCCGATCATCACGTTGGCGGTGATGCCGGCTGCCGTCATGGCGCTCTTTGTCATGCCTTTGGGGCTTGATGGATTGGTGTTCGCTTTGGTGGGGCGGGGCGTGGAGATGGTGATTGGCATCGCGGCATGGACAGCCAATCTTCCTGGTGCTGTGCAGCTTGTGCCTTCTGTACCACCTAGCGGTTTTCTTTTCGGCGTGTGCGGGCTTTTTGTCTTGGCGATTTTTCGCGCTCCCTGGAGATTAGCGGGTCTGGGGCTGGTGATTGTGCCCTTGCTCTTTCCCGCCCAGCATCAGGTGCCAGACGTCTTTATCAGCCGCGATCTGCGCAATGTCGGCGTGCGCCTCGAAGGCGAGGGCGCGGCGTTGGCACTCCTGTCGAAACGTCGTGACCGGTTCACTGCGGAAGTGTGGTTGCGCTCGCTCGCTGCTGAGCCTGATGTGATCGCGCAAGAGACGTTGGCCACATGCGATGATGACGGATGTTATCAACCTCTTCCCGGAGGTGGTGAGATCGCCGTTATCGAGAAGGCAGACGGCTTAGCGATGGCATGCGAACGCGCCGAGATCGTTATTCTCCGTACACTCCAAGGTGAAAGTCTGAAGTGCCAGGCTTTTCTTCTCACTTTGGACAATGCCGCACGGGCTCCTGCCGCAACACTGGCCCGAGGCGCGGGGGGATGGGAGATGCGCGTTGCGGAGCGCTAAGACGAAACAGGCTTGTCCGCAAACATCATGTAATTGACGGACAGGTCATCGCCCACACGCCAGCTATCGAGCAGCGGAAGATAGGTCAGGCCACTTTCATTGGAGATCCTCATCCCCGCACGCTCGATCGCGTGTCGAGCTTCCTGAGGTCGCACAAACTTCCGGGGATCGTGGGTGCCGCGGGGGAGCCATCCCAATATGTATTCAGCCGCAAAGACGGCTGTGGCTGCAGCCTTCAGTGTACGGTTGAGCGTGGCCATTGCCATCATGCCGCCAGGTCTCACAAGATCCGCGGAAGTCGTCAAAAAGAGATCGACATCGGCGACGTGCTCGACAACCTCAAGGTTGAGCACCACGTCGAAGGGTTCTTCGCCGCTGGCGAGGAGATCTTCCACCGTGGTGTGCCGATAATCGATCGATAGTCCCGATTGCTCCGCATGCACCGATGCGGTCTTCACATTGCCCTCAGCAGCATCGATCCCCGTCACCTGCGCACCCAGCCGCGCCATGGGCTCTGACACGAGGCCGCCGCCACAGCCCACGTCGAGCAGCCGTAGGCCCTCGAGGGGCTTTTTCTCAAACCGGTCGATGTCAAAATGGCTGCAGACCTCGTCGCGGATCAGTCCGAGGCGCACGGGGTTGAACTTGTGCAGCGGCTTGAACTTGCCAAGCGGATCCCACCATTCCGCGGCGATCGCCTGGAATTTTGCGACCTCATCAGGGTCGATGGTGCTGCTCTGCCTGTCTGCCATGGGGATCTCCCTTACAGGTCAAAAGCTAAGACCTTGGCTCCCCTTTGCCAACGCGGCAGGTCGGCACGAGCGTGAGCCTTGCCGGGACAACCTAAGGCCGCTAGGGGCCTCCAGTTTGAAGTGAAGGAACCAACCGTGAGCTTGGCCGCAGCGCCCCTTAATCTTGCCCCGCGCCGTGACGACATCATCGTCATGAAATTCGGCGGAACATCCGTCGGCGATGCCGAGCGGATCGAGCGTGTCGCGCGCCACGTCATGGCTGCGCGGGATGGGGGCTTCAAGGTGTGCGTCACGGTCTCGGCGATGGCGGGGGAAACCAACCGTCTGGTCGAGCTGACCGAGCGTTTGGGCGGCGGCGATGTCAGCCGCGATCCCGATTATGACGCGGTGGTGGCCAGCGGTGAGCAGGTGACGGCCGGTCTCCTGGCGATCGCGCTTCGCCGCGCTGATTATCCGGCACGTAGTTTCCAAGGCTGGCAAGTCGGCCTCGAGACGGACACCACCCACGGATCGGCCAAGATCACGCATATCCCGCAGGAGCACCTTCTTTCGGCAATGGATCGCGGTGAAGTGGCCGTTGTCGCTGGCTTCCAAGGCCTGACGCCGGAGCAGCGGATCTCGACCCTGGGCCGGGGCGGATCAGACACCACCGCCGTTGCTCTTGCGGCTGCGCTCGGTGCTGCACGATGTGATATCTATACGGATGTTGACGGGGTCTACACCACCGACCCTCGCATCGTCTCAACCGCCCGTCGCCGCGATATACTGAGCTATGAAGAGATGCTCGAGATGGCATCGGTGGGCGCCAAAGTGCTCCAGACTCGGAGCGTTGGTCTTGGCATGGCTTACGGCGTGCCCATCCGCGTTTTGAGCTCGCTTGCTGAACCCGGTGAGACCGATAACGGTACACTGATCACCGGAGAGGACGAAATCATGGAACAAGAAGTCGTCACCGCTGTTGTCCCTTCCACTGGCGAAGCCAAGATCAGCCTTCTTGGTGTGCCTGATATTCCTGGTCGCTCTGCGCTGATCTTCCGCATTCTTGCTGATGCGGCCATCAATATTGATATGATTGTGCAGAGCCCTGCGCGTCAGGGTGCGGAAGCGAACATGTCCTTCACCCTGAGCGAAAAAGATCGCGCGCGGGCGATGGAGATCCTCATCGAGCGAAAAAGTGACCTCGGCTATGACGAGCTCATCGCCAACCAGAACGTGGCCAAGGTCTCGGTGATCGGTATCGGCATGAAAAGCCACGCGGGTGTCGCAGCGAAGACCTTTGAGGTTCTGGCTGAACGCCAGATCAATATCGAGAACATTTCCACATCAGAGATCAAAATCAGTGTCTTGATCGCTGCAGAGTACACGGAGCTTGCCGTTCGGGCCCTACACGAGGCATTTGGCCTCGGCGACGCGAAAGCGTAAGGATAGGGCCATGAACCTTCCGCCCCGCACGGCGCCGACGCCGCGCGTTCTGCTCCGGCAGTTACGCGAGGTGATGGCCGAAGAGTCGGACGCGCAAACGCGTCTCGACCATCTCGTTGAAGCCATCGCGCGCAACATGGTGGCGGATGTGTGCTCCATCTATGTGCGCCGGGCGGATGATGCGCTCGAGCTGACGGCCACGGAAGGTCTGCGCAAAGATGCGGTGCACAAGACGCGCCTTGCTTGGACGGAAGGTCTCGTTGGCCTGGTTGCCCGGACGGGACGGCCCATCAATCTGCGCCGTGCCAGTCAGCATCCTGAGTTTGCCTTCCGCGAAGAGACGGGCGAAGAAGAAATGAACGCCTTCCTCGGTGTTCCGATCATTCGGTCGGGAAGCGTGATCGGTGTTCTGACCATCCAGAACCAAACCACGCGAGCCTATGCCGAGGACGAGATCGAGGCGGCACAGCTCGTGTCCACCGTCCTCGCTGAGATCATCTCATCAGAGCGCTTTTTGTCCGAGCGCGAAGTCGCCGATGTCGAGGAAATCGTTCACGGTCCTGAGCATGCCTTAGGAACAGCGATTGTTCCCGGTGTTGTGAGGGGGCAAGTCTATCTCCTGCAACCCCAAAGGGTGACAAGGCAGGTCTTCTCGGACGATTTGGCGGCTGAGCAGAAAAAACTGTCTGACGGCATCGCAACCTTGCAAAAATCCGTCGACGACATGATCGCCCAGGATCGTGCACTGAGCAATATCAGCCGCGAAGTGCTCGAGGTCTACCGGCTCTTTGCCTATGATCGCGGTTGGGCGCGCCGGATTGAAGAGAAAATTCTAGCGGGCCTCACGGCTGAAGCGGCCGTTGAGCAGGTCCAGGCGGAAAACCGTTCGCAAATGCGGAAGGCTGCGGATCCTTACCTCCGTGAGCGGATGCATGATCTTGATGACCTCTCGCGGCGTCTGCTCAAGACACTGGGCGGTGAAGAGACAGAGCACCAACTACCCGACAATGCGGTGGTGCTGGCTGAGACTTTGGGTCCTGCTGAGCTCTTGGAGCTTGATCGTTCCAAGCTCGTCGGCGTGGTCCTGACTGAAGCCTCATCGAACAGCCATGCAGCTGTTGTGGCGCGCTCGCTGCGTTTGCCGATGGTGAGCGGTGTGGGCGGCGTGATCGACCGCGCTGAAGCTGGTGATGACATCATCGTGGACGGAGCAACGGGCGAAGTCTTCTTGCGTCCCACCCAGCAGGGTATTGAAACTTTCGAGGAAAAAGCACGCATCCGTACCGAGCAGCTGGCCAAATTCGCCCAGCGCAAGGATGAGCCAGCCGTTACGCTGGACGGTGCTTCCGTCGGTATTGAGATGAATGCCGGCTTGGTCATGGACCTGGGCCTTTTGGAAGAGGTGGGTGCGGAGGGCGTTGGCCTGTTTCGAACCGAACTTCAGTTCCTCGTCGGCCGGACACTGCCGACGGTGACGGAGCAGACGGAATACTATCGCTCTGTGCTCGATGAGGCAGGGGACGCACGCGTCGTCTTTCGCACGGCGGACCTCGGCTCAGACAAACGTGCTGGCTATATGCACGGGCCGCTCGAAGCCAACCCAGCCATGGGCTGGCGTGGCCTTAGAATGGCGATCGACCGTGAGGGCCTTTTGCGGACACAAGTTCGTGCCCTGATGGCTGCGGCTGATGGGCGCCCATTGAGTATTCTGTTGCCCCTGGTCACCACGAGGGACGAGCTTTTGGTGGCCCAGTCGATCATTGAAAAAGAGCTCCAGCGTTCTGAGAAGCTGGGGCAGGCATCGCCTCGGTCTCTCGAGGTGGGCGCGATGGTGGAGATCCCCTCGGCCGCTTGGAGCGCCGACAAACTGGCGGCTGAAGCCGATTTCCTGTCCATCGGCGGCAATGACCTTGCGCAATTCTTCTTCGCAGCCGATCGCGAAAGCGAGCTCGTCTCATCGCGCTATGATTATCTGAGTGCTGATTTTATCAGCTTCCTCAAGCGCGTGGTCGAGAAGGGCCATCGGCATGGAACGCCAGTCTCTTATTGCGGTGAGCAGGCGGCGGATCCTTTGATGGCGATTGCGCTGATCGCGATTGGTTGTGACCGGCTGTCTGTTCCGGCCAGCGCAGTGATGCCTCTCAAAGACATGGTTCGGTATATCGATCGCGCATCCCTCCGCACGGCGGTTGATGCGCTGCTTGAGGACGATACTGAAGCCACCTTCCGCGACCGCCTTCGGGTTGTCGCGAAAGGCCTATCGATCCCGCTTTATTCCGCCGTCTGAGGCTTATTGGCCTCGGAACATCTTCTTCACGTCATCGGGCGCGAAGGGGAAAACGATCGTGTTCGTCTGATCGCCCGCGATCTCCTGCAGCGTGTTGAGGTAACGCAGCTGCATGGAGCCTTCTTGCTGCGACAAGACCTGGGCGGCTTCTGCAAGCTTGGCCGCGGCCTGTTGTTCACCCTCAGCCAGGATGACTTTCGCGCGCCGTTCCCGTTCGGCTTCGGCCTGACGAGCGATCGCGCGGATCATGGACTCAGCAACGTCGACGCGTTTGATTTCGACATTCGCGACCTTGATGCCCCAGGCTTCGGTTTGCTCATCAAGGATCTGCTGAATGTCTTTGTTCAGCTTATCCCGCTCTTGCAGCATTTGGTCGAGGTCATGCTTGCCGAGCACGGAACGAAGTGTGGTCTGAGCAAGCTGGGAGGTCGCTTCCATGAAGTTCTCAACTTGAACCACAGCGCGCACGGCATCGATGACGCGGAAATAGATCACAGCGTTGACGTTGACCGAGACGTTGTCCTTTGAGATCACGTCCTGCGGCGGGACGTCAGTCACGATCGTCCGCATATCGACTTTTCGCATTTGCTGGATGACAGGGATCAATAGCACGATGCCTGGTCCAGCGGCGCGCCGCCCCACTTTACCAAGGGTGAAGATCACGCCGCGTTCATACTCGCGCAAAATCTTGAAGATCGCCTGCGCGAGCACGACGATGATGGCGAGAAACGGGACGAGGAGGGTTAAGCTGCCCATTATCGGGTCTCCATTGGTTTGATCGGTAGGCGGAAGCCTTGTTTCGCCGAGGCCTTACGGACAACGAGGACCAGGCCATCGACCTCTTGCACTTTGACGGGATCACCAGGCTGCAAAGGTTGCTTTGAACGGGCGCGCCAGCGCTCACCGTCGACGATGACCCAGCCTTCTTCGCCGTCCCATTCTTCAACCCGGCCGCCGCGGCTTCGGATGGCTTCCTTACCGATCAGCGGGCCATGGCCTCTCGATTTGACGATCTCCCAAAGAAGAAGGCCAACGAGGACGCCAGCGATTGCGAGGAAACTGAAGATCAGGGAGAGACTGACCCGGAATTGATCGGGGAACAGATAATAAAGCCCCACACCCACAAGGGCCATGCCAGCAATCGCTGAGAGCCCCGCCGAGGCGACAAATGCCTCAAGCATGATCAGCAAGAATCCAAGGCCGATCACCGCGAGGAAGAGGCCGTTCTCTGGCAGCACCTGGAAGCTGTAGAAGGCCAAGAGCAGGCAGATCGCGCCAAAGACGCCGGGGAAGATCGAGCCTGGGTTCCAAAGCTCCACAGTGATCCCGAGCGTGCCGAGGGAGAAGAGGATCGCGGCGACGTTGGGATCGGCAAAAAAGCCGAGAATCAGCTCGAGCGTGGTGGGTTCAGTTTCGACCAGCGTCACATTGGCCGTGTTCAGGACCTTGGTGCCGCTGGCGACCTCGACCTCGCGGCCATCGAGCATCTCAAGAAGCTCCCCGCGATTCTTCGCCACGATCTCAATGACGCCGAGTTCGAGAGCTTCGGACGCTGTGATGCTCGCAGAGGGCGGCCGCACAGCCTTTTCGGCCCACTCGGCGTTCCGGCCGCGCAGTTCGGCGAGGCCTTTGATATAGGCGACGGCGTCCTCGATCACTTTGCCGCGGAGCGAGGCCTCGTTGGAGATATCGACGGGGTCTTCTGTGGTGGTCTCTTCTGTATCCTCGTCAGCGGCCTCGGCCCTTCCGTCTTCGGTTTCGGGCTCATCGACAGGGGGTTCTGGGAAAAGCGGCTCGCTGCTGCCTCCGCCGCCGAGCTCAATCGGGGTTGCGGATCCCGTGTTGGTGGCTGGCGCCATCGCGGAGACGTGAGCCGCGTACATAATGTAAAGCCCGGCGCTGGCTGATCGCGCGCCTTGCGGGCCGACATAAGTGACCACGGGCGTTTCCGAGCCGAGAATGGTTTGAACAATTGACTGCATAGACGTGACAAGTCCGCCCGGCGTGTCGATCTCGAGAAGCACCAGCTCATCCCCGCGGAGCGAGGCGGCGCCAATTTCCCGCTCAAGATAATTCGCAGCGGTCGGTGTGACGGGGCCTTTAAGGCTCAAGACGGTTCCGCGGCTTGTCGCGTCCTGCGCAATCAACGACGGCGCCACAAAGCCAATCAGGCCAAGGGCTACAAAGATTGCGCCTATTGCGCGAACAAATTTGGTCACCACGCTCTCCCCGATTAATTTTCTCGTATCTGACCCAAGAACCGCGCGCCAGAGGTTAACAGTCAGGCAACCATCCGCTATTCATCGAAGTCTGCCCGTGTTAACAACATGGGGCGGGTGAAGGGGCCCGAAAAGGCCAAACGCGCAAGTGGGGGCGGGATGCAGACAGGAGACACAGGTCTCAATCTGATCAAGGCGTACGAGGGTTACTCCTCGGCCCCGCGCCTGGATGAGCGCCGTGGTGATGGCACTTATATCGTTGGCTATGGCCACCAAACGCAGCGGCCGATGCAGGATGTCAGCCAGCGCGAAGCCACCAATCTTTTGATGGCCGATGTGGGGCCGATCGAAAAAATGCTGCGCGATTCGGTGCGCACGCCGCTGAACCAGAATGAGCACGACGCGCTCGTGTCGTTTATTTTCAACATCGGTGCCGACAACTTCAAACGCTCGACGGTTCTCAAAAAGCTCAATGAAGGCGACAAGCTTGGCGCCGCGGAAGCTTTTGAGCGTTGGACCCGCGCAAGGGTCGACGGCAAGCTGATGAAGCTCGACGGCCTCGTGCGTCGCCGGGCGGCTGAGAAGTCATTGTTCCTTATGCCAACCGACGCAGAGCTCGTGATCCCCACATCAGAAGTGGCGCCTGCGGATGAGTGTGACGGTCAGGTCCTCGCGCCAAGTGAAGTGACCCATGCGCCGCTGGTCGATTTCGATAGCTATCGGAGGGACAAGGGACGCGCCCTCACGCAAGACGAGATCGAAGGCCGCCTCTCTGCGCTTTATGCGGCGAGCCATGCTCTGATGGGTGATCCCTCCAAGATGATCATTGCCAAGGCGGAAGAGCGCGAAGATATCGGTGTGACCGTGGGTGTGGTTTTGGCCGCAGTCCTCGCTGTGCTCCTGACCTTGATGGGCGGAGCGCTGCTGCTTGATTCGTATGCGCCAGGTATAGCGGAGCAGCTGGGTCTGACGCGTCAGATCCTGTCGCCACTCGTCACGGATCTTCCGTTGTGGATTCTCTCGATTGGCCTCGGCCTTTGCTATTTCCTCTTCTACATCCTCGCGAAGCGCGCCTCGCGTCATAACATGAAGAAATTGCGGGCACAGGAGGTGGCGCGCGTCCGCGGACAGTAGCGCCCTATGACCGTTCACCTCATCAAGCTTGCGGCAGGCGCAACAGGACTCGAAAGCCATGCGGCTTGGCAGGCGACCGTCTTTGAACGGAACAAAGGAACGCCGCTTGAGGGTTATGTTCATCACGTGACACGGATGACGCCGAAAAGGTCGACAGAGCTTCTCGACGGCGGCTCGCTCTACTGGGTGATCAATGGCCTGGTAACGATCCGCCAACGGATTGCCCGGCTCGAAGAGCTCCAGACACATGAAGGCCGGAAATGCTGCATCGTGCTCGAACCGGAGCGCATTTCGGTGGCGCAGGTTCCGCGAAAAGCTTTCCAGGGGTGGCGTTATCTCGAAGTGGCGGACGCGCCGCCTGACCTTGACGCGGGCGATGCGCAGGATCACCCCATCAGGGCAGAACTGGCGGAGCTCGGACTGCTATGACCGACGAAAACAAAGACAGCGAGAGCGAAGACGTTGCCGACACGGCCTCGTCGGAAGAGGACGCCATGGCGCGCTTGAGAGAACAGCTGCGGGCGGTGGGCCTGCCGCGTCTTGCGATCTCTGGCGCCACCGTCGCCGCCGTGGGTGCGCTCGTGAGTTACTTTGCGACCGGCGACGAGGAACCGGGGCCAAAGGTTGATGACACGATGCCGGTCGAGCCAGGCATCACCCTCTGTCATCCTGACCTTTTCACCACCGCCGACGGATGCACGACAATGGGCGCGCTGGCCAAGCGTGAGCAGTCAGATGTCTTGTCGCCTGGTGTCTTTCCGTCTCGCCCTTTCACCATGATCTCATCCACCGATGAGGAGGCCGCGCCGCGTGAGGTGCAGACTTGCGCCACCTTTGTTCCGCTCAAGCGTGCCGGGTGGGGTGGATTGTCGTCAGCCGATATGC
>CAWUIJ010000097.1:0-10456 GCA_963922235.1 uncultured Parvularcula sp. | reverse complement strand
CGAGCAGCCCGAAGAGAGCGACACAGGTCCATTTCATGGGATCGATAACCTCCGCATTGTCCTCGTCCGATATGAGTCGAGGACAAGCCGTCTGCAACCATTCGCGCGCGCCAGCGTTCACCTTGCTTTGGACGCGCTCTATCGCCAGCGCTGCGGACGGCGCTAAGTGGCGGCTATGAGTGACCAACCTTCCCAGCCCACCAGTTCCATGACACCCGCCGAGACCATGCTGTCGCTGTTTGATCTCGAGACCCTCGACATCAACCTCTATCGCGGTGCGCGTGATCCTGAAGCGCGCGGACGCGTGTTCGGAGGGCAGGTGATCGGGCAGGCTCTCGCCGCGGCTGAACGCACAGTTCCCAAGGAGCGCGGTGTGCATTCGCTCCACGCCTATTTCGTCCGGGCTGGCGATGACGCTTTGCCGATCATCTACCGTGTTGAGCGCGACAGAGATGGCGGTAGCTTTTCGAACCGCCGCGTGATTGCGCAGCAGAATGGCGAGACAATTCTCAACATGATCACCTCCTTCCACGTGGAAGAGGAGGGGCTGAGCCATCAAGACGAGATGCCTGATGTTCCGCAGCCGGAGGACCTGAAATCGGACGCAGAACTGGCTGACGAGCTCACCCATCTGCCTGAGATCTTTAGGTGGTTCATGCGGCGACCGCGCGGCGTCGATCTTCGCCGCACATCAATTGACGTTTTTGGAGGCGAACCCACTGCGCCTGAACAGCATGTGTGGTTCCGGTTCAATGGACCGCCGCCGGAAGAGCAGGGCCTGCACCGCGCTATTCTGGCTTACTCGTCCGACTTCTCGCTTCTTGGCACGGCGATGCTTCCCCATGGTGTGCATTGGTCTGATCAGGGTGTGCGCTCTGCAAGCATCGACCATGCCGTCTGGTTCCACGCTCCCGTGAACATGGGCGAGTGGCACCTCCACACCATGCGTTCCGGCTGGTCAGCCGGATCCCGCGGGCACTCCTCGGGACAAATCTTCAGTCGCGACGGGCGTTTGATTGCCAGCACGGTCCAAGAAGGGCTGATGCGCTACCGCCCGCCAAAAGAGGACAAATGAAGGCTTGAGCCACGGCCGCGGCTCGGCTATGCGCTGCCGCTCCGATGGACCTTGCGCGTATAGCTCAGTGGTAGAGCACTTCGTTGACATCGAAGGGGTCCCAAGTTCGAACCTTGGTACGCGCACCATCTGGCCCTCATTTAATCCCGCCGGATCCCTTCTTTCAAAAGAGCGATGTCTGAGCCTCGATACACTGTGGGCCCTCATGGCCGACAGTGTTCACGTAGGATGACACCCTGACGAATTGGAACGTTCCGTCGCTGGGGGGGCGAAGCAGTGATAGGGCGTCGGCCGGTGACGCACGGAACCATGGGTCGATCAGGTTCTCTGATAGCACCACGGGCGAGCGATGATGGGGGACCGTCTTCATATCAGCGTTAGGTGTCGTGGTCAGAATGCTGAATGTCTCTTCTGGTAGATCCGTCTCGGGATTGATCCAGCATGACCAAAGTGCAGCGAGTTGAAGCCGGCCGCCATCGGCTTGGGTGATGAAGAAGGGCGCACTGCCTTTTTGCTTAGGCTGTGGCCATTCGAAAAATCCATCGATGGGCAGGATTGCACGCTGACTGTTGAGCCATGCCGATTGGAAAGTCTTCAGTTCCGAGACCGTTTCAGACTTTGCATTGAAGCTCGAATATTTTTTCTCTGCATGCGGTTTTTTCCACCATGATGGGACGAGATCAAATGTCGCGAGAGAAGCGCTACGCCCCTCATCCCCTGAGCGAATGATCACCGCCTTTTGTCGAGGTCCGATGTTGTAGCGCGGTTCCAGGTTAAGCGCTGGCTGGCTTGGGATCAGAGCGTAGTAATCTCTGAGCTCCTGCCAAGTCGCCTGTTGGGAAAATCGTCCACACATGCGCACGATTTATCATCGCTGGCCGGAATGTGCCATGGGCCGAAGGACTAGAATGGTATCGGAAGGCCAGCGTAATCGAAACACTGTCCCGAGACCTCGGGACCCAAGCCGTCAATGACGTCCAGCATTCTTGATGCTGAATAGCTCGGCGTAAAGAGCTTACCTTCCGGCACATTGGCTTGGAATGGCGCTGAAAGGTCTGTGTCCACCGTTCCTGGGTGAAGCCCGATGACCACGGCATTCTTGTTGCGCCTGGCCGTTTCGATCGCGACATTGCGGAGGAGCATATTCAGCGCTGCCTTTGACGCTCTGTAGCTATGCCAGCCCCCCAGCTGATTGTCCGAGATGCTTCCCACGCGTGCTGAAAGAGCGGTGAAGACCCCGCGCTCCTTATCGAGGTGGTTGACCGAAGCCTTAGCGATGAGAGCTGGTAGCAGCGCGTTGACCTTCATCACGGCGAGAAAGGCATCGGCGTCCAATTGGCGAAGGGCTTTCTCGGGCTGATAACCATCGGCATGCAGTGTTCCTGTTGCCGCGATGATCAGGTGAAGGGGGCCATTTTCAGCTGACAATGCCGAAGCCTGCTCAATGGAGCTGGGGTCTGAGCTGTCGTAGCTGACGGCTCTGACCTTAGGCGCGCCTTCGATCGGATGGCGAGAGATCGCCACCACCTCGCCGACATGGGGTGTTGCCGTCAGGTGCTCCACAAAGGCTTGGCCAATCCCGCCCGATGCGCCCCAGACTGCGGCGCGCATTCCTTCTGGAAAACTCCTCAGCATGATTGCGGCGTCCTCATCGCTTGTTCCGGCAACGGTCGGAGCAATATTGCACGTCGTCCCACACCCGCTCCCACTTCTTGCGCCAGGTGAATGGGCGACCACAGCTCTTACAAAGCTTCTGCGGAAGGTTAGACTTAGCGATTGTCTTGCCGTCTCGTTTCACGGGATCTCCTTGCGGTAGAGAGATAGGCGGGCGGCTCGACGCGGCGATAGGACGAGGGGTCGCGGTGCTTGCCGTTTGGACAGGATGAGCGGGGCGCGTTAAGCGGGCACAACTTGGGAGTCTGCCAACGTGTTCCGCCGCTTGCTTGCCGCCGATTGGATGCGCCCCTGGACCGCCTTTGGCGTGGCGGCAATCTTTGTGCTTGGCGCTTGCGCGCAAAATGGAGGCTTCTCTCCCCTGAGCTCGTCAGGGTCGGGAGACACGCTGAAGCAACATGTTGCTGTATTGGCCTCAGACGATATGCGAGGCCGAGAGACGGGAACGGACGGATTTGCAAAGGCTGCCGACTATGTTTCGGCTGCGTTCATTGAGGCAGGGCTCGTGCCCGCTCATGGCGGTTATCGCCAAGCTGTCCCGCTTTACTCTGTGGACCCTGCAAGTGTCACCGGATCTCTGGATCTTACCGTAAACGGATCACCGCAGAATCTGGAGCTGAACGAGGATGTTTCGTTCTTTGCTCCACTTGGCGGCCTATCATCGGGTGAGCCTGTGACCGCGACGGGAGACTTGGTCTTTGTCGGTCACGGTATCGTGGCACCATCGCTCGGCTTTGACGATTATGCTGGCGTGGACGTGCAAGGAAAAATCGCGGTCGTTTTGACCGGCACACCGACGATCACCGACTCGTCAGCCCGCCTTCATTTTCAGCGGCTCGATACCAAGAAAATGCTGGCTGTAAGCCGAGGGGCCGTGGGTGTTCTCTTCGCAGAGCCCAATCCGCGGTCTGTCGGCCGTCTTACACGGTTACGCCGCAATGGTTCGAGCGGCGCACTTGTTATTGAGACGCCTGCTGACGAAACGATTCCGGTAGCCGCGATGAGCAACCGTCTGTTGATGGCGCTGCTTGCAACCACCGGAACAGACGGAGGTGCGGTCATTGATGCTGTCCGTGATGGAGAGTCGCAAAGCACCGACCTCAACGCGCGGGCGTCGCTTTCCGTTTCAGCTTCGGCGGAACCGATCGAAGCTTTCAATGTGATCGGTGTGCTGCCTGGCCAGGATCCTGATTTTATCGACGAAGCTGTTGTCGTCACCGCGCATCTCGATCATCTGGGCCAACGTCATCCTGGTTTCCTAGTGCGCCGAGATAGCGAAAATGCTGATGATATCTTCAATGGTGCGCTCGATAATGCTCTTGGTGCATCGATCATCATGGACGTGGCGCAGCGGCTTTCAAGCCAGGGCGGCACGGCGCGGACAGTGATCTTTGCTGCCTTGACGGCTGAAGAAGCAGGGCTCCTGGGTTCGGAGCATCTTGCGGCGACGATTGATGCCTTAGGCTACCGGATTGTCGCCAATGTGAACATCGATATGCCGATCATGACCTATCCGTTCACGGATGTGATTGGTTTTGGAGTTCAGTACTCTTCAATCGAACCTGTGCTTGATGCGGCTGCTGCCGAGGTGGGTGTCACGTCGACACCTGATCCTGTGCCGAGCATGGCGCTCTTTGTGCGATCCGACCATTACCGGTTCGTCCAGCGCGGCGTGCCCTCCGTCTTTCTCTTCAACGGGATGAGTGGGGACGGACGCGACGGCTTCGATGCCTTTATGGACCAGCACTATCATCGCCCCAGCGATGAGGTCAGTTTGCCGATTCGGTGGCAGGATGCAGCGCGATTCCGGGACTTGTCGGAAAGCCTCGTCCGCCGAATCGCTGACGCGCCTGAAGCACCCACATGGAACGAAGACGCTGTTTTTGCACCGTGAAGCGGGACTCGGCGCGCTGCGCTTGACCGGCGCGGCACTTCGATCAACATCGCCAGTGTTATGCTGATCGAGCTCACCATCCAGGACATCGTTTTGATTGAGCGGCTCACTTTGCGCCTTGGCGGTGGGTTGAGCGCGCTGACGGGTGAAACCGGGGCCGGCAAGTCGATCCTTCTGGACAGTTTGGGGCTCGCAACAGGCGGCAAGGCCGATAAGGGGCTGGTCCGGCAGGGCGCTGATCGCGGTATGGTGCAAGCGGTCTTTGAGGCATCTGCTCAGCATCCCGTCTGGCAGCTCCTTGCGGATGCTGGCGTCCCGGCAGATGAGGACCTTGTGATTTTGCGCCGTGTGCAGAGCGCTGATGGTAAGTCCCGCGCCTTTGTCAATGATCAAACGGTCTCCGTTGCTACGCTGAGGCGGGTGGGCGAGAGCCTGATCGAAGTCCACGGCCAGCATGAAAGCCAAGGCTTCCTGGATCAATCGGTCCACCGTGCACTGCTTGATGATTTCGCGGGCCTCGGATCCCGTCGAGAGGGTGTGGCGATCGCCTTCGAAGCCCTTCGCCAGGTGCGAGCCGACATCGAAGAACGGGAGTCCGAACAGGCAGCCGCTGAGCGGGAGGCGGACTATCTCCGCCACGTGGCTGGGGAGCTCGAAACCTTGAACCCGCAAGCGGGCGAGGAGGCAGAGCTCGCCGAGCGCCGCGCCCACCTTATGGCAGCTGAGAAGGTGTCCGAGGATTTGTCGTCGGTGATCGCGGCTCTTGGTGACGACGGCCTCGAAGCGAAAGTCTCTGGTGCTGCGGCCCGTATTGATCGGGCTGCGGAGCGCCTTGATCCCGACGCAGGCGAGCCTCTTCGCTTGGCAACACAGCGCCTCGATGCTGCGCTCAGTGAATTCGCTGAAGCCCGCGGCGCCTTGCTCGATGCGGCTGAGACTTTCGTTCAGGACGAGACCGCGCTTGAGGAGACGGAAGAACGCCTCTTCGCACTTCGTGCAGCTGGGCGGAAATATGGCCGCGCGCCTGACGCCCTCCATGCCTATCGGGAGGATGTGGAGCGGCAGTTGTCTCTTCTCGATGAAGGCGAGGCCAATTTCGAAGCTCTTCGCAAAGAGGAAAGCCAAAAGGCACTGGCCTATCTCTCTGCCGCCGAAGATCTTTCCGCACGCCGCAAAAAGGCCGGGGCGAAGTTTGCCAGAGCGGTGATGGCCGAGCTGATGCCGCTCAAACTCGATAAGGCCAAGTTCCATGTGGCTGTGGAGCAAGACAAGGATCAGCTTTCGCCAACGGGAATTGATCGCGTGGCCTTTGAGGTGTCCACCAATCCCGGCGCGCCCTTTGGTCCACTGAAAGTCATTGCCTCTGGAGGTGAGCTTTCTCGTTTCGTCCTTGCCCTGAAGACGGTGCTTACGGCCAAGGACGAAAAGTCCGTCATCGTCTTTGATGAGGTCGATAGCGGGGTGGGCGGCGCTGTGGCCGATGCGATTGGCGAACGGCTCGCCAAGATCGCATCGGATGCGCAGACTCTGGTCGTGACACACTCGCCCCAGGTGGCGGCTCGCTCGCGAGCTCATTTCCGCGTGGCCAAGTCGGGGAAGACCAAAGTCCGCACCGATGTCCAAGAGCTATCTGATGATGATCGGATTGAGGAAATCGCACGTATGCTGTCTGGCGCGACCATTACCGAAGAGGCGCGGGCGGCCTCGCGGAAACTCCTGGCCGAAGGCGCTGACATTCGCGGTGAGGCTGCGTAGTGACTGACAAAAACCTGAGCGAAAAGGCGGCCGAGGCACGCCTCAAGGCGATCGCTCAAACCATGGCCGAGGCGGATCGAGCGTACGAAGACGCCGATCCGATCATGACCGATGCGGAGTATGATGCGCTCCGTGCTGAGAATAAAACGTTAGAGGAACAGTTTCCCCACCTCAAGAGGTCGGACAGCCCTTCGGAGAAAGTGGGCTCAGCACCGACGGGCCGGTTTGCCAAAGTGCAGCATGCCCGGCCGATGCTCTCCCTCGACAATGCGTTTACCGATGAAGACGTTCACGACTTTGTTGCCAAGGTGCGCCGGTTCCTCGGTCTGAATGATGATGAACCGGTTGAGCTTATGGCGGAGCCGAAGATCGATGGTCTTTCGGCGAGCCTTCGGTACGAGAAGGGCAAGTTGATCGTCGGCGCCACGCGCGGTGATGGTTCTGTCGGTGAAGACGTGACGCGCAACCTTCGGACGCTTGGTGATATTCCGGAGACGGTCAAAAACGCCCCTGATGTTCTTGAGGTCCGCGGCGAGGTCTACATCTCCAAGACGGCGTTTCTTGAGATGAACGAGGGCTTCGAGCGCGCGGGCGAAAAGACCTTCGCGAACCCCCGCAACGCCGCTGCAGGCTCTTTGCGCCAGAAGGATCACACGGTCACAGCCAGCCGACCTTTGCGTTTCTTCACCCACGGTACGGGGGAAATGTCAGCTGCCATCGCGGAGACCTTTTCGGGCAAGTCAGAAGCGTTAGAACAGCTAGGTTTTCCGCCCAATCCGCTCGCTAAAAAATGTGCGTCCACGGAAGAGGCATTGGCGCACTACCGCGAGATCGAAGCGCAGCGGGCGAGCCTTGATTATGACATCGACGGCGTCGTCTACAAGGTGAACCGCCTCGATTATCAAGAGCGCCTCGGCTTTATTGGCCGTGCGCCGCGTTGGGCGATTGCCCACAAATTCCCTGCAGAAAAAGCAACAACCGTCCTTGAGCGGATCGAAATTCAGGTCGGCCGGACAGGCGCTCTCACACCCATCGCGCGTTTGACTCCAGTCACGGTGGGCGGCGTCGTCGTCTCCAACGCAACGCTTCACAATCAGGATGAGATCGAGCGGCTCGATGCACGCGAAGGCGACACGGTCACCGTGCAGCGCGCGGGCGATGTGATCCCGCAAATCCTCGGCGTTGATATGTCCAAGCGCAAAAAGGGCGCGAAGGCTTATCCGTTTCCTGAGCAATGTCCTGTCTGCGGCTCGCCTGCCGTTCGCGAGGTGAACCCCCGCACGGGAGAGCGCGATGTCGTGCGCCGCTGTACGGGCGGCTTCAATTGCGCAGCCCAGAGCCTCGAGAAGCTCAAGCACTTTGTTTCCAAAGGCGCGATGGATATCGATGGCTTGGGCGAGAGGCAGGTGGAAGACCTTTTCCTCCGCCATATAATCCGCGAGCCTGCTGATATCTTCACGCTGCCGTCGCGCCAACGGGATGGTGTGTTCAATGCTCCTGGTACATCTGATCTTCGAAGCTACAAGAAGGTCACGTACAAGACCAAGGTGCCGACCTGGACGAAAGAAGTCACCAACCAAAAGTCCTTGGACAACCTCTTTGCATCGATCGAGGGCGCCAGGACCAGGCCACTTGCCCGTGTGATTGCGGCTCTTGGCATCCGCCATATCGGGGTGGTGACGGCAGCGACCCTGGCCGATCGGTATCCCACGCCTGATGAGTTCATGCAGCTCGGTACCAAACTTCAGGACGAGACGAGCGCCGCCCGGGAAGAGCTCATCGGTATTGATGGTCTCGGCGAGACAGTCGCTGATGCGCTGACAGGCTTTTTCGCGGATGAGCGGAGCGCCGCGCTGCTCGAGCGCCTTTTTGCGCAGCTCGAACCCGAAGCGCCAGAAGAGAAGGCCGAAGAGGGGCCCTTGGTCGGCAAAAGCATCGTCTTTACAGGCGGACTGTCCGAGATGACCCGTGATGAAGCCAAAGCCATCGCTGCCCGGCTTGGCGCGAGGGTTGTGAGCTCGGTCTCCAAGAAGACCGACATTGTCGTCGCCGGCGAAGGCGCGGGCTCCAAAGGCAAGAAAGCGCAAGAGCTGGGCCTGGAGATCTGGGACGAGGCCGCATGGCTCAAGGTGGCGCGCAGCGATTGACGCTTGCTCCTTGCCTCTTCGCTGCGCAAAGCAAGGTTAACGACAACGTATAACTGGAGGAATTATGGCCAAAGAATTCGATACCATTGTCTATGGCGCAAGTGGTTTCACGGGCCGTTTGGTCGCTGAATACCTGGGCAAGAGCGGCGCCCCGAGTTTCGCTATGGCGGGCCGCAATCAAGCCAAGCTTGAAGAAGTCCGCGATGAGATGGGCCTCGGCGACACGCCGATCGTGATCGCTGATGCCGATGATGAAGCGTCTCTGAAAGAGATGGCAGAGCGCTGCAAAACCGTTCTGACACTGACAGGCCCTTATCAGCTCTACGGAGAGAAACTCCTCAAGGCTTGTATCGATACGGGCACAGATTATGCAGATCTTTGCGGTGAGCCAGCCTGGATGGCCGCGAAAGTGCGTGAGTTGCACGATGCCGCAAAGGCCTCAGGTGCACGTATTCTCTTCTCCTGCGGCTTTGACTCCGTGCCTTCTGATCTTGGTGTCTGGCACGTCCAGGACAAAGCTATCGCTGCGACTGGCAAGCCAGCCGAACGCGTGAAGCTTCTTGTCAAAGCGATGAAGGGGACGTTCTCTGGCGGAACCGCAGCTAGCTTTAAAGCAACGATGAAAGCGGCGTTCAGCGATCCTCAGGTGATGCAGGATCTCATGAATCCGTTCTCCTTGTGCGGAGAATTCGCCGGCCCTGAGCAGCCAGACCTTCGTTCCGTGCGGTTCGATGAAGACGAAAACACGTGGCTGGCACCGTTCATCATGTCGTCGATCAACACCAAAAACGTCCACCGGACCAACTTTCTCACGGGCTTCCGCCACGGCGAAGGCCTGAAATACGATGAGATGGTCGTCACAGGCCCTGGCGATGATGGCCAAAAGGCCGCAGAAGCCATGGCCTCTGACAACAGCATGTCCGGCGATGATGGTCCGAAACCGGGTGAGGGCCCATCGAAAGAAGAGCGTGAGACTGGTTTCTACGAGTTGGCGCTGGTTGCTGTTGGCTCAGACGGTGCGCGGTTCGAGTCTGTGGTTAAAGGTGACAAAGATCCGGGATACGGCTCCACCTCGAAGATTATCTCGGAGGTGGCTCGTTGCCTCAACGAGGATATCCCTGAAGGCGAGGGCGGCGTGCAGACTCCAGGTGCTGCGCTAGGTTCAAAACTGATCGATCGCCTTCATAACAGAGCGGGCGTGACTTTCGACTAACGCAAAAATCGCTCCGCTGATTGATTGCTGGGGTTTCTTCGTTAACGAGGAAGCCCTAGGTGGTCTTAGCGGAGCTTTTGCATGTTTGAGCAACAGTCAATTCCTGAAGTCATTCTGATTCGGCCGAAAAAGTTCGGCGATAATCGTGGCTTCTTTTCTGAGACCTTTCGCGCTGACCGCTATGCGGAGGCTGGCATCGCTGGGCCATTTGTCCAGGACAATCATTCCCTCTCCGCTGAGGTGGGAACGCTGCGCGGTCTTCATTTTCAGATCGCTCCTTCTGCCCAAGGGAAGCTCGTCAGATGCACCGCTGGACGGATCCTCGATGTGGCCGTCGATATCCGCGTGGGTTCGCCAACATTTGGCCAGCATGTCTCCGCTGAACTGACGGCCGAAGGCGGCGAGCAATTCTGGGTGCCCGTGGGCTTTGCCCATGCCTTTGTAACGCTCGCGCCTGACACGGAAGTTCAGTACAAAGTTACCAGCTACTACGACCCTAATGCTGATCGTGGTTTGGCTTGGGACGATCCTGATCTCGGAATTGACTGGGGTCTCGGCGGCAAGGCACCTGTCCTTTCCGATAAAGACCGTAAGCATCCGCGGCTCTCGGAATTGCCGTCTTTCTTCTCTTACGAAGGCTGAAAGAGGACTTGCTCATGCGTATTTTGGTGACTGGTGGAGCAGGTTTCATTGGATCC
>CAWUIJ010000096.1:0-10539 GCA_963922235.1 uncultured Parvularcula sp. | reverse complement strand
TTTTCGTTTGCGCTATCACTCGCCTTCGCTCGTTGTTTGAGCGCTGCGCGTTCGACGTTTCTCTTTCGAAGCGCGCCATTTTCAATCTCGCGGGCCAAAGGCCCTCCGATGGGGCGACCTAACCGGTCGAGCCGCCGTCGCGGCTTTGGGGTGAGCTCGAACTCTCTCCGTCCAGACGCGCCATCTCACCGCTTCCATGATAACCCTTGCGACATGACTGCTGACCACGTGCTTTTTGGATCGACGTTGCGCCTTGGCTATGGCTGCGCAGGGGCGTGGGGCATGCCTTGGTTTTCTGAGGCTGATGCCCGCCGTTTGGTGCTGCAAGCGTCTGAGCGAGGCATTGCCCATTTCGACACCGGGGCTTTTTATGCTCGGGGTGTCGCTGAGCAGCGCCTTGGGCGCATCATGCAAAGCACCCAAGACAGCAAAGATTGGTTCATCAGTACAAAGACTGGAACACGCCAGGATCGCCGGGGTCGTTACTCCAAAGACTTTAGCGAAGCCGGAATGCGGTCCGACGTCGAGACGAGCCTCACCCGTTTAGGGCGTGAGCGGATCGATCTTCTCTACCTCCACGGCCCCACGCCCCAAGAGGTGCAAGAGACAGCGCCCATCCTTGAAGCCCTTCAAAAGGAGGGCAAGGTGCGCCGGTTCGGAATTTGCGGAGAGACTCGCGCTTTTGCCAGCGCGATCGAACTGGCGAATGGCGGATCTCCAGTCTTCAGTGTTCTGATGGGTGTCTACAATATCCTGACGAAGGATCATGCGCAGGTCTTTACGGAAGCGAAGCGTGCGGGGTTCACGACCATTGCCATCGCTCCCCTTGCGCAAGGCCTTTATAATCGGGGGTTCTTCCGGCCTTCGTCCTTGGCCGATGTCTGGACCATTGCGCGGGCCTTGGTGAAGAACCGAGCCCAGGTGGCGCGAGCCCGTGCGCCGTCTGCGCAGGTCTTGCATAAGACGCCCGGATGGGCGGCAACGGAGCTCGCACTGGCCTATGTCATGGCGCAGCCCTTTGTGGACGGTGCCATCGCTGCCACCACGCGTGAACATCATCTCGCTGAGTTGGTCGCAGCATCGACACGTGAAGTGCCCGATGGTCTCTTAGCTCAGCTCGCCGCGATCAGCCCGGGTCCTGCGTAAAACTCGCTGCCGCTTGCGACAGAGGGCTTCTGACGCATTGGGCCGCGGCGCGATCAGCCCTAATTCCCTCGCGAGCATTGGCGGTTAGGCATGGCTGAAGACGACGACAATGATCTTGGCACCACGGTGCCCAGTGGCCGGTTTGGCCGGATGGCGCGCCTGGGAGGGATGACCACGTCGATTGCGGGGAGCGTCATCGCCGATGGTGCGAGGCGCGTGGCCAAGGGCGAGCGTCCTTCGATGGAGGAGCTGCTTCTCACCCCCAAAAATGCAGCCAAGGTCGCTGATCAACTCGCCCGGCTCCGTGGCGCGGCCATGAAAGTCGGCCAGCTGATGTCCATGGCGGATGATCCTGCGATCCCCAAGGAATTTACTGAGGTGTTCGCGCGGCTTCAGAGCGCTGGTGAGATGATGCCGGCAAAACAGCTGCGCCAAGTCTTGGATGAGGCTTGGGGGAAGGGATGGCTTCGCCGCTTTGGGCGCTTTGATGTCCGCCCCATGGCGGCGGCGTCAATCGGCCAAGTCCATCGTGCACAGACGAAAGATGGAAAAGATCTCGCGATCAAAATTCAGTACCCTGGTGTTCGTGATAGCATCGATAGTGATATCGACAATGTCATGTCGATTTTGGGCGTGTCACGGCTGATACCCAAGGGCATAGACATCAAGCCGATGCTTGATGAAGCGAAAGTCCAGCTGCACCAAGAGGCTGATTATGAGCGAGAGGCGCAGTGCCTCCGGCGCTTTGGCGAGTTCCTCAAAGGCTCCGGCGACTTCGTTCTTCCTGAGGCCTATGATGAGTTCACAACGTCAAACACCCTGGCCATGTCCTTGGTCCGTGGGCAGCCGATCGAGACCGTTATCGACGCTCCGCAAGAAGAACGAGACCGTGTCGCTACACTCCTGATGGAGTTGGTGGTGCGTGAGGTCTTTGAGTTCGGCCTCATGCAGACGGACCCAAACTTCGGCAACTACTTCTATCAATCAGACAGTAGGCGGATTGTTTTGCTCGATTTTGGCGCCACGCGCGAAGTGCCGGAGCATGTCGCGAATGGCTACCGTCAGCTGCTGAGGGCAGGCCTCGAAAGAGATTGGGACGGGGCCTTCGACGCCGCCATAGGCATGGGGCTGGCCGGCAGCGAGGGCGACAACCAACAGAACGAGATGATGGCAGAACTCTTCAATCTCACCATGGAACCCATCGCCCATCGGGGAGCCTATGACTTCACCGATTCTGATTTGGTCATCCGTATGCGGGACGTGGGCATGCGCATGCGCCAGCGTGAGACGGTCCACGTCCCAAGCCCGATCATGATCTTTCTCCATCGCAAGTTTGGCGGGACTTACTTCATGGCCACGCGGTTGAAAGCGCGGGTGGATATGCGCTCGATGATCGAGCCCCACTTGACCCCAAGCGGCGGAAGGTGAATGGGCTTCGGCTTTGTCGTGGAGGGCTGATGTCGATCAAGCTGCATAAGGGCGATTTGCCAGAGGATTTCGATTGGAGCGGTGCGCGGGACGCTTGCGTGGCTGTGGACAGCGAGACCTTAGGCCTCCATCCGCATCGCGACCGGCTCTGTGTGGTGCAATTGAGCCTGGGGCACGGCGATGCCCATCTGGTGCAGATCGACCGCTCGACATTTCAGGCACCTCGCCTGGCGCAGCTTCTCAGCGATCCTTCGGTCACTAAGATCTTCCACTTCGCACGCTTTGATATCGCGATGTTCCAGAAATGGCTCGGGACCGAAACAACACCGATCTACTGCACCAAAATCGCATCCAAGCTGACCCGCACCTACACCGATCGGCACGGGCTTAAGGACCTTTTGAAAGAATCCCTTGGCGTGGACATGTCAAAGCAACAGCAATCGTCAGATTGGGGGGCGGAGACGCTTTCCGACGCTCAAAAGAGCTATGCGGCTTCTGATGTCCTTCACTTGCACGATGCTAAGATTTGGCTCGACGAGCGTTTGCAGCGCGAAGGGCGTGCAGATATGGCATTGAAATGCTTTGAATTTCTACCGCATCGCGCGTCGCTTGATTTGATGGGATGGCCGGATACGGACATTTTTGCACACAGTTGATGCAGAATTTAACGCGCTGGCCATAGATCACGTCTTTTATCGGCTTGTTACACGTGCCACTGTGCCTAATTAGGGCATTATAACACTAAAAAAGGAGCTTCCGTGCGCAAGCCCATGGACCGTCCGTCATCTGAGGAGGCTGCATTCTCTGCGGCTGAGCGGGTGGCGCGGCACAGCTTACGGGTGCGCAGTTTGAGGCTCGCCGTACCGGCGCTCGCAGCAGGGCTTCTCATGACCTTTGCGCTGAGCGCGACCCCGCCGCGCGTTGATCGCGGTTTCTTGCTGCAATTCTCGACGCTCGACGTGATCGATGGTCAAGCCAGCTTGGCGCGGCCCCGTTATTTCGGCGAGGATCTCGATGGTCAGCCTTTTGAGGTGGCAGCCAATGCCGCGACCCGTGCTGCAGCCAACCCAGATCTCATAGGCCTCGATAAGCCCGAAGCGCGCCGGCTGAGTGAGGCTGGTGACACGGTGCTCGTTCGCTCCAAAGACGGGATCTATGACCGTGCGGCGCGCCGCATGAACCTGACCCGCGATGTGGAGCTTGAGCAGCAGAGCGAGGGCGGAGACGTCTTCATCCTCACCACGGATGCGGCGGAGATCGACCTCGATAGCCAGGTCGTCACGTCCTCGTCAGAGGTCAATGGTGAAGGCGAGACAGGCACCGTTCGCGCTGATAAGGCGACCGTGTATCAAACCGAAGACCGGTTGGTGCTCGAAGGTGACGTGAAGATACGCCTTGAGCCTAAGGTGCCGACGGCGAAAGAGGAGTAACGAGCTGTGGGTGCTGTTCGTCTTCTGTTGGTTCTAGCGCTTGGCTGGGGCCAAGCCTGGGCCCAGGTCGGCGTCGGCTTTGATTCCTCAAAACCCTCAGAAATCGATGCAGCCCGGGTTGAGCGCACTGATGCTGGTCTCACCTGGGTCGGCGAGGGTGATGTGCGCGTCTCCCAACCGGGTGTGGTGCTGACGGCCGACAACATGGTGATCCGGCTCACGGAAGACACCGGCGAGATCGAGAGCATCGAGGCCACGGGGAACGTGCGCTACGCCAACGTGCAGGGCGATGCGCTGGCGGGGGATTACGCTTTTTTTGAATCCGTGAAGAACGTGCTGACGGTGACAGGCAGCGTGGTGGTGCTCCAGGGCCCGCAGGTCGCGACGGCCGATAAGCTGACCTACAACACCCTCACGGGCGCTATGGTCATGTCGACTGAGCCGGGAGGGCGCGTTCGCGGCCTCTTTGCGGGGCAGGACGCCAGCTAATGGAAGGCAGCGTCGCAGCCAATGCCGAGCAGGCAACCAAAATCCCCAACCAAAACCTGGGTTTGGTGGCTGAGAATCTGCAGAAATCCTATCGTCGCCGCCGGGTGGTGAACCACGTGAATTTCCGGGTGAACCGGGGCGAGGTTGTCGGGCTCCTGGGGCCCAATGGCGCGGGTAAGACGACGTGCTTTTACATGGTGATGGGCCTGGTCCAGGCGGATGGTGGCTCGATCACGATCGATGGCTACGACGTGACGGCCTTGCCGATGTATCAACGCGCGCGGCTTGGTCTTGGCTATCTCCCTCAGGAGGCTTCGATTTTCCGCGGCCTCACCGTCGAGCAGAATATCGAGGCGGTTGCGGAACTGGCTTGGCCTGAAAAGCATAAGCGGCGAGAGGTGGTTGAAGAGCTCTTAGAAGAGTTCTCCATCACCCACGTGCGGGCATCCATGGCCACAGCGCTGTCGGGCGGTGAACGGCGCAGGCTCGAGATCGCGCGAGCGCTGGCCACCAGCCCTGATTTTATGCTGCTTGATGAGCCGTTTGCGGGGATCGACCCCCTTGCCATTGCCGATATTAAGGAGTTGGTTTCCCAGCTCCGTGACCGAGGCCTCGGCGTCCTGATCACAGACCATAACGTCCGAGATACGCTCGATATTATCGACCGGGCCAGCGTGATCCACCAAGGCGAAGTTCTCTTCGAAGGTAGCGCAGAAGGTGTGGTCACTAACGAAGATGTCCGCCGCGTATACTTAGGCGAAACGTATGGTCCGTAACGTCTAGTCACGCGGGATGGGGGTGCCGAGATCTCGGCCGCCCGCGGTGAACTGGATGGGATTCGAGCGCATGAGCATGACCGGCCGGCTTGAGGCACGGCAAAGCCAGCAGCTGACGATGACGCCGCAACTGCAGCAGGCGATTAAACTGCTGCAGCTCTCGAATCTCGAACTGGCGGCCTATGTCGAAGAGAAGCTTCTCGAAAACCCGTTCCTTGAACGGGGCGAAGCGTCCGAAGGCGAGGCACCAGCCGCACCCGAAGCCTCATCAGAATCCTCGTCAGAAGGCGCCGCCGATGCGCTCCCTGAGCGCCCCGTTGATGGCAGTGATGACGGCCCGCCTGCTCCCAAAGAGCGGATCAGAGAAGCTGCGAGCCAGCTTGGCGGCGGTGAAGACTTCGACGCCGCTGCGAATGTCAGTGAGGCGCTGACCTTGCGCGAAGTGCTGGAAGAGCAGCTCCTCATCAGTACACGTGATCAAGTGCAGCTGGGTATCGGCCGGTACTTGATCGACCTGATCGAAGACAGTGGCTATCTCCAGACGCCGCTTGATCGCGTGGCCACGCGCCTCGGCTGCGCTGAAAGCGATGTTGAGGCGGTGCTGCGCATCATCCAGAGTTTTGAACCAGCCGGCGTGGGCGCTCGTTCGCTTGCGGAGTGTTTGAGCATTCAGCTTGAGGACCAAGGGGAGCTCTCCCCGCAAATGCAGGCGTTCCTGGATAACCTCACGCTTTTAGGCAACCACAAGATCCCAGAGCTTAAGCGCCTCACCGGTATGGACGATGGTGAGCTGCGCCATGCCGTGGCAGCGATCAAGCGCCTCAATCCTAAGCCCGGCCTCGTCTATGGTTCGGACCCGGTTCATGTTGTGGTTCCTGACGTCTATGTGGCACAAAGCAACGATGGCGGATGGAAAGTCGAGCTGAACAGTGAAACCCTGCCGCGTGTGATCGCCAACGAAACATACTACACAGAGCTTTCCGCGGAGAAGCAATCCGATGACAGCAAGTCGTTCTTGCAAAATCAGATTGCTGACGCCAACTGGCTTGTCCGTTCTTTGGATCAGCGTGCACGGACGATCTTGAAGGTCTCAAGCGCGATTGTGAGCTACCAGGACGCGTTTTTTGCCCATGGCATCCGTCACTTGCGCCCGCTCAACCTGAAAACGGTGGCTGAGGCGATCGATATGCACGAAAGCACCGTCAGCCGGGTGACCACGAACAAATACATGCACACCCCGCGCGGCGTCTTCGAGATGAAGTACTTTTTCACAGCAGCCATTCCGTCTGCGGATGGTGAGCAGGAGTACTCAGCCGAAAGCGTCCGCCATCTGATCAAAGAACTGATCGGAAATGAAGAGCCGACATCCCCGCTTTCGGATGATCAGCTGGTGGAAGAGCTGGCCAAGGTCGACATCGCTATTGCGCGCCGCACAATTGCTAAATATCGGCAAAGTCTGGATATTCCTTCATCTGTAGAACGTAAGCGTGCGGCACGTCGTGCCCTGTAGATACGTAAGCTGAGCTGATGTAGAACCTCTACCCAAGACAAACGCTGGTTCGCAGCGAGGAGGTTCTATGGACGTACAAGTCACCGGAAAAGGCATCGATCTCGGAGAAGCCCTCCAAACCCATGTCCACGACACCATCAATGCGCGCGTGCACAAATATTTTGAGCGCGGGGCCGAGGCGATCGTGAACTTTGGGAAGGACGGTTCCCTCCTATCGACCGAAGCAACGGTGCACTTGGCTTCTGGGGTGTTTCTCTCCGCGACGGGCAAGAGCCAGGACGCCTATGGTGCGTTTGATGACGCGATGGAGAAGCTCGAGAAACGCGTCCGGCGCTACAAACGCCGCCTCAAAGACCACCATTCCAAAGATCGCACCCCGCTGCCGGCTGAATTGGCCAACAGCTATGTCATTCAAGCCGCTGTTGCGACGGACGAGCCTGAGGACACGGGCGAGGGGGCCGAGGACGCACCTTTGGTGATCGCTGAGGCTGAAACATCGGTGCGACAAATGACCGTCTCAGATGCTGTCATGCAGCTCGACCTGACCGAGGCACCCGTGATTGTGTTCCGAAACGCAGGCAACGGCACGCTTAGCGTGGTTCACAGGCGGGAAGACGGGAACATCGGTTGGATCGAAGCGTCTTCCAAAGCGTAATCTTAGACGTCTCGACCTTTCCCTAAAGCGCGCCTATGGGCACTCGCTCAGGGCAGGGACACCGGGGTTGGCGCGCCTTTCGCAGGAGGCCGTCTATGCGGGATTGGTTCAGACCTTCCTGCTAACCACGGGATCTTGGAAGAAAGGGCGCTGTTTCGACGGCGTTGAACGTGTCGGCATGGCAAAAAGCTTGCGTGGGATCATTGAGCCCCAGCACATCCATTTGGATGTGGCGGTGAGCTGTAAGCGTTCCATTCTTGAGACGCTGGGCAAACTGGCGGCTGAGGACTTTGGGCTCGATCCCAAAATCGTCCACGAGAAGCTGATGGACCGCGAAAGCCTTGGCACCACGGGTGTGGGCGGCGGGATTGCAATCCCTCACGCCCGGGTCGAGGTGGATGAGCTCTGCGGTTTGTTCGTTCGCTTGCGGGACCGGATCGGGTTTGATTCCGTCGATGGCGATCCGGTGGATCTCGTTTTCCTGCTGCTTGCGCCTGATGCCGATAATGCCAATCATCTTAAAGCGCTGTCACGCGTGGCCCGGACGCTGAAGACTCCCGGTGTGCTGGAATCGTTGCGCGGCGCGACCAATGTCGACGCGGCCTATGCGGCGCTTGTTTCGGAAAGCGATGCTGAAGCGGCCTAAGCTAGGCTGTTCTCTGTCTTAGTGAACGCTGTGCGGCACCATTTCGTGCTGGCGGGCAGCGGCAAAGGCAATCTCGCGATCACTCATCAGCGCAATGCGCTCACCATCAGCATCGCAGAGCGCGTAAAGCACGCTGTCATCATCAAAAGCGTATTTGGAATCGAGTTCACGCTCGATGTCGTCACGGACGTCGCGGGCTAGGACTTCGCGAACATAACAGTCGCGCCCTGTTGGGATTTCCATATCCATCGTCATCATCGACCTCCCTCCGACCAAAAGGGTCCGAATGAAGCCACTGTTCTGTCCAAGAACAGAAGCGCTTCAATGGTTTACCCAGCCGGTGAACAATTCCTTAAGGGCCCCCAAAGGCCCACCACCAAAACCCAGTAGAGCACAAATTGTGGCTTGTGAGTGCTAAGATAACACTACGATGACACTCGACAATGCCCGTCAGGTGACAAGCGCGAGAACAATCGCTCCCAGTGCGACCCGATATATGACGAAAGGCGCGAATGAAAAGCGCTCGGTGGCCTTCAAAAACAGTGAGATCGTGATGATCGCTGCGACGAACGAAAGGGCGGCAATCACCGCTCCGGCCAGGAGATCGCCTGGTTCGTCTGAGCTGATCAGCTCAAGCAAGGCGTAGAGGCCAAAAGCGGAGATCGTGGGGATTGCCAGCAGCATCGAAAACCGCGCGGCTTCCTTGCGCGTGTATCCCAGATATCGGCTGGCTGTGATGGTGATCCCGGACCGCGATGTGCCGGGGATCAGCGCAAGACATTGGGCCAAACCAATCGTAAGTGCCTGGCGCGACGACGAGACATTGCCTGTTTCCGTTTCAGGTCGTTTGTCCGCGACATAGAGCACCAGGCCAAAGACGATGCTGGCGATCCCAATGATCACAGGGTTCCGCAGAAACTCAGCGAGGCCAAAAAAGGCAATCGCGGCGCCGACAACCAGGATCGGGATCGTTGCGATGACAAGGACTTCAAAGAGTTGGCGCGCAGGGCTTGGCCGCTGCTCAGCGAAGTCCTTGAGTCCGATCACCATCTCACCAACATCTTTGCGGAAATAGACCATCACTGCGGCGAGCGTGCCGACATGCGCTGCGACGTCGATCATCGCGCCTTGGTCCTCGAAACCATCGATCAATGCGGAGGGGAGAATCAGGTGCGCGGATGAGGAGACGGGGATGAATTCCGTGATTCCTTGGATCAGCGCGAGGATCAGGAGTTCCAAAATTGTCATAGGACCGCCGCTAACATGTGATTTCGTTCACCACCCACCAACTTCTGAACGGGTATTCTTTCAATCGCGTTGCTTGGTTAGGGAGCACTGACAGATGAGCGGTTTCTTGTCTCTCCGCACTCCACTCTTGGCTTTGGCCTTTGTGGTCGTGGTTTCGGCTTGTGCGTCGAAGCCGCCCAACGTGTTTGTTGACCCCGTGCCCAGTGGCAAACTCTCGTCGAGCTATGGTCCACGTGGCAGCGGTTTCCATCACGGTGTGGACCTTGCGGCCCCGCGCGGGACGGAAGTCCGGGCCGCGAAGGCGGGAAAAGTGATTTTTCGCGGACGAAAAAAGGGCTTTGGCCGTCTCCTCATCATTGACCATGGCGGTGGGCAGCACACCTATTACGCGCATCTTTCGGGGTACAATACCCGCAAGGGTCGCAGCGTGAAGCGTGGTCAGCGCATTGGCCGGGTCGGTAAATCTGGGCGAGCGTCAGGGTATCACCTCCATTTTGAGGTCCGGCAGAACGGCAAGAGCGTCAATCCGGGCAACTATCTCTCATTCTGATCGCACGAGAGGAAGCTTTCGCCCGTCGGTGATTGCGCCTAACGGGGCTGGCTGATGGCTGATTTCCGTCCTGTTTTTCTCGTGATCGGCATGTTCGTCGCGGTGCTTGGCGCTTCGATGGCCCTGCCGGTTTTGGCCAATGTGCTTGATGGCCGAATGGCTGCGCAGGCCAGCGCCCATGTTTTTTTTGCATCGGCCATTATCCTGATCGTCGTCGGCGGCGGGCTGGCTCTTGCCTGCCGCGGCAAGGTCGAGCGGATTTCAACGCGGCAGGGTTTTCTCATCACCACGGCCAGTTGGCTGGCGCTTGTGATTGGCGCAGCGGTTCCTTTTGCGCTGGGCCCGGATGGTATGAGTGTCACCGACGCTTTTTTTGAGTCGATGTCGGCGCTGACAACCACGGGCGCGACGGTGGTCACGGGGCTTGATGATCAGCCTGCTGGATTTTTGCTCTGGCGCTCGATGCTGCAGTGGTTTGGCGGCATCGGTGTGGTGATCATGGCGATCGCCGTTCTGCCCTTTCTGTCAGTGGGGGGGATGCAGCTCTTCCGTCTCGAAAGCTCTGACAAATCAGATAAGATCCTTCCGGGTGCCGATGACTTAGCCGCTGCGGTCTTCAGCCTCTATGTGGTGATGACGGCCATGTGTTTCTTTGCCTATT
>CAWUIJ010000095.1:0-10631 GCA_963922235.1 uncultured Parvularcula sp. | reverse complement strand
AGCTCATCGAGAGCTTCATCCAGTCGGGCAACAAGCCTGAGTGGATGATCATGACTGTTATTCCGGTCATTCCGCCAGAGCTTCGCCCACTGGTGCCGCTCGATGGTGGCCGCTTTGCGACGTCGGACCTCAACGATCTCTATCGCCGGGTGATCAACCGGAACAACCGCCTGAAGCGCCTTATCGAGCTTCGCGCGCCGGACATCATTGTGCGGAACGAAAAGCGGATGCTTCAAGAGTCCGTGGACGCCCTGTTCGACAACGGTCGTCGTGGCCGCGTGATCACAGGGACGAACAAGCGTCCGCTGAAATCACTCTCGGACATGCTCAAAGGTAAGCAAGGCCGGTTCCGTCAGAACCTGCTTGGTAAGCGCGTTGACTATTCCGGTCGTTCGGTGATTGTTGTGGGGCCAGACCTCAAACTCCACGAATGCGGTCTACCGAAGAAAATGGCGCTCGAGCTCTTCAAGCCATTCATCTATTCGCGCCTCGACGCGATGGGCCTCTCCGCCACGGTGAAACAGGCGAAGAAGCTCGTGGAGAAGGAGCGGCCGGAGGTCTGGGATATCCTCGATGAGGTGATCCGTGAGCACCCGGTCATGCTCAACCGCGCGCCGACGCTTCACCGTCTTGGTATCCAGGCGTTCGAGCCAAAGCTGATCGAAGGTAAGGCGATCCAGCTGCACCCACTCGTCTGTACAGCCTTCAACGCTGACTTCGACGGCGACCAAATGGCCGTGCACGTGCCATTGTCGCTCGAAGCGCAGCTCGAAGCCCGCGTGCTGATGATGTCGACCAACAACATCCTCAGCCCAGCGAACGGTAAGCCGATCATCGTGCCGTCGCAGGATATCGTTCTTGGCCTCTATTACATCACGCTCGAAAAAGAGGGTGAGCCCGGCGAAGGCATGGTCTTCTCCAACGTGGATGAGATTGAGCACGCCTTGAATTCTGGCGCCGTGACCCTGCACGCCAAGGTCAAAGCAGTTTGGCGTTCGGTGGACGCTGACGGCAATGAGACCATGGAGCTGGTGGAGACGACACCTGGCCGGATGAAGGTCGCGTCGGTTCTTCCAAAGGACCACAACGTTCCTTTTGATGTGGTGAACACGCTCCTCCGTAAAAAGACCATCCAGGGTCTGATTGACACCGTCTATCGTCACTGTGGCCAGAAGAAGACCGTGATCTTCGCTGACCATATCATGGAGCTCGGCTTCAAAGAGGCGTGTAAGGCTGGCATCTCGTTCGGTAAGGACGACATGGTCATCCCGGACACAAAAGCCGGGATCGTTGATGAAACGCGCTCGCTCGCTTCGGAATACGAGCAGCAATATGCTGACGGTCTCATTACCCGCGGTGAGAAGTACAACAAGGTCGTCGATGCATGGGCGAAGTGTACGGACCGTGTCGCCGAAGAGATGATGAAAGAAATCTCGACGACGAAATTCGATCCGGAGACGAAGCGTCAGCTCGAGCCGAACTCGGTTTACATGATGAGCCACTCAGGCGCCCGGGGTTCACCAACCCAGATGCGTCAGCTCGCAGCGATGCGCGGCCTGATGGCCAAGCCGTCGGGTGAGATCATCGAGACACCGATCGTGTCGAACTTTAAAGAAGGCCTCACCGTTCTTGAGTACTTCAACTCGACCCACGGTGCACGGAAAGGTCTCGCTGATACCGCGCTCAAAACCGCGAACTCGGGTTACCTCACACGTCGTCTCGTTGACGTGGCGCAGGACTGCATCGTCAAGGAAGAGGATTGCGGTACAACCCAGGGCATCACGCTCGAGGCGATTGTCGACTCTGGTGAAATCGTCCTTGCTCTGTCTGAACGTCTCCTCGGCCGGACAACGCTTGGCGATATCGTCGACCCTGACAGCGGTGAAGTGATGGTCGAAGACGGCTCGCTTCTCGACGAGGTGACCGCGGAAGCCATCGAGAAAGCAGGCATCCAAAAGGTGAAGGTCCGCTCGCCGCTGACGTGCGAAACACCTATTGGTGTGTGTGCGAAGTGCTACGGCCGTGACCTTGCTCGCGGTGAGCCTGTGAACGTTGGTGAAGCTGTTGGCGTCATCGCTGCTCAGTCGATCGGTGAGCCGGGTACACAGCTTACCATGCGGACGTTCCACGTCGGCGGTACAGCGCAGGTGGGTGACACCTCGCTGATCGAAGCCAGCCACGAGGGTACAATCCAGCTTGAGAACCGGAACGTCGCCAAAGACTCCGCCGGTGATCTTGTGGTCATGGGCCGGAACACACTGATCAAGATCCGCGGCAAAGACGGCCAGGACCTTGCTTCGTTCAAAGTCATCTACGGCACCAAGCTGCGCGTGGATGATGGCGACACCGTAGAGCGTGGGCAGCGTCTCGCTGACTGGGACCCTTACACCTTGCCGATCATGACCGAAGGTAAGGGTAAGGTCCGCTACGAAGATCTCGTCGAGAGCGTCAGTGTCCAGATGGTTGCTGATGAAGAAACAGGTCTTGCGAGCCGCGTTGTCACCGACTGGCGTTCGAACCCTCGCGGCGGTGACCTCCGTCCAGCGATCCTGATCGTTGATGACGAGGGCGAACCCATCAAGCTCGAGAGCGGCCAGGAAGCGCGGACGCTTCTTCCTGTGGAAGCCATTCTCTCGGTCGAAGATGGCGCTGAGGTCGGCCCAGGCGACGTGCTCGCACGGATCCCAACCGAAGGCGCGAAGACGAAAGACATCACCGGTGGTCTGCCGCGGGTGGCTGAACTCTTCGAAGCTCGCCGTCCGAAGGATCACGCGATCATCGCCGAAATCGATGGCCGGGTTGAGTTCGGTCGCGACTATAAGAACAAACGTCGTCTCTCGATTGTTCCGACCGATGAAAGTCTTGAGCCGGTCGAGTATCTCGTGCCCAAGGGCAAGCACCTTGCGGTTCAAGAGGGCGACTTTATCGCCAAGGGTGAGTACATTCTCGACGGTAACCCAGCGCCGCACGACATTCTCGACGTGCTCGGTATTGAGGCGCTTGCGGACTATCTCATCAACGAGATCCAGGAGGTCTATCGCCTCCAGGGCGTTCCGATTAACGACAAGCACATCGAGGTGATCGTTCGCCAGATGCTGCAGAAGATCGAAGTCAAAGATCCTGGCGACAGCCCATTCCTCAAGGATGAGCAGGTCGATAAGGTGGAGTTCGACGAGGTCAACGCGCAGCTCGAAGAGAACGGCTCCAAGCCTGCAACGGGCGATCCGGTTCTTCTTGGTATCACCAAGGCGAGCCTTCAGACCCGAAGCTTCATCTCAGCGGCGTCGTTCCAAGAGACGACACGCGTCCTCACTGAGGCTGCGGTACAGGGTAAAGTCGACACCCTTGAGGGCCTCAAAGAGAACGTCATCGTCGGTCGCCTGATCCCTGCGGGTACAGGTGGTCAGATGACCAAGCACCAGATCGAAGCTGACAAACGTGACCAACAGCTCATTGAAGAGCGCGAGGTCAGGGAAGCAGCAGCGCTTCCGGCCCCCGATAACTCCGGCGGCGGCGATATCGCTGCGGCTGAGTAACAGAACAAAACGGCGGGCCTTGGCCCGCCGTTTTCGTATCTGCAAACTTTCCGCGCCATAAAGGCATGGAAGAGAAGCATCCTTAGGGACTAGGTTTTGCTGAGCAGTCTGGGTATCGTTGTGATCGGCCGCAATGAGGGCGATCGCTTAAAGGCATCGATCGGTTCGCTGCCGTCTGATGTTCCTATTGTTTATGTGGATTCAGGCTCGACCGATGGATCCCCTGAATGGGCAGAGGAGCAAGGCTGCGCTGTCGTGCAGCTGGCAACCGATCGACCTTTTTCCGCTGCCCGTGCCCGCAATGAAGGTCTCGATCGTCTTCTCACGGATCATCCTGAGAAGACCTATGTGCAGTTCATCGATGGCGACTGCGTCTTGGACGAGGCCTGGCTTGGTGTTGGTCTTGGTCGGTTGAACGAAGAGCCAACCCTTGCTGCAGTCGCAGGTCTGCGTCGGGAGCGGTTTGTCGAGGCCAGCTGGTACAACGAGCTCTGCGCCTACGAATGGAACACCCTTGTCGGTGAGGCCGCAGCAGTCGGCGGCGATGCCATCTACCGTATCCCTGCCTTCAAGAAGGTGGGTGGGTTCGACCCCATGATGATGGCGGGAGAAGAGCCTGAGCTTTGCCTGCGATTGCGCCGCGAAGGCTATAAGGTCGAACGACTCGATGCCAACATGACGCTTCACGACGCGGCAATCCATACCTTTGGTGCGTGGTGGAAGAGGGCTGTGCGGTCTGGTTATGCTTACACCCTTGGCGCGATGAAGCATGGTCGTTCGGGCTACAATGTGCGCGAGGTGGTCCGTTCACTTCTCTGGGGCTTGGCGATCCCGGCTTGCATCCTTTTGACTATCTTTGCTGGGTTGCCCTGGGTGGGGCTCCTGCTGTTGGCGATGTACCCGATCAAGTTGTTGAGGGTTCGCCATGCGGTGAAGGGACAATCGCGGCGTTCCGGCCGGTATGCGCTCTATTTGATGTTAACCAATGTGGCTGAAGCTCAGGGCGTGTTCCGGGCACTCAGAGAGACCGCGAGCGGTCGCCGGCAAATTTTAGAGTATAAGAACTGACCGAGAACGGTGGGGCGATCGTTATTGTACTCGGGGCTGCTAAACGCCTAGCGTCTAAAGGTCCGGGCTTTCCGCAAGGCGTGAGCCTAGAAATCTTGATCCGGCGGTGCTGAGGTGATTGTTATCCGAATAGAGAGCATAACCATTGAAGGCGAGCGGACATAAAGGCGTGCAAAGAATATCGGCAGGAGATAGAATTTCGTCGACTTCGATCTGTTCTACTGCTGCGAGAAATCGGGAGTTATCTGTTCGATAGTCCTCGATATCTTTTTGATAGCGATCAGACGGTAATTTTTGGTGCGAACGCGCTAAGAAATCCGGAACATTCACGGTGTGAATAGGCACAGGAAGCATCAGTACGGTTCGAATTTCGTGACGTTTCAGTAGGTCAAATGTCTCGATTAGTTGGCTATCAAGCTGATCGTGATTCAGCTTCTCGCCAGTAGGACTGTATGCCGGTTCTGAATATTGTCGGAAAATTGAAGCGACGTAGACCGATTGAAATCGCTTTGCATGCGTCCGAATGATGGTGTCATTATGTTGAGAACAAATAGTATTGTGACGAGAACTCTGTACATTGAGGATCGGAGCACATCCATGCTGAAAGACAAGAACACCACGTTCCCCTCTCGCAGAAAGAACTTGGTCCAGAGCGCCGTAAGCAGCCAGAGCGTGTGAGTCGCCGATCACAAGCACGGTCACTGGTTTCTCTGGGTCTCCAAGGAGGCACGGATCTTCGATTCTTAAGTCGCCTTCGCATGACATTTGGTCAGTGAATCGGTCATTGGCTCCATTCGCAAACTTAAGAGTCGTTGAGTCGAACCGCTGTGGCCAACCCGAAGAAATTTGTAAGGCCATCCCAAGCCCCACGATCATCGTGATCGAGAGCGCATACCCTACTGCCGGAGACAAACCTCCTCTTGATGATCGTGGTCGGCGCAAAGGAGTTTCGACAAACTTATAGAGCGCTGAGGCCACGCCAACTGACAACGCGCAGAGTATGGCCCGCGTTGTGTAATTTAGGGGTTCGTCGCTGGCGTCGATGGCGAAGACGAGGATCGGCCAGTGAACGAGATAAAGTGAGTAAGAGATGAAGCCAACATATCGCACAGGCCTCACCGTTAGTGCTCGCTTTATCCAATGGCTTGAACCGGACAACCCGATAATCATCGCCGCGGTTCCGAGAACAGGTATCAGAGCCCATGCCCCCGGATATAGTCGTGTTTTATCAATGATGATTGCGCCGGCAGTTATGAGGCCCAGCCCCAAAGCTGTTAAGGGAAATTTCATTCGGTGCGGCACGTTCTGGCCGACACCAAGTGCGATCAAACCGCCGACGGTGAATTCCCACAATCTGGTAGGCGGAAGATAAAAGGTCGCTTCAGGCTTCCAACCGACGGCGAAAATGTTGATGGCCAGGGACACAAGGGTCATGCCCCAGAGTACTGTTACCGCCCGTCTCGGGACGATTTTACCAATCCATAAAAGGAACAAAGGGTAGAAAAGATAAAACTGCGCTTCGACCGCAAGTGACCATGTGTGGAGTAAGATTGTATCATCGGCCCGGAAACCAAAATAATTGAGTGTTTTCCAAAAAAACAAGTTCGAGACCTGTAAAACACTGGCAATGCCTTGGGTGGCCAGGTTTTCGTAGCTGGTCGGCAGAAGCAAAAATGCACCTGCAAGGATCGTCAATCCGACGGTGGTGAACAATGCTGGTAAAAGCCGCCTCACCCTTTTTGAATAAAAGTCTCGCAAGGAGAACGATTCGTCACGAAGCACTGGCCAGGTGATGCTGGTGATTAGGAACCCGGATAACACGAAAAACACGTCGACGCCGGTGAACCCACCCGTCACAATTGGAATGAGATCGAAGTGAAAAACTAAGACTAGGGCAATCGCCAAAGCGCGAAGTCCATCAAGCTCATATCGATAGTTCATCGCGTTCCCCTGAGCGGACGGTCAATATCACGGTAGTCTAGCGAAGGCTTTTAAAGACCGTTTAAAAGGCCCCTAATCCTGGTGTCGATGGATAGATCCGATTGTAACGCTGAGCGAGGACTTGACGGCCTTGAAGGGCTCGGCTAGCCGCTCCCGACGCCAGATGGGGCGCTGTCGGTTTTGCCGAAACAACCCTGGGCACACCGTCAGTGTTGGTTTTCTCGGCCGCGCGGGCTGAAGCTCGGCGCGGCAGTTCTCTATGGCAGCCGAACACCTGCGGTTTTTGGAATTTTGAACGAACGAAAAAGGGCTTTATGCCAACGATTCAGCAGCTGATCCGCAAGCCGCGGAACCCGAAGCGGAAGATCAACAAGGTTCCGCACCTGCAGGGCAACCCGCAGAAACGGGGCGTGTGCACCCGCGTCTATACCACCACTCCAAAGAAGCCGAACTCGGCGCTTCGGAAGGTGGCAAAAGTCCGTCTGACCAACGGTTTCGAGGTCATCAGTTATATCCCAGGTGAGGGCCACAACCTTCAGGAGCACTCGGTGGTTCTGATCCGTGGTGGCCGGGTGAAAGACCTTCCTGGTGTTCGTTATCACATCCTGCGCGGCGTGCTCGACACGCAAGGCGTCAAAGACCGCAAGCAGCGCCGTTCGAAATACGGCGCCAAGCGTCCGAAGTAAGGGTTCTCACGATGTCACGCAGAAGACGCGCCGAGAAACGGCCAATCGACCCAGATCCAAAGTTCCACGATCTGCAGATTTCCAAGTTCATGAACTACGTGATGCTCGACGGCAAAAAATCGGCCGCCGAGAAAATCGTTTATGGCGCAATGGAGCGAATGGAAGAGAAGCTTCGTCGTCCGCCGGTCGACACCTTCCGCGACGCGCTCGAGAACGTCTATCCAGCCGTCGAGGTGCGCTCGCGCCGCGTCGGTGGTGCGACCTATCAGGTTCCGGTTGAGGTTCGTCCTGACCGTAAGCAGGCGCTGGCTATGCGCTGGATCATCGGCGCTGCGCGCAAGCGTAACGAGACGACGATGGTTGAGCGTCTTTCAGGCGAATTGATGGATGCCGCACAAAATCGCGGCGCGGCTGTCAAAAAGCGGGAAGATACGCATAAGATGGCTGAGGCCAATCGGGCCTTCTCGCACTATCGCTGGTAAAAGGGAGATCCAGTCCATGCTTAAGTCAAAATTCCACGTTCTTGCGGTTATCCCGCTCGTTCTTGCTGCTTGTGCAACCGAGCCGGTTGTCGAAGAGCTTCCAGAGCCATTTGTTGCTGAATCGATCATGGTTGCTGGTCTTTCAGTTGTGACCCTTGCTGATGCCGCCACGGCAATGAGCATTGAAGCTGACGCACGTGCTTCTGCTGCTGAAGGCTTCAAGGGCGATAACAAAGGCAACGCTTGCTACCAGGCTCCAATGTTCACCGGTGTTTCTGGCGAAGAGATCCTCGAGACGACAACACGTCGTGCTGAGTATTGGAACTACACCGTATGCGGCGAAGCATACGAAGTTCCTGTGATCGTCGAGAAAGACGAGATGGGCGCCGTCACTTACGTCGTCGGTTCCGGTCGCGAAGCCTAACCAGGGCAGACACCACCTAGTCAGGATTGAATGATGACACGCGAATACGCCATTGAGGATTACCGGAACTTCGGGATCATGGCCCACATTGATGCGGGCAAGACCACGACGACCGAGCGCATCCTCTACTACACCGGCAAGTCCTACAAAATCGGCGAGGTCCATGATGGGGCCGCAACGATGGACTGGATGGAGCAGGAGCAGGAGCGGGGGATCACGATCACCTCTGCTGCGACAACGACATTCTGGTCGGGCCGGGATGGCAAAAAGCGTCGCCTGAACATCATTGATACCCCTGGCCACGTGGACTTCACTATTGAAGTCGAGCGCTCATTGCGGGTGCTCGACGGTGCTGTGGCTCTCCTCGACGGTAACGCCGGGGTGGAGCCGCAGACCGAAACGGTCTGGCGCCAAGGCGACAAGTACCAAGTGCCTCGCATGTTCTTCATCAATAAGATGGATAAGCTGGGTGCGAACTTTTACACCTCCGTGGATTCGATCCACGATCGCCTCGGCTGTAAGACTGTCGTTCTTCAGCTGCCCATTGGCGAAGAAAGTGATTTTAAAGGCGTTGTCGATCTCATCGAGATGGACGCGATTGTTTGGAATGAAGAGACCCTCGGTGCGTCGTTCGACCGGGTCGAAATTCCTGACGACCTGAAAGACAAGGCCGCCGAATACCGTGAGCAAATGATCGAAACGGTCGTTGAGCTCGATGAAGCGGCGATGGAAGCTTACCTTGAGGGTGAGATGCCGGACAACGACACGATCCGCGCGCTTATCCGTAAGGGCACGATTGCTGTTGACTTCCACCCTGTGCTTTGTGGCACGGCGTTCAAAAACAAAGGTGTTCAACCGCTGCTCGACGCTGTGGTCGACTTCCTTCCGTCGCCGGTTGACGTTCCTGCTATTAAGGGCGTTCTTCCTGATAGCGACGAAGAGGTGACCCGTCCGTCTTCGGATGATGAGCCACTTTCGATGCTCGCGTTCAAGATCATGAACGACCCATTCGTCGGAACACTGACTTTCTGCCGTATCTACTCGGGTAACCTTGAGCAGGGCGTGTCGCTCATGAACTCGGTCAAGGGCAAGAAAGAGCGCGTGGGCCGGATGCTCCTGATGCATTCGAACAGCCAGGAAGAAATCAAGAGCGCGTTTGCTGGTGATATTGTGGCCATCGCTGGCCTCAAGGACACGACGACAGGTGATACGCTCTGTGTTCCTCAGAGCCCAGTGATCCTCGAGCGCATGGAATTCCCAGAGCCGGTGATCGAGCTTGCTGTCGAGCCGAAAACCAAGGCCGACCAAGAGAAGATGGGCATCGCGCTCAACCGCCTCGCAGCTGAGGATCCGTCTTTCCGTGTCCATACGGACGAAGAAAGCGGCCAGACGATCATCAAGGGTATGGGTGAACTTCACCTCGACATCCTGGTTGATCGCATGAAGCGCGAGTTCAAGGTGGAAGCGAACGTGGGTGCCCCGCAGGTGGCCTACCGAGAGACGATCACCCGCGACGCCGATATCGATTACACCCACAAGAAACAGTCGGGTGGTTCGGGTCAGTTCGCGCGGATCAAGTTCAAAATCGGTCCTGCGGAAGCGGGCGAAGGTTTTGTGTTCGACAATACCATCGTTGGCGGCTCGATCCCGAAAGAGTACATTCCTGGCGTGGAAAAGGGCCTCAAGCAGGTTCAGGAGTCAGGTCTCTTGGTTGGCTTCCCGATCCTCGACTTCAAGGTCGATCTCTATGACGGTGCCTTCCACGACGTCGACTCATCGGTGCTCGCATTTGAAATTGCTGCTCGCGGTGCGATGCGTGAGCACAAATCGGAACTTGGCTTGGCTCTCCTCGAGCCGGTCATGAAGGTTGAAGTGGTGACCCCGGACGAATATACCGGAACAGTCATCGGTGACCTCAACTCCCGCCGTGGGCAGATCCAGGGGCAGGAGATTCGCGGCAACGCAACTGTGGTGAATGCCATGGTGCCGCTCGCCAACATGTTTGGTTATGTGAATAATCTGCGCTCGGCCACTCAAGGGCGTGCTCAGTATTCGATGCAATTCGATCACTACGAACGCGTACCGACTGCGGTCGCGGACGAAGTCAAGGCGAAACTCGCCGGGTAACAACGGTCAGACGACGGAGATAGTAAAATGGCCAAGGAAAAGTTTGAACGCACAAAGCCGCACGCCAATATCGGCACAATCGGCCACGTGGACCACGGCAAAACAACGCTGACCGCAGCGATCACCAAGTATTTTGGTGACTTCAAAGCGTATGACGAAATCGACGGCGCTCCAGAAGAGCGTGAGCGCGGTATCACGATCTCGACGGCGCACGTTGAGTACGAGACAGACGGTCGTCACTACGCGCACGTCGACTGCCCAGGTCACGCTGACTATGTGAAGAACATGATCACTGGTGCTGCGCAGATGGATGGCGCGATCCTCGTGGTGAACGCCGCTGACGGCCCAATGCCACAGACGCGTGAGC
>CAWUIJ010000094.1:0-10668 GCA_963922235.1 uncultured Parvularcula sp. | reverse complement strand
CCAGCGAGGTGCTGGATCGCGCCGGAAATGCCGACAGCGACGTAAAGCTCAGGAGCCACGACCTTACCGGTTTGGCCAACCTGATAGTCGTTCGGCATGTAGCCAGCGTCGACAGCAGCCCGCGAAGCACCAATCGCTGCGCCGAGTTTGTCAGCCAGCGGATAGATATACTCTTCAAAGGCTTCGTTCGAACCAAGGGCACGGCCACCGGACACAACGATCTTGGCGCTTGCGAGTTCTGGGCGATCCGACTTGGTGAGCTCTTCGGCCACGAATTCAGAAACACCAGGGAACGCGCCGTTACCGATCGTTTCCACCGCAGCGGAACCGTCGTTACCGACAGCGTCAAAAGCGGTGGGCTGAACAGTGATGACCTTCTTGGCGTCTTTCGACTGCACCGTGGCCATCGCGTTGCCTGCGTAGATGGGGCGAACAAATGTGTCCGCGCTTTCCACGCCCGTGATCGCAGAGATCTGCATCACGTCGAGCTTGGCAGCGACGCGCGGCATGAAGTTTTTGCCGTCGGTGCTGGCAGCCGTGACGATCGCGTCGTAATCGCCTGCAAGGCTAAGAACGAGTTCTGCCATCGGCTCGGCGAGGCGCTTTGCGTAGTTAGCATCATCTGCATGCAGAACTTTGCGCACGCCTGCGACTTTCGAAGCGGCTTCGGCAACGCCGCCGGCATTTTCACCTGCGACCAGGATATCAATGTCGCCACCGATTTTCTGGGCAGCTGAGACGACTTTAAAGACAGCGTCGTTCAGCGCTTCATTGTTGTGATCAGCAATAACGAGAACAGCCATTAGATAACTCCCGCTTCGTTTTTGAGCTTCTCAACCAGCTCTGCGACGCTCTCGACTTTGATGCCGGCTTCGCGCTGGGGAGGCTCTGTGACTTTGAGTTTTGTGAGGCGCGGCTCGAGATCGATGCCGTAATCAGCGGCAGCTTTCTTATCGAGCGGCTTTTTCTTCGCCTTCATGATGTTCGGCAGCGAAGCGTAACGTGGCTCGTTGAGGCGCAGGTCGGAGGTCACAACGGCTGGCAAGTTGAGCGCCACGGTCTGAAGACCACCATCGATCTCACGGGTGACGTGCAGCTTGTCGCCTTCTTTCTTCACTTCCGAAGCGAAGGTGCCCTGTGGCCAGCCGAGAAGGGCTGCGAGCATTTGGCCGGTTTGGTTGCGGTCATCGTCGATGGCTTGCTTGCCCATCACGACGAGCTCTGGGCTCTCTTCCTCGACGACTTTCTGGAGAAGCTTCGCCACGGCGAGGCTTTCCACATCACTATCGACGGTCAGAAGAATGCCGCGGTCGGCACCCATCGCCATGGCTTGGCGGATTTGGTCCTGAGCTTTTTCAGGGCCGATCGAAACCACGACCACTTCTTCAGCGGTGCCAGCCTCTTTCAGGCGAACCGCTTCCTCGACGGCAATCTCATCGAAGGGGTTCATCGACATTTTGACATTGGCGAGGTCGACGTCGGTGTTGTCGGATTTCACCCGCACTTTCACGTTGTAGTCGACCACCCGCTTGACGGGGACGAGGACCTTCATGGCGTCTCCTTAGAGTTAGACATTTTGCGTTGCGGGGGGCTCTACACCCCTCGGCTCATGAGAAGCAACGCGGGGCCATGCCGCGCACCAAGCTTCTTTGCAAGAGGCTTCGGCAAACTGCATCAAGCCATTTGCATTTTGCCGAACATGATGTCGGTTAACGCCCGCAAACCCAGCAAATAAGCCATTTTTCGCGGCGGAATGCGGATTGCGATGGATCTTCCCAGGAACTCGGAGGGAAGAACCATGAAGCGACTTGCCACGCTTTTGTCGACTGTAACGCTCGCTGCTGGGGCAGCCGACGCGAAAATGCTCGATTTTGAAGACTTTGGAACAACCAATGGCGATCTTGCTACGGTCGCGGGTACCGAGTTCGAGGATGAATATGGAATCATTTTCACCTCGAATGATGGCTTGAGAATCATTGAGGTGGGTGGGCCCACCAATGGCTTTGTGCCGCACGATACGCCCAATCCAGCTGATGCGTTCGGCCAGTTCTTTTTGGGAACAGCGTTTGACGACGGGTACACGGAGCTCACCATCGAATACACCGAGGGTGTTGAGGGCTTGAGTTTTGATCTGGGCGATATCGATGGGCCTGAGATTTTTCAGATCGATGTTCTTGGCATGGGCGACGAGATGCTCTTTTCAAGGACGATCCGAGCAGGCGATACCGGAACGGGTGACCGCGCTGTCACCAGGTTTGGTGCATCGGGCCTGAGCGGCCTCATCTATAAAGTGGTCCTGACTGGAGAAAGAAGTCGAGGCAATCTTGGCATCGCCTTCGATAACTTCAGTGTGGATATGAATATGAACGAAGTTCCTGTCCCGGGGGCATTCTCGCTTTTTTTCGGTGCGGGATTCGCTGCCTACGGGCTGAACAGAAGTCGGCGCCCGCGAGCCTAGAGAGCAGGGGGCTCATCCCTCAGCAGCCCCATGATCCTTCGCTCTGCGCCGTTGGCCGCAATGGCCACCCACAGAGGAGAGTCGTTGAGCCACTTGAAATGGTTCGGCATGAATTGGGAGGTCGTGCCTTCCGGCTCTTCGAACCTTCTCGGTGGGAAGCGGCCCTTTCAGAGGCCCCAAAAAAAGCGCCAGGTCTTCCGTGTAAGCCCAAATATGTGCCGGAGATCGAGGTTGATCATCACCTTCTCGACTTGATCGATGGGATAGAGCTTGAGCTCATTGAGATGGGCGAAGCCGGTTTCGACTACAGTCTCGGCCTGATCAGCACAGCTCACAGCGTCAGCTATGCGGGTGCCTCCAACCTCTATGCCATGGCTAAGGGCGGTCCGCTCAGCGGAACAGTCGCCACAGTTTGGCATCCAGGTGAAACAGGCGGAGGAACGCCGGCGTATCCGACCACTGAGATGGACAGCGCGGATCCTGTTCCGGTCCCGCCTGCGGCACCGATCTTCCTAGGAGGGCTGGGTGCTTTTGTCCTGACGAAGCGTCGTCCTCGGCGTGATGGGCCTGCGCGGGCTCAAGCGTCGACAGAGCCAGCGCCAGGCACCCAGAGCACTTCACCACCGGCGTCACGGCTGACCTTTCGCGCAGCGACAAAGAGGAAGTCGGACAGACGGTTGAGGTAAAGCGGCACAGGCTCTGACACCGCGCCCTCGGGATCGCCGAGCTCTTTCAGCGCCCAAACAGAGCGTTCTGCCCGGCGCGCAATGGCACGGGCCATGTGGAGCGCGCTGGTGCCGCCGGGGCCCGAGGGGAGGATGAAGCTCTCCAAGGGCGGGAGCGCATCATTGATCCCATCAATCGCTTCTTCGAGCCGCTCAATCCGTGAAGGGTCCAGTCTGAGCTCGCCTTGAAGGGTTTCCGGTGTCGCGAGATCGGCGCCGAGATCAAAAAGATCGTTCTGAATGGCCAAAAGCTGGCCGCGCAGCGTGTCACCGAGCTCGTGGCTCAGCGCGACGCCGATGGCTGCATTCAGCTCATCAACCTCGCCCATCGCCACGATCCGGGCGTGAGTCTTGGGCAGGCGCTTCTGGTTGAGGCTGACAATGCCTGTTGTGCCTTCGTCACCGGTGCGGGTGTAGATCTTGTTCAGCGTGACCATGGTCTCACGCGCCGCCGCGGCCGAGAAGCCACACAAAAAGCATCAGAAGGGCGACTGCTAAGGCCTGCAGCGTCACACGCAAGCGCATGAGTTTGTTCGAGTTTTTCGCCGAAAACTCACCGCCTTTGGCGAGCGAGAAGATGCCAAGACCCAAAACGACCGCGACGGACAACAAAGCCAGCGGAATGATGAAATATTGGAGCGCAGTCAGCATAAAACCTCGGTTTTCGGTACTGCCTCACGCGGCAGTGGTTAATCGTGTCCCTATCACCACTGGTTCAAAGGCCCTCAATCGCTTAAGGAGTTGGGGCGGCAGACGCCGGAGCCAACCCCGGTGCGCTGTTCCGCGCGGTCGATGGGCTAGGGAACATCAGGTGGGGTATGACGTCTGAAGTCGTCTTGATGAATAGGCAAGCTGTCGCAATGGCGGCAGACAGCGCGGTGACGATTTCCGGCGCGAATTATCTGAAGACTTATCAGTCGGTGGATAAGCTGTTTCCGCTTGTGACCGGTCAGCCCATCGGGGTCATGATCTACAACAATGCCGAGCTGATGAGCACGCCGTGGGAAACGGTGATCTCGCTCTATCGGGAGCAGGCCAACGGCCGCTCGCTCGATTCCCTCGACGCCCATGCCCAAGACTTTATTTCCTTCCTGTCGAACAATCCTGAGCTCTTCCCCCAGGACCACCAGGACACGGAATTCTTCAAACATGTCGCTGTGGTCTTTTCGATCATTGCGCAAGATTTCGATCACCAGCTCGACCACTTCCAACGGTCGGGCCAGGGCCGTGCACGCGAGCATGTCTCTGCGCTGTTTGAATATGTGGTGGCGGAGCTGCATGGTGACCTGACGACCAACCTTGACGGCTCACCCCGGGGTCGCCTCGATTGCTTCCCGCAAGGCACTGAAGACCAGATTATGCGCCGGTATGGTGCAGAGATTGACGAGCTGATCGGCAGTCTGATCAATTCTCTCAAGAACGAATTCAGCACCATGTCCGTCAGCAGTGAGACTGTTGGCCGGTTGCGCGAGATCGCTGTGCTTTCCGTGGTGCAAGACGCTTTCTTTGAGCACTATACGGGTGTCGTGTTCGCGGGCTTTGGCCGGTCGGACAAGTTTCCGTCCATGCGCAGCTACCTGACATCATCAGTGGTCATGGGGCGCGTGAAGCAGCGGATGGATCGCTCGCAGGATATGACCACGGACTCTGGTCCGGTGGTTCAGCCTTTTGCCCAAGACCGGATGATCCGAACCTTCCTGACGGGGATGGATCAGCACCTGCGCATGTTCCTCTTCGGTGAGACGCTGAAGCTGTCGACTCACCTCGTCGGCGATGTGATTGGCCGGGCGCCTGGCCTTAATGACGAGCAGCGCGCACGCCTGATGCAAGATTATTCCGAAGGCTCCATGACCAACGCGCTGCGTGCGTTCTTCATGTCGATCGACCAGTTCCAGTACCAGGTGCACACGATGCCGATCCTGCGCGCCATCAGTTCACTGCCGAAGAAAGAGCTCGGCGAAACCGCAGCCTCGCTGATCAAGCTCAACTCCTTCCAACAGAAGGTGATGAATTCCATCGAAACCGTCGGTGGACCGATCAGTCTTGCCACGATCACCCGTAATGAAGGTTTGGTGATGGGCAAAGAGCGCGCGGAGCTTTGAGGAGATCATCATGGCTGACCGTCTCAAACAAATTTGGACCGATTTTTCGAACCGGACGAGCGTTCATCTGACCGCTGTCGATATCGAGGGGCTTCCGCGCCCAGAACGCCGGGAGAGCCTCGACCAGGACATGGCCGAGTTCACGCCGAAGGGCCAAACGCCGACCGGTGAAAGCGACGCTGTCCAGGCAGCTTTCCAAGCTCTGCACGCTGATATCGTCGCGAAAGGGAAGCGCTCCCGCCGACGCGGTGAGCCGGAAATGAGCTTTGACGCTGATCCTGTGCCGCTTCCTGACACGCTGGACCAGCAACTGTTTGCCGATCTTGCATCGACCGACCGTCGCGTCCGCCGCGGGCCGTCCGACTACCTCTCTTACGCAGCTGATCGCCAAGACGCATGGAAGCGGCGCAAGAAGAAGTGGTTCTTCGGCCTCTTCTAGGCCTATTCCGGCACCTTATTGATTTCTGAACGGCCGACCTCTTCTGCTTCCATCAGTGGAGGGACGGTATTGGCTTCTTTCGCCAGAAGCCGCAGGGCACCGATCACCCGTGCTTCGGCATCATCGGCCAGAGGCTCGTAAAAGAGATTGGTGCGGCCAGCCATCCACTGCTTTCCGTAAAAGCGCAGAGGACGGAGCTTGGCATCCGCCGGCGGCTCCACGATCAGCAGCCCACTTTCGCAGGCAGCATCCAGATCAAAGGCGATGTTTTCCGGGCCGTCCTCGCTGATATGCAGGGCAGTGATATTCCTCGGAAGAGGCGGCGGAGCGCAAAGCTCTGTCCCGTCTGATGTCGAGGCATAGATCCGCTGATCACTGGCGAGGGTCAGCGTCCGTGATCGCAGGCGCTCCTGATAGGCTTCAAACCGAGCATCGACAGGGGCGAACCCGAGCATGCACCGCGGTTCATCATAGCCCTGACAGACATCCTCGAAGAACATCCGTTCGGGAAGGGGAAGACCAATAGCGTAGAGCACAGCGAGACGGTTCTTGAGCACAGGATTGGGATCAATCCGATCATTCCAAAGCTGCCCGGCAAAGAGCGCGCCGTCCCCATAGCCCGCCACGATGAACGGCTTGTCCGCGTCCCGTTCTCGCAAGAACAGATCAAACGCCGCGAGGATGTCGTCGTAGGCCGTCTGGCGCGAGGCAAATCCCGGGTGCTTTTGGGAAAAACGCGCTGCGAGAGTCGCTTGACGGTAGCGCGGCGCCCAAAGGCGTCCCTGCTCAGCAAAAGGACCAGCCTCGAGCGGGATCAGCACGTCACGCAGGAACGGCAATTGTGTGTCCCGGTTGTAGGGCGCGTTCCAATTGCCATCTCCGCGATAGACATTGTTGTGGATGAAAAATACGTCAGCTGGGCCTTCTCCCACACCCCGAGCAAGCCAAGCGTCCTCAGCCGTGGCATAGTCGGGCGCTAGCGGAGGACCATAGGCCTCATAGGATTTGTTGGGATTGATGACCGACAAGGCCACTTCGTCTTGATAAAACCAAGACAAAGCGGCGACTCCGCCCAAAACGATAATGAGGCCCGCGAGGAGCCTTAAGAAGACCAGCATGGGTTGATCTTTCTCCCATGAACAAGAAGCGCGCTAGTCAGCTTTAGCACGACGCTAAGTGATTGCGTGCAACACTCGAGGGAATTTCACGCTGCGCGAGAGACCCTCTGATGGACGGGACGATGGCGAAAAAAGAGACCGGCGAACGGCATGGCCTTCCAATTGGGAAGGTAGGACCATTCGCGAGCCTACGAAACAGCTTTCTGGCCGGTGTGGTCATTGCCGCGCCGCTCTTGATTACTGGCGCCGTGATTTACTGGCTTGTCACGGGTCCATTGGCCCAGATCGATGGGACGGTGCAGAGCTACATCCCTGACGCTTGGCTGCCGCCAGAATGGTCAGAGCTCTATATCCCAGGGGTTGGTGTTCTTCTCACTGTGGTGCTCCTGACGCTTCTCGGGATTATGGCGCGGAACTTTATCGGCCGGTTTTTCATCGGTTTCGGTGAAGGGCTCCTCGACCAAATGCCGGTCGTGCGGAACCTCTACGGCTTTTTCAAAAACGTCTTCGAAATGGCACTCCAGCAATCGGAGCAGTCCTTCCAAGAGGTCGCGATGATTGAATATCCTCGCAAGGGGATCTGGACGCTTTGCTTTGTGGTCACCCGGACCAAGGGCGAGACAGAGCATGTGCTGCGAGACATTGGCGATGACATGACGAACGTCTTTGTGCCGACGACGCCGAACCCGACCTCAGGTTTTCTACTCTTTGTTCCGCGTTCATCGCTCCGGCTCCTGAACATGTCAGTCGAGGATGGGGCCAAGATGATCTTCTCGGCGGGTCTCGTCTCTCCAGAGTTCAGTCCGGAGCCGCCCGCGGTGATGCACGCTGACGGTGAAGCCGCGACGGGTGCTTTCCGTTTTCTGAAGCGCAAGAAAGCGAACAATGACGACGCGGAAATGCGCGAGGCCTATGAGCGCGAGGTCGAAACGGGCAGTTAGCCTGATCGCAGGCGCCGAACAGCATCGTCCCGGCTGAACAGATAGAGAAGCAGCCGAAGCGCTTCGCCCCGTTCCGATTTCAATTCAGGATCGTCCTGCACGATCATCTTCGCATCGGCGACAGCTGTATCAAGAAGGCTCGCGTGATCGGAAAGGCTGGCCACTTGAAACTGCGGGAAGCCCGACTGCGCTGTCCCCAGAGCATCCCCCGCACCGCGAAGGCGCAGGTCCTCTTCCGCGATTTCAAAACCGTCCTGGGACGTCCTCAAAATGTTGAGCCGAGCTTTGGTGGTCTCTGACAGCTCGTCCGGGGCGCCGCCATAAAGAAGAAGGCAGCTGCCCGGTTTGTCCCCGCGCCCGACACGGCCGCGCAGCTGGTGCAGCTGAGCAAGGCCAAAACGCTCAGCATGCTCGATCACAATGACTGTCGCATCCGGAGCATTGACGCCGACCTCGATCACCGTGGTGGCGACCAAGATCTTGCAGTCCCCTTGGGAGAAGCGCGTGACGGCGGCATCTTTCTCAGGCGCCTTCATCTTTCCGTGCACCAAAGCGACATCATCGCCGAAGCGCTGTTTGAGCGCTGCGAAGCGCTCTTCAGCCGCGGTTGCTGCAAACTGATCGTTGGCCTCGACAAGGGGGCAGACCCAATAGGCCTGCCCGCCGCTGGCGATGGCCCGGCCCACTCCTTCGACCACGTCGTGAAGACGGGCGAGGGGGATCGCGCGGGTATCGACCGGCTTGCGACCTGGCGGCTTCTCACGGATTTGGCAGACATCCATATCGCCGTAAGCTGTCAGCGCGAGTGTCCGCGGGATGGGGGTCGCGGTCATCACAAGAACGTCCGTACCTTGACCTTTTTCCTGCAATTTCAAGCGCTGCTGCACACCGAACCGGTGCTGCTCATCGATAATGGCGAGGCCGAGGTCGTCAAACACCACGTCGTCGGAGAAAACGGCGTGGGTCCCAACTGCAAGCCTGACAAAGCCCTCTTCAATGGCCCTCACTTTGGCCTTGCGGGCTTGGCCTTGATCGCGGCCTGTGAGGAGGACGGAGGAAATGCCCGCAGCTTCTAGCAGTGGCTCCATCGTCTCAAAGTGCTGCCGCGCTAAGATTTCGGTGGGCGCCATCAGCACTGCTTGAGCGCCGGACTCGATCACATGGAGCGCCGCCAAAAGCCCGACCACGGTCTTGCCCGAACCCACATCGCCCTGCAGCAACCGCACCATTTTCTGATCCGCCTCAAGATCATCAATGATCAGGGCTAGTGCTTTTTCTTGGTCTCCCGTCAGGGCGAAAGGAAGGGCGGCGCGGGCCTTTTGCCCGAGCTCGCCCTTGGCTTTGAACGTCCGGCCTCCCTGGCTCCGCTGCCGTTGCCGCGTGAGGGCGAGGGCCAGTTGACTGGCTAAGAACTCATCGGCGGCCAGGCGCCGCCTCGCCGGATTATCGACGGAAAGATCGAGACGGCTTTCGGGGTGATGGATGCCTTGCAGTGCATCGGCAAAGCTAGGGAATTCTTCTCTTTGCAGAATATCAGGCCGGTGCCATTCGGGCACGTCGGGCACACGCGCCGCTGCACCGTAGACGGCCTTTCTCATCACCTTGGCCGTGAGGCTAGCTGTCAAGGGATAGGTCGGCTCGGCCAGCGGCAGGTCGCCTTCGGCCTCAGGATCGACGATGGCTTCTGGATGCACCATCTGACGCTGGTTGCCGTAATGCTCGACTTTACCAGAGACCAAGCGCTCCTCACCTTCAGGCAAGGTTTTCTCCAACCAATCACGGTGGGCACGGAAGAAGACGAGCCGGATGAACCCCGTCGGGTCTGAGCACAGGATGCGGTAGGGCGAGCGCGGGCGATCCGATGGCGGCGGCTCATGGCTGTCGACATGCAGGCGAAGTGTGGCGTGCTCGCCATCCTGCGTGTCACCAATGGGTGGGCGGTGGCTGCGATCGATCACGCCCGTGGGGAGGGTCAGCGCCAGATCAATGATCCGTCCGCCTGCCACCTTTTGGATGAGTGCAGCCGACTTTGGTCCCACACCATCAAGCTGGGTGATGTCCGCAAAGAGGGGATTAAGTAGGCTCGGTCGCACGCCTACGTTATGGCGCGAGGCGGGGAGTTTGGTCCAGAGCCCGTTGGCCTAGGACGAAGAGACTGTCTTGGTGAAGCTGGCGCGCACCGTCTCGGCGGCGGTGCTATCGGTGGTGGCGATGGTTTCGAGAAGCCACAGCATCGCATCACAGTACTGCTCTGCCTCGCTATCGGCCGCCGAGATCAGGTCGACATAGGCTTGGGTTTGTTCGCTTGTGTTGGCTTCACCAATCAGTGCAGCCCAATCCTCGTCGCTCGCTTCAGGTCGGGCGTCACGACCCGCGGCACTGGCGAAAGCCTCCACCATGGCGGCCCCTTGCGCGTTGACCCAAGGCAAGATTTCTGGATTGGAGATAAAAGGTCCAAGCGCACCTGCTCCGAAGACCGCATATTGGCTGCAGCGTTCGATACCGAAGGTTTCTTTCACCGCCCGGTGCGTGTCGTGCATGGACGACACATAGGCGCGCAAAGCGTCGTCGCTCGCGGACATAAGATCACCTGCATGGGCCATCCGAAAGGCTGTGACCCCTTCAGTGGACACGCGGGTCACTTCGGTGGGCCGGTCGGCCACAGTTTCCATGTCGTTCACAAGCTTCGCAAAATCATCTGGATACGACTGGGCCATGGCAGCGAACAACACGCTCTCTTCTTGGAGCGCTTGAGCAAGCGTGGGGTCTTCCGGTTTCGATAGTTTGGGGACGACAATCAGGATGGCGGCGATGACAGCTGCCATGAAGATTGCGGATGCGACGCGTGCGATCATGATCTCGGCTCTCCCATGAAAAAAGCCTGC
>CAWUIJ010000093.1:0-10803 GCA_963922235.1 uncultured Parvularcula sp. | reverse complement strand
TGGCGCGAGTGAGCGTTTCGCAGTTTGGGGCGACATCCAGGTTGGCCGGTTGGAGTAGACGGGCGGTAGCGATATCGAGTTTGACGGCGGCCGCATCTCTTTCTTCTCTTGTATCAGTGTGACACTGGAATCGGGCTGGTCCTTTGGCCTTGCTGCGGATGATGTCGAAAGCAACCGATCACAAGTCCGTCTCGGTACAGAATTAGATTATCCCTTGAGCCAAAGCGTTCAGTTCCAAGACCGTATCGGTGGAGTGCAATACTTTGGGGATACGGACAACGCGCTGACGTCTCAGTTCCTGGCATCCGACAATCCTGTCCCCTTTACGATTGAAGGTAACGGCGTTGAGACACAGTTGGAGCTCGCGGGGAACCTCGCCTATCGTCATAAGTCCGGTCTCGAGTTCAAGTTCGAAGCAGGTAGCAGCATTGGCGACATCAACGGATAAGCTGGTGAGTTCCAAATCTCGAAGCGTTTCTAGCCGCTTGGCCTGAACATGGTGTTGAAAGAACAAGGGAGCGCTGTTGCGCCCCCTTGTTTGGTGCTGGCTCGGTTAGGCCGCCACGCGGTGTGCTGCCGGAACAGCAGGGAAATCAACATCAGTGCTGAAGACCTCATTGATATAGTTCGTCAGTGTATTGAGCGCCACGTGGAGAACGATTTCAACAAGTTCGCTTTCCGTGAATCCTGCCTCAAGGACGCCTTTGACATCAGCATCAGAGACATTGGCGCGCTCGACGGCGACTTTCCGTGCAAAGGCCACAGCGACGTCGGCTTTTGCATCACCTGAGCGACCTTGGCGTGCCAAATTGATCTCATCATCACTCAGTTTAGCGACGTTCTTGCCAAGGTAGGTGTGAGCCGCATTACAGTAGTCACAGCCATTGACGTTCGCCAGTGCAAGGGCAATCCGTTCACGGATGGCAGGATCGAGATCGCCTTTCCCAAGCGCGGTGTTCAGTCCCAGGTAGCCCTCAAGACCAGCTGGGCTGTTGGAGATCAGGCGGAACATGTTGGGGACTGAGCCCAGGCTGGCTTTGACATTGTTGAGGAGGGGACGTGCGGCCTCAGCGGCGTCGTCGATCGTGGCGGGGGTAGCGATGCGTGACATGGAGTTGTCCTTTCAAGTTGTCTTTGTTGTTGAGGCGGCGTCCTTCGGGTGCCGAAAAGCGTCGCTGGTACTGGCGGGGCGGCGGGGACCAGCGCAGCGGCTTCGTTCTCGTCGTCTCGTGAAAGACCATCTAGTAGGTAGGTTACCCGATACAAGAGCTGCTCAAGAATTTTCCGCATCCTTTTTTGGGGAACGGTCTATGTCTCAGAAAAGAAACATAAAAACAGAAATAGGCCCTAGAAGCGCGAAAAATCCTCGGAGGTGTCAAAGTCGGCAAGCACTTTGGCATCGGCATGCACAAGCGCGCTATCGGGGAGATTCCTGAGGAGATCGCGCGCGCCGTGGGGGCCTCTGCTTTGCGCGAGCCGCGTCATCGCCGATCGAGGAAAGCATGCTGGCGGCATGGTTTGGCCATTGAGAGCACTTGCCGATGGCGAATGATCCTGACACCTCGAAAGGACAGTCTCGCAGTGCTCCGTCGTCACAAATGGCATATCCGCTAAAACGACAAGAAGCCGCTCCGTACCCAGCTCAAGTGCTCTCTCTGCCCCGAGGGCCAAGGAGCTTCCTTGGCCGTCCTCTGGACGCGCATTGCGGACGATATCGAAGTCGTCGAGATGAAACTCAATGCTTTCGTTGGGCGTAATGGCGATGAGGTGGTCGAGCGTCATTTTGCGAAGCGTATTGGCTGCGTAAGTGATCAAGGGACGGTTACGATAGGATGCGAGCAATTTGTTCCGTGCACCATACCTCTCGGACAAACCGGCGGCGAGCAGGAGGCCAACTCTCATGTCTTCGCGCCGGCTGTGTCGCCAAAGTATGGATCAAACCAAGCCGTCTTATAGGCTGCGACCACATCGGAGAGAACGGAGATGGCCAGGGTCTGCGGATCGCGCGCTGATGGGATCAAACCGAAGCGAGGCGCAAGCCGGGCAATGGTCTCGTTCGAAAGCCCGGACCCAGCCAGGTCTTCCGACCGCTGCTGGCGTTTTTTTCGGGACCCCTGCGCGCCGATCCAAAACGCAGAGCTCTCCAGCGCTGATTGGAGGAGCGCACGTTCAAACGCATGGTCATGGAAAAAGAAGACGATGGCCGTTTGAGGGTCCGCTTTTAGGCTTTGCGGCCAGACGTCGGTTTGCAGGGTAACTGAGCCGTCGATATTGTCCGAGACAAACGGGTCGGGTGTCGCGACTTGGGCATCATATCCAGCCTGGCGAGCAATCTCGGTAAAGATGATCGTCTCAAGTCCGGAACCTATAGCGAGCAACCTCAAGGAAGGGACTCGAGGCAGGACAAACGCATCGTGCGACCATTGGGCTCGCGCAAGGTCAGTGCGGGAGGACTCGGACGCTCCGCCTTTAGGAAGGAGCAAGCTGTGCGGGTAGCGCTCAGACAACTGAGCAGAAGAATTCGCTAGCGCTTGAGAGTCGCGTAGAGGCCATAGACTGATATCCAAACCTGCGCCGCAGGGAAGTTGAATATCGATCCATGGGGAGCCTTCCCCATAACGGACCTCTCGATAGTTTTGCTCAGTCCACGCTTTATCAGCTTCAAGCGAGAGAGCTTCTTCGATGCACCCTGATGACAAAGAGCCAATGCGTCGGCCATCAGGCAAAAACGCCATCGACGCTCCCAAAGGACGATAGGCTGATCCCTCCACGCCGGTCGTCACAGCCAGGACGCCGCCGGCCTCAGAAAGGCCGGCAATCGGATCAGCGAGGAACGTTCGCAGCATATCAACCGAGCTGATGGGTCCGCGTCACGCTCACTCTGATGGGCAAGGCGCTCCGGCCTCCGCCCAGCTCATGAATGCGGCCACAGTTTCTTCGATCGAATAGGGCGCCGGCTCGCGACCCGGGCCTGGTTCCCAGCCCCAATGCACCAGCGCGTCGTGGTCGATATGGTCGGCGACCTCTTCAAGTGTCCGCCCGCCATTGCGATCAAGATCTTTGATCTGTTCACAAATTTGTTTGGAGGACTGCTGCCACCACACCATCTCAACGGGAGCAAGGGCCCAGTGCGGCGCGCCTGGTGGTCCGTGGGGAAGTTCCGCGTTGGATGTCGCGTGGCAGGTCGTACACGGCATGCTGTCACGCCCGTCACGGCTCATACCGCCATCAACATTCATCCCGTGATAGGCCCACTCTCCTTCTTCCAAGCCATAGCTTGGGCCGGACCAACGGGGCCTGTTGTCGGCTGGGACATGGCAATTGGCGCATCGCGGATGAGAGAAGACCTCGAAGACCTTGTCCCATGCGGCCAGCGCTTCCACACCTTCGACTGACAAAGCCTCATCCACGGTTTCGGCGGGGGCATCATTCTGTGTGGCAAAGGCCATCGAAACGGTCAGTGCAGAGATCGCTAATGTCGTGATCAATGGAAACTTCATGATGCTGCCCTCGTGAAGCCCGTGGAGAAGGGGATATGGTTGTGGAGCGGTAGCTCCCGGATGCGTTTGCCGGTGGCCGCAAAGATTGCGTTGGCAAGGGCTGGCGCTGCTGGCGGTGTGCCAGGCTCACCCGCTCCGCCGGGTTTGTGGCCACTGTTGATGATATGGGTTTCAATCGGTGGAGAGGCCGACATGCGCAGCGCTTGATAGTCGTGGAAGTTGCTTTGCACGACCGCGCCGTTCTCCACCGTGATCTCACCATAGATCGCAGCCGTCAGACCGTAGATCACGCCTGACTCCATCTGTGCAGCAAACCCGTCAGGGTTCACCGCAAGTCCGGGGTCTGCTGCCACAACGATCCGATCAATGACGACCTCGCCATTGACCATGCTGATCTCCGCCACCTCGGCAACGATACTGCCGAAGGACTCTTTAAGAGCGATCCCCCTCGCTCGGCCTTTGCCTAGCGGCTGGCCCCATCCAGCTTCTTTTGCCGCCCGCTCGAGAACAGCGAGATGTCGGGGTTTGTCTTTCAAAAGCGCGGCGCGATAAGCGAATGGATCAGCTCCGGCGGCTACAGCGCATTCATCGATGAAGCACTCCGTGAAGAAACCATGCTGAGACTCATCAACGCTGCGCCACGCGCCAAGTGGGACAAAACTTTCACTCGGGACATGGCCGATGTTTTTGGCTCCGATGGCGTAGGGGACGACAGGCGCTTCCACCGGCTCCATCTTGCCGACATAGGTGTTCTCCCAAGCCGCTGGAAAACCATCAGGACCAAGAGCAGCGCGGAAACGGCTGGGCAGTCCAGGCCGGTAGAAGTCCTGCCGCATATCTTCTTCGCGTGACCAAATCAGTTGGACCGGACGGCCAACGGACCGAGAGATCAATGCGGCTTGGATGGCCCAGTCGGCGTTGGATTTTCGCCCAAAACCGCCGCCCATGAAGAGGTTGTGCAGTGTGACATCCTCTTCGTTGAGGCCCAGGGCGAGGGCAATGGCGCGTTTAAAGCCCAGGGGGTTTTGACAGCCCACCCAGATTTCGCACGTGCCATCGCGGACGTCTGCGGTGGCGTTCAGAGGCTCCATGCAGGAATGCGCGAGATAGGGGACGCTATAGTCGGCATTGATAACCGTCTCGGCACTGGCAAAGATATCGTCAGTGTCACCTGTATCCACATCGGCTTTGCGGTCGACGGCCTCTTCAAGCTCTTGGTTCTGCCGAGCGCGGATCGAAGCGGAAGAGACGGTCTCATTGCCGTTTCCATCCCATGTCACGTCAAGCGATCGAAGGCCTCGACTGGCTTGCCAATATCCTTCGGCGACGACGGCGACAGATTCATCTGACGCAAAATCGCCGATAAAAGCTTCATGAGCAATAGACGGTAGGCGGACGACATCCAGAACGCCTTTCACAGCGCGCGCAGCGGTGTCGTCCAGGCTGCCAATTTGCCCACCAAAGATGGGTGAGCGTTGAACGGTCGCATAGACCATATTGGGCACGCGGACATCCAATGCGAATTGTGCCGTGCCATCCACTTTGGGAGGGATGTCAAACCGCTGCATCGGCTGACCCATGATCTTGAAGTCTTTGGCCTCCTTCAGTTCGGGGACATAGGAAGGCTTCATCGCCGCCGCAGCTTCAGCGAACTCGAGATAGGTCGCTGATTGCGCGCTCGCGTCGTGGAACAGCATGCTGTTCTCGGTACGGACATCGTCCTTGTCGACGCCCCATGCTTTCGCGGCGGCCTTGCGCAGCATTTCACGTGTCGCGGCGCCAGCCACACGCATCCCATAGGTTCCCGTGACGCGGACGCTCATGCTGCCGCCTGTCACTTGGAGATCCATGGAGTCAGCCAGGCGCATCATCAAACCGTCGACACTCGGAACAACGATATCGGGCAAGTTTGCGCCCGCGAGCAGATAGCCTCGACCGATCGTATAGTGAGTGTATTCAGGAAGCGGCGGCGCCTCTTCGACTTTCACCTTGCTCCAGTCGGCGTCCAGCTCCTCCGCAAGCATTTGAGCGAGCGCAGTCTGGGCGCCTTGTCCCATCTCACTATGCGGGACGATCGCAGTGATGACGTTGTCCGCATCGATCTTGACGTAGGCGTGAACGAGCGTCTCGCCTTCGCCTGCGACCTCGTCTTCAATGCCGTGGGCCAAGTTACCAGGCCTGATGGCCACGCCCACGAGAATGCCGCCGCCGGTGATCACCCCGGCTGAGAGGAACGCGCGTCTTGTCCACTTACCCATCGGTGACCTCCTCCGTCGCTGCAGGAGCGACATTCTGCTCGGCCATCCGTGCAGCTGCTGTCTTAATGGCTGTTCGTATGCGGCCATACATTCCGCAGCGGCAGATGTTGCCCTCCATCGCCCGGTTGATGTCGTCATCTGAGGGGTTGGGGTTTCGGCGCAAAAGAGCCGCCGCCGCCATCAATTGGCCTGACTGGCAATAACCGCATTGCGGCGTTTGGTGCTCAATCCATGCCTCTTGAAGCGGGTGGGGGGTTTCTGAGTCGGTCGCCAAACCCTCAATCGTCGTGATCTCACGGCCATTCACGTTGGAAAGGGGGATCACGCAGGCTCTGGCGGCGGTTCCGCCAATCAGCACCGTACACGCCCCACATTGAGCAATGCCGCAACCAAACTTGGTGCCTGTGAGATCTAACTCTTCCCGGAGAATCCAGAGAAGCGGTGTACTCGGATCGGCGTCGACAGTCTTTCGATCACCATTGATATTGAGGGTTATCATTCCACTCCTCCCGAAGCGATGGACGCCAAAAAGACAGACGTCACATTTTTGACCCGTTGCCGGAAATCCCGAACAGAGGTCGCGGCCTTTTTCTGGCCGACGATTGAAGACATCAGCAGCTCAACGAAGGCTTTGGTTTTCATTCCGGCTCGCCCAAGCGACACCTGTCCTTGCCCAGCAGCCTCGTCGATCACATCCGAAAGGTAGGAAACGAGCCGATCATGCTTTTTCAGCATATCGTCGGACACAAGCCCGAGTGTTGTGTCCATGAATTCTTCGGCATGCGGTGAGCCTGCAATGGGCTCATAAAAGATGCGCTCATAAGCCAGGATGGCTTGGGTGAAGCGCTCCGTAAACGGCGCTGCTTGTTCCAGGATTGCGAGGGCCTCGCCAATCGCTTCGTTTTGCCGGTTCGATGCGAGCTGCCGGAAAAGGTCTTCTTTGTTCTCGAAAAGCACATACAGAGCAGGCCGAGAGATTCCTGCGGCTTGAGCGATGTCATTCATCGACGTTCGGCGGAAGCCATATTGCGCAAAAACGTCGGCTGCTGCGCTGAACACCGTTTCGCGCTTCTCCGTGGACCTTGTCACCGTCGTGGACATGGGTTGCGGGCTGCATCCGTTTCGTCACGTAGGTTCTGACAAAATAGATAAAAACTGTCAAGACGACAGGGGGTTGACCACGTGTCCATGTGATTGCGAGGCGTTATCAAGCCTAAGGCTTTCAGCACCTTATGCGGAAACGGCCGTGTGCTAATGAATTAAGAACTCGCCGGCCAATGCGCGCTTCTATCACTTACCGCTCTTGCCCGTCTTTGGCGTGGGCCAGAAACAGCAGCAACCGCACGTATTCAGATCTAGCCGACTGCGTTTGTTTGGTTTTATTGTTTTTCGGCCAACAGAATGATGTGCCCGGCAATCCTGCCAGGAAGGAAAATCCTCATGAAACTTTTGTCCCTGTCCACGTCCATCGCTGCCATGATGGTCGGCTTCGGAGCTATGGCTGATGACTCGCCATTCGCTTCACTGCCTGTGCGCGAGCTTGGTCCTGGGATCACTGGCGGGCGAATTTCCGACATCGCGATGATGCCAGGCGGGAACCATCATTATCTCGTGAGCACCGCTTCGGGCGGGATGTGGCTGACCGAAGACAACGGCATCAGCTGGAAGCCCGTTTTCGATAACTACGGATCCTATGCGCTTGGCGTGGTGGAAATCGCGCCGTCGAACCCCAGCATCGTTTATGCGGGTTCGGGTGAGAACAATTCCCAACGCTCCGTCGCCAATGGTGATGGGGTCTACCGGTCCGATGACGGTGGCCACACGTGGAGCCATGTGGGTCTCAAAAATTCAGGCCATATCAGCCAAATCTGGATCCATCCCGAAGATCCGAACACAGCCCTTCTCGCGTCCCAAGGCCCGCTCTGGAACAGCGGCGGCGATCGCGGTCTTTATAAGACGACGGATGGCGGGGAGACCTGGCGACTGATTCTCGAGATCGACGAGAACACAGGGATCAACGAATTCGTCGTGCACCCCGACAACCCTGATCGCATCATTGCGTCGAGCTACCAGCGTCGCCGCCATGTCTGGACACTGATCAACGGCGGTCCAGGTTCCGGTATCCATATCTCCGATGACGGCGGCAACACCTGGCGCGAAGCATCAGGCGGGGCACCAAGTGGTGAACTTGGCCGTATCGGCCTCGCCATGGCCCCTTCCAACCCCAATATGGTCTACGCCATTGTTGAGGCCGATGACGAAACCAAAGGCGTTTACCGTACAGAGAATTTCGGGACCAAGTGGGAAAAGCGCTCGTCCTTCATGACGACAAGCCCTCAGTACTATAACGAAATCGTTGTCGATCCCAAAAACCCTGAGCGAATCTACGCGCTGGATACCTTCAGCTCAGTCTCGGAAGATGGCGGTAAGACCTTCACGCGGCTGTCGACCAATGCCCGCCACGTGGATGACCACGCGCTTTGGATTGATCCGAACAACACAAAGCATCTGATCATTGGCGGCGATGGTGGCCTCTATGAAAGCTACGACCGAGGACAGAAGTGGCGGCACATGGACAACCTGCCGCTCACGCAATTCTACCGTGCGTCGCCAGACAATGACTTCCCGTTCTACAATGTTTGCGGCGGTACGCAGGATAACAATTCTCTGTGCGGACCATCACGCACGACGGTTAAGCACGGGGTCACCAACAGTGATTGGACCCTGATCCTAGGCGGTGACGGCTACAAGCCGCAAAGCGACCCCGAAGATCCTGATATTATCTACACCCAGTACCAGTATGGTGGCCTCGCGCGTTATGACCGCCGAACCCAAGAGCGGATCTATATCGCTCCGATGGCCCAAGAGGGTGAGGATGCTTACAAGTTCAACTGGAACACGCCGCTCTTGATCAGCCCGCATGATCGGAACACGATCTATTACGCGTCAGAGTTCGTCTTCAAATCAGAAGACCGCGGTGATAGTTGGGTGAAGATCAGCCCTGACCTCACGCGCCAGCTTGATCGCAACCAGCTTGAAGTGATGGACCGCGTGTGGAGTGTCGACGCGATTGCGAAGAACGACTCCACCTCGATCTATGGCTCGATTATCGCCTTTTCTGAAAGCACGTTGGAAGCCGGCCTCCTGTTTGCTGGTACCGACGATGGCGTGATCAGCATCAGCCAAGATGGTGGCGAGAGTTGGAGTTCCCAAAGCTTCTTCAACGGGGTGCCTGATATGGCCTTGGTCGAGGACATCGTGACCTCGGTCCATGATCCTGATGTCGCTTATGCGGTGTTCGATAACCACAAAAAAGGTGACTATGCGCCCTACGTGTTCCGTACGGACAATCGTGGCCGAACGTGGAAAGAGATCGGAAGCGATCTTCCTGATTGGGGGTCAGCGCACACCATCGCCGAGGACCATGTCGACCCTGATCTCCTCTTTGTCGGGACAGAGCTCGGCCTCTTTTTCACGCGCGATGGCGGCGATGAATGGCATAAGATGACGAGCCTGCCGACCATTTCCGTCCGTGATCTCGAAGTGCAGCGTCGGGAGAGCGATCTTGTTGTCGGCACCTTCGGACGCGGCATTTATATCCTTGATGACTACTCCCCTCTGCGTGCGGAGGATGAGGCGCTCGAGGATGAAGCGACGCTCTTCCCGGTCAAAGACGCCTGGCATTATGTTGAAGGCGATCTCTGGGGACCATCCGGTGGCCCACAAAGCTCGCTCGGCGACAATTTCTACTTCACCGAGAACCCGCATTACGGGGCTGTCTTCACCTTCCATCTCAAAGATAGCTACGAGACGCGCCGCGATGTGCGTTTGAGCGAAGAGGCCGAGCGCCTCGAAGCAGGCGACGATACGCCTTATCCATCGTGGGAAGATCTGAAGGCTGAGGATCGTGAAGAGGCCCCAGCCGTCATCGCTGAAGTGATGGACGATCGGGGCACGGTTATCCGTCGCCTGGCTGCTCCATCGACGGCGGGTGTTCACCGGATCGCATGGGATATGCACCATGATGGCCCAGACCCCGTGTCGCTGACGCCGTTTGAGCCGACGCTGTTCGGCCCAGACGATTCCGGTCCGATCGTCGCCCCAGGAACCTACAGCGTTCGCCTGGTGAAGCGCATTGATGGCGCCGAAATGCCGCTCACAGATGCTCAAAGCTTTGAACTCGTTCCCCTCGACCTCAGCCCAGAGGCGGCCGAGGATGCGAAAGCACGGGAAGAGATGCACTTGGCGATGCGTCGGCTCTCCGTCGCAATCACCAGCGCAGAGGAGAAAACGAGCGATCTCGAAGAACGCGTGGCCTATGCCCGTGCTTCGCTTGAACGTGCTCCGTTCAATGACAATGAGATCCGTGATGAGCTCGTGGCATTGACGTCGGCGATCGCTGATGTGGAGGAGGTCCTCTACGGCGATCGGACTCGCGGCAGCCGCAATGAGCCTTCACCGATGGGTCTGAGCAGCCGGGCAGGGCGCCTTGGCTGGTCGACTTGGGGAAGCCTCTCTGATATTGGCGGTCAGCACCAAGAGCAAATGGAGATTGCCGAGGGCCAGTACGCACGCGTCCGCGCGGATCTCATCGGACTTGAGGAGCGTGTGGTGGCGGTGGAGCAAGCCCTGACAGCCCGCGGTGCACCTTGGAGCCCGAACAGGGAGCTCCCAGTTCTCGATTGATCCGTTATCGACTTAATGCGCTGGCTTCTGTGGAATTCGCCGTTTGAGAGCGGCGGATCCACAGGGCCTCGCACGTTTGTGTAATGATGCTACAATACAACTTGCAAGGAGCCGGCGGCTGCTGAAATAAGACTGATTGCGTTCCGAGAAAAACAAAGTAAAAAATTCTAATAATTTGGTAATAAAGGTGAATTGCACTGTAAGTGCAAATTATTAGGATCGGTCCCGGGCACAAGATTGGGGGACCTTCCGTGGACAGTAATGGACTCGTCGCATCGACACGCTGCGGGTCACGCGCACTTACAGCGCTACCTTTGATAAGGTCGCCGATCTCGGCGGTGCCGATGCTATCGGTATCC
>CAWUIJ010000092.1:0-10946 GCA_963922235.1 uncultured Parvularcula sp. | reverse complement strand
TCGAGCGTCAGGCGATCGCTCACTTCCCACTCGACATTGAAACCGAGAGACTTGTTCTCGTTGACAGTTGCCACCTGCGAAGCACCCATCGAGAGGTCCGAGCCACCTGTTCCAAAGTCTTCACTGTAGAACTGGATGTCGGAGATCGATCCGTCACCCCAGGCACTGGTTGTGTTGCCGTGGTTGAACCAAACCGAAAGATCCGAACGCTCAACCGCGACGGTGTTCTCGGAATAGAAGTAATCGAGCGTCGCTGTGACCGTTTCAATCGGTTGATACTGAAGCGCAACCTGACCGTTGATCCGCTCACGATTGATACTCGAGAGTTGATAGTTGCCGTTCTGAGGAACCGAATAGATTTGGTTTCCAGTGGGACGGTTTTGAGCGGCTGGCTCACCCGGCAACACACCCCATTCGTTTTGGGTAGAGCCGAGATAGGCGCCGCGCCAACCACTGGTCGTGCCGAACTGGGCAACACCGCTTTGGCGTTCTTGGTAGCTACCCACCAAGGCAATGCCGAGCTTGTTGTCCATGAACGTGTTCGAGAAAATACCCGAAATTTCTGGGGTGATTTCAGTGCCATCGTCGAGCGATGTGTCGGAGAAATCGGCAACTGCTTTTGCACCGATCGAGAAACGCAGTCCCGGCGCGTCAAATGGGCGAGCGGTTAAGATATTCAGTGTTGAGCCGATACCACCTGTCGGAAGCGAGGCGCGACCTGTTTTGTAGACCCGGATCCCCGAAATACCTTCAGCGGCAAGATTACCGAAGTCGAAGCTCCGAGATGCCGGCGCGCCACCGTTGTTGAACGCGGTGGGCATCTGACGGCCATTGAGGAGCACAAGGTTGAAATCAGGACCGAAGCCACGAACAGTGACCTGGCTGCCTTCACCGTTTCGACGATCGATCGAGACACCGGTAATCCGCTGCAGCGATTCAGCAAGGTTGGTGTCAGGAAAATCGCCGATGTCCTCAGCGGTCAACGCGTCGACAACACCACGTGCATCGCGTTTGACTTGTGATGACGCGGCAAGTGATTTGCTGATCCCCCGAACAATAATCACATCTTCGGTCAATGCTGATGAATCAGAGTCGACCCCAGCTTCTTGCGCTAGCGCAGGTTGCGCCATCGCTAAGACCGAAGCACTCCCTAGCAACGCCAAGGAGCCTTTCAGCCTCCTGAATTTCTGTTCTTTTCTCATTGCGCCCTCCCGTAAATGGCGATGTTATCCATAGCGCTTTTCATCGCGCTTGTGTCTCCCAGGGCCCTTCCGGCGTGCCTGACCACTGAACATCGGTCAGACAAGCGCGCCCTGTTGCGGAGTCTCCTTTGCATTGGTCGACACGCACCCAATCCACGAGCAACTCTGCTGGGAAGGAGTTTGGGTCGAACCCTTGCTTATTCGATTTTTCTGCTAAGTTTCCGCCGACTGCTAAGTTCAGCATAAGGTAGAAAGGCTGGTCAAAAGGCGCAAAAGGCTTGCCTTCTGCTGCCTCGGAGGTTGTAAACCAATCGTCCGCCGACAATTGAAGAATGATCTCTCCGTCAACAAACCACTGGATAAGGCCTTCAGCCCATTCCACGGTGTAGACGTGCCAGTCGTCTGAAGGAGAGGCTTGCGGGTCACCCTTTGTCTTCTTGGTGAAGTAGGTGTTGTCGGGCTGGCGATCTCCGAAGTGAAGCGCTGCGCTTGTTCTTGTTTCGATACCGCCGGGACACTCATCGCATGGCGTGTTGAGATTCACCGCTTCCATAATATCGATTTCACCAGACAGCGGCCATTGGCCATAGGCGTCATCGTTGGGCATCATCCAGAATGCTGGCCAGGTTCCTTGGCCTTCTGGCAATTTCATTCGCGCCGAGAAGCGTCCATAAGTCCAAGACGCAAGATTACGCGTCCGGATTTTGCCTGATGTATAGCGTTGTAGGCGCACACCGGCTCGATCGTCGCGCATCCCTTCAGGGTAAAGAGGGCCGCGAAATCGCTCTTTGCGTGCTTTCAATTTGAGCACACCATTTTCGACAGCGATATTCTCAGGGCGATCTGTATAGCATTGCCGCTCGTTGTTTCCGCCGCCCCAACACGATTCCTCAGGAGACCAGCGCGATCGATCAAGAGCCGCACCTTCAAAGTCGTCGAACCACACGGTCGACCAACTCGGGACTGCTTGTGCGCTAGCGACGCCAAGAGGCGCTGCGAAGCTCAAAGCTCCCAGTAGAAGAACCCAAACGTTCATTTCGTCCCTGCAAGGGCCCTATGTTGGACCTTTCCTGCAGGTTAACAGTGGTCAACGTTGTCAGAAGCATCAATGTGTTTGCGTTGAAACGGACCATTCGTGCGATGGATGGGAAATGCTGCAGCGCATACATTTGCTGCGCTGCAGAAGACGATGTGTAAAAAGTGTCAGTTCACGCTGTAATTGATGCTTCGGGTCAGTTCTGTGGCGGAAGAGCCGCCTACGAACACATCAAAGTCGCCAGATTCAACGACAAAGGTCCCGCGAGGATTGTAAAATCCAAGCTCAGATGGGCTTAGCGTGAAGGTGATCCTTTGTCTTTCTCCTGGATCGAGAGAGATTTTCTCGAAGCCCTTGAGCTCACGAACAGGGCGCGAGACGCTTGCGACGCGATCGCGAAGATAAAGCTGGACGACTTCTTCTCCTGTCACTGAACCTGCATTGCGCACTGTCACGGTGACGTCGACGTGATCACCTTTTTGGCGAACCCGCAGGCGCGAATACTCAAAGCTGGTGTAGCTCAGCCCATGCCCGAAGGGATAAAGCGGGGCGTTGCTTTCATCGGTATAGTGAGACCAAAACACTTCCGTTCGTGGTCCTGGCCGACCTGTGTTGAGGTGGTTGTAGTAGATCGGCATTTGCCCAACTGAGCGGGGAAACGTCACAGGAAGTTTCCCACTCGGATTGTACGCACCCAGCAGAACATTAGTGAGTGCGTGGCCGCTTTCGTGGCCGAGGTGCCATGCCTGCACGATCGCCGGCACGTTTTCGTCCGCCCAAGTCAAGACAAGTGGCCGCCCGCTCATCACAACCATGACCGTCGTTGGATTGGCTTCGACAACAGCTTCTGCGAGCTCCTGCTGCAATCCGGGCAAACCGAGGAAGGCGCGACTGCGCCCTTCTCCGCTTTGCAGAGCGTCCTCACCAACCACGAGCACAACGATGTCGGCGGCCTTGGCCGCTTCTACTGCGCCTGGGATACCTGATCGATCTGTGACGTTGACCTGGACCTCATTGGGAAAGCCCGCGTCGCCAATCTCGACAGCAACACCCTCAGAGTAGGTGAAGTTGAGACCGACTGCCTCGAAGCCTTCGACCAACGACACCGCCGAGTGGCCATCGCCTTGGGCTCGCCAATTGCCAATGGGGCTATCTTTGTCAGCAGCAAGCGCGCCAATCACAGCGATGGATTGGTCGGTCTTAAGCGGTAGCAAGTTCCCTTCATTCTTCAGAAGAACAATCGATCGCTCGGCCATGTTCAAGGCAATTTGGCGGTGTTCGTCTGTGAAGAGGCTCGATGCTTCGCGTTCGGTATCGATATACCTGTACGGATCATCAAAAAGACCAAGCTCAAATTTGACTCGCAACACTCGACGAACAGCATCGTCCACGTGGTCGATGCTCACGTCACCAGCCTCAACAAGGTTGGCGAGATGTTCAAGATAAACATAGCTCTCCATGTCCATGTCTGAGCCGCCCGTCATGGCGAGACGTGCTGCGTCTTCCTCATCCGCAGCGAAGCCATGGTCGATCATTTCGCGGGCTGAACCCCAGTCGGAGATGACAAAGCCATCGAACGCCCATTCGCCTTTGAGAATGTCGCGTTGCAGGAAGCTATCGGCTGTCGCAGGTATTCCGTTGACAGTGTTAAACGCATTCATGACCGTCCGCGCATTCGCTTCCTCGATACCTGCTTTGAATGGTGGAAGGATCGTATTGAAGAGCGTCACTGTACCGACTTCTGCCGCGTTGTAGTCCTTTCCGGACTCCGCAAAGCCGTAACCAGCTAAGTGCTTCAATGTTGCAGCGATGGTGTCCGGTGCAGAAAGATCGTCACCCTGAAAACCATTCACGCGCGCGACGGCGATCCGTGAACCAAGGAATGGGTCTTCACCAGCACCCTCCATCACGCGTCCCCAACGGGCGTCGCGCGACACGTCGACCATTGGCGCAAAGGTCCAATTGATGCCTTGGGCAGCGGCTTCAACGGCAGCGACACGCGCTGTCTCTTCCATCATTTCGAGGTCCCAGCTTGCCGCTTCCGCAAGCGGCAAAGGGAAGATCGTTTCGTGGCCGTGGATTACGTCGTATCCAAACAGCACCGGGATACCGAGGCGCGAATTGTTGACTGCGTAGTCTTGGATCGCCTTGACGTCTTCGGTGCCGATGACATTCAGCATGGAGCCAATCAGACCGGCTTCCACCACTTCGAATTTGCGCTGCTGGTCTTCGCCCGTCGGGGCGGGTCCGGTGACGTCCCAAAATCCGTTGAATTGAGTGAGTTGGCCCACCTTCTCTTCGATTGTCATTTGCTCGACGAGTGCATCAACTTTGGCGTCGATGTCGTCCGTCGTCGCTGGTTGGGCCCATGCGACTGACAAGAGCGCGCTCGCGGCGCTAAGCGCCTGCATCATCTGTTTCATCCGACGATTCCTCACCTAACCCCTGCCGAGAGGTCTTTTCCCTCCGCTTCCTTGATTTTCAGCGGGTGATGCAATCAATTGTCGACGAAGCGGTCCACATTTGCGGTAGAATGGATCGTGCAGTGCACAATCGTGCAATACGAATTTAGCTGGTCTTATCGATCAGGCGACGGACCGCTTCACGGTAGCTTCGGCTCGCCTTGATGCTTTTGCCGCTGCTTAAAATGATGGACGCCTCACCCTTGGGAAGAGTTCGGACTTCTCGGACGTGCTGCGCTGCAACAATGGTTGAGCGGTGAACACGGATGAATTGAGAGGATGGAAGGTCCTTCTCGAGTGTTCGGATGGCCTTGCGCATCGCGTAATCGCGCTCTGCGGTATGCACCAAGGAATAGTCCCCTGCAGCCTCGATCGATGTGACTTCGCCATAGGGTACAAAGTAGACATTGCCCAAGTCTTTGACTTTCAGGACCTCCGGACCTGAATCTGCATGGTCTTCAACAAGCTCATCCTCGCCTGTCGCGGTTTCGCTGGCCGCGATGAGCGCATGCATCCGTTTGGCCTTGGCGATGGCAAGCCTGACCCGGTCGGGGGTCAATGGCTTGAGAACATAATCGATGGCGTCAACGTCAAATGCATCCACCGCATATTCGGGGTGGGCGGTGGTAAAAATCAGCAATGGCTTGGGCTGCACGGTGATCTTTTGGACGGCCTCGACGCCTGTCAGACTCGGCATATCGATATCAAAGATGATGAGGTCGGCTTGGCCCTGATTGATGAGATCGAGAGCTTCCAGGATCGATTGGGTGGCGAGGACGATCTCCACCTCTCCGGTGTCACGCACGAGCGATTCCATCAGCTCTAGGGCTGGAAGTTCGTCGTCACAGACCACTGTCTTGAGCATCGCGGGTGCCTCAGGCTCGAAGAATTCCTCTGCCAGAACACGTCCATAGCGACGAAACGCTTGACGAAGAAGGCATTTCGCGCCCCAGATGAGGGTTCTAGGAGCTCGTTATGCTGACCAGATTTCTGCGGGAAGGACAATGGTGGCGGGCATCGCCCGCTGAGCAGTATTGGCTGTTCCAGATTTTGGGCTGGTCGGCCCTCACGATGCTCACCTATTTAAGTCTCACGCTTTGGTACAACCCTGGCCAGTGGACACCTGCTGCGCACACCGTTCTTCAGTCTATTCTCGGACTCATTGTCAGCCATCCCATCAGGTGGGTGGCGCTGAGCCAATGGTCCGCGCCCTTGCGTCGCCGGTTGGCTGTTATTGCGATCGCCGTCATTGCCGCCGCCATCATATGGACAGCCTTGCGGCTGACGACCTTCACATGGCTGACCGGTGAGAAGGTCAATGCCGCCGACTGGGGGGGATGGTTCAACGCTTCAGTGATCGTGTACGGATCTTGGTCCTTTTGCTATCACGCTCTCAAATACTACAGGCAGTGGCTCGAAGAGCACGAGCGCCTCGTGGCTGCTGAAAAAGCAGCTTTTGAAGCGAGCGCTAAAGCCCAAGAAGAAAGGCTGAAGCGGATGGAGACAGAGGCTCTTTTCCGCGATTCACAACTTCGTATGCTGAAGTATCAGCTAAATCCGCATTTTCTCTTCAATGCGCTGAACTCCGTCACGTCGATGGTTCAAAAGAACCAAGGGTCTCGAGCAATGGAGATGTTGGGCCGCATCGGTGACTTTCTCCGTATGTCGCTCGAGCACGACGAAACCCTTGAGCATACTCTTCGCGACGAAATCGCCGTGATCAAGCTCTATCTCTCGATAGAGAAGGCGCGATTTGGCGATCGTTTGTTGACGGATTTTGATGCGTCGGAAGAAGCTCTCGATATCCCTGTACCAAGCTTTATCCTCCAACCGCTTTTCGAGAATTCTCTCAAATACGCTGTTGGGCGGAGCTTGGGGCCAACAACCATCACGCTGAAGGCTTGGGTTTCTGAGGAATGGTTGGAGTTGGAACTTTGCGACACGGGCGCAGATAGTGAGACAAGCAGACAGTCCGATCCTCAGTCATCCACCGGTATCGGATTGCAAAACGTTGAATCGCGCTTGCGATCGAGCTTTGGCGACAACTACCGTTTCTCGATCAATTTCAAGAACAACAAAGGCACGTGCGTCACGCTTGCTTTCAAGATTCAAAGTGTTAGCAGCGCTGATCACATACCTTTGTATGCAGAGTGAAGAGATCCGTCTTTGGGCGAACTGATCACCTGTTGGTGTCAATCCAAAGTCGAGACGTTGGTCACTATGAAGTGCTAACGCCTATATAGTTGCGACCTGTCAGTTCCAGGACGACATCGTAGATCAACTGACGGCCTGAGCCAGCATTGGTCATCACCACGATGCCGCTTTTGTCGGAGGGATCGCCAACGATCACCGAGATATGGGTGCTGCTGTTGCTGCCCCAATGGTAATAGGAGGCCGTCCCCTCTCGCTTCTCAAGACCCCAACCGATGCCTCGCGGAAGGACGCCGTTCTGCACATCAGGCCGTTCGAGCTGAGGCGTGATCATCCACTCGCGCGTTTGGTCCGTGATCTGCCATGAAGCGCGTTCGCGACCAGGCATCATGAGGCAAGCAAACCGGGCGTAGTCTCCCACCGTGGTGCGCAACGATGCTGGGCTGTTGATCACGGCATAATTCGGGTGCGTCCAACGCCAGGACGGCCGGTCCTTGAGGCGTTCATGCGTATGGGGACGCATTTCTGTCAAAGCTTTGTCCTGATCGCGCACGGTCCAAGTTCGCATCGGTTTGCCCCAACGTTCGGCGACCTCTTGAAGGCGCCATCCGTGTTCGCGGATGAACTGAAGATCCTTGACCACAAGCTCATCTTCGTCGTTGAGGCCATGGCCATAAACTTCCCGTTCGTCCCTCTCGGGCTCCCACAGCATGCTCATGTCGGAGAGACCCGCTGGGTCAAACAGATAGTCTCTCATCAAAACATCGAGGCCCTGACCCGTGATGTCTTCAATGACTCGTTGAAGCCAATGAAATGCTTCTCCTGAGTAAGATGTGTCTGTACCCGGCTCATAAGCGGGTTCCAGCAGCAGCTCCTCTTCCAACGGCCGCCAGTTCGGCAGTCCCGTCGTGTGCATCAAGACGTGACGGACTGTAATAAGATCGGACCAAGGATTATCACTGAGGCCAGGAACGCGTGTATAGTCAGTCAGCCTGTCGTCGAGTCCGATCACATCGCGCTCAATGGCTTGCATCACAAAATAGGCGAAGATCGGTTTGGAGAGCGATGCTGCTTGCCATAGGGTGTGCTGATCAACAGGAACTCCGGTGTCGATGTTTTGAAAGCCGAAGCCCTGCTCCCATGCCACATTGCCATCCTTGATCATCGCGACGGCAGCACCAGGGACGCGATGCTCTTCCATCTTCGAGCGAATAAAGGAGAGCTCAGCTTCGCTCGGGCCGCTCGGTGTTTCGTGGTCTTCTGCGCATGACGATAACGCGGGAACGGTCAGTGACAGCAGCCCTGTTTGAATAATCTGGCGACGATTGAGCATGGTACGCGTTCCCCGGCGAGTTTGACTACAGTCATAGTCTTTGTGGTGAAGCCGCGCCATCAATACGAGGGGCTGAACCGCGACCTCGCGCAGACTTGATCGCCTTGGTCGATATCAGTCACGTAAGGCGCATAAGAGAACAAGGAGGATGGCCCATGGCCCGAAAAATTCTGGGTACACTCTCAGCGCTGTTGATCACCACGGCACAATTTGGCTTCGCGAACGCTCAAGACGCCTCGGACATTGGCCCTGGCGGGCGGCCTGTGGGCGCTGAATGGTCGAGAAGCCCGGTATACGCGGCCAACGGTATGGCAGCGACGGCCCATCCCTTGGCAAGCCAGGTCGCGATCGATATTCTTCAGGCAGGCGGCTCGGCTGTTGACGCTGCCATCGCAGCCAATGCGACGCTGGGTCTGATGGAGCCGACCGGCAACGGTATCGGCGGCGACCTTTTTGCCATTGTTTGGGATCCTAAGACCGAGACGCTCTACGGCCTCAACGCATCGGGCCGTTCGCCTCAAGGTCAAACGCTAGAGGATCTGAAGGCGAAGATCGGCGACGCCGATACGATCCCTGCTCTTGGGCCCCTCCCCGTCAGCGTGCCGGGCGCGGTCGACGGATGGTTTGAGCTCCACGACCGGTTCGGCAAGCTTCGGATGCGGAAGGTTTTGGCACCCGCCATTGCCTATGCCGAAGACGGCTTCCCTGTCTCGCCGGTCATTGCCTATTACTTTCAACGCAATCTTGCCGCCTTTGAGCGGCGGCTTGAAATGATCGGCGAGTTCGACAACGCAAGAGCGACTTACTTCGAAGACGGAGCGGTGCAGGTTGGTGAGGTTTTCAAGAACCCCGACCTTGCGAACACCTATAGTTTGATTGCCCGGAAAGGTCGGGCCGCCTTCTACGAGGGTGAGATCGCGCAAACCATCGATGCCTATATGAAACGCATTGATGGTCCCCTTCGCTATGAGGATATGGCTAGCCACGAAAGCGAATGGGTCGAGCCAGGCTGTGCTGATTATAAGGGAACGGAGCTCTGTGAGCTGCCGCCCAATGGGCAGGGCTTCGCCGCTCTTCAGATGGTCAACATCCTCAAGAACGTGGACCTCACCCAGTGGTCACGAGGCTCTGCCGAGGTCATCCACTATATGACTGAGGCCAAGCGCTTGGCCTTTGAAGACCTGGCTCGGTTTTACGCAGACCCTCAGTTCGAAGACATTCCGGTCGAGGCCCTTCTATCGGAGGAGTATGGTCGGGAGCGCTTCGCTTTGATCGACCCTGCCGCGGCGACCCCAGACTTCGGTCCAGGCGAACCGAAGCTCGAAGGTGAAGGCGATACGACTTACCTGACTGTGACGGATGCTGATGGTATGATGGTCTCCCTCATTCAGTCGAACTATCGCGGGATGGGGTCAGGTCTCGTGCCCGATGGTTTGGGCTTCATGCTGCAAGATCGCGGCGAGCTCTTTTCTCTCGACCCAGACCATCCGAATGCCTATGAACCAGGCAAGCGCCCTTTCCACACGATCATCCCGGCTTTCCTCATGCGTGATGGCAAACCGCTGATGAGCTTTGGCCTCATGGGCGGCGGGATGCAGCCGCAAGGCCATGTTCAGGTGCTTGTGAATATGGTCGACTACGGAATGAATATCCAAGAGGCCGGGGACGCGGCTCGCTTCAACCATGACGGTGGCCGGGCACCAACGGATTCGCTTGATCCAGAGGGTGTCGATACGCTTGGGGTGCTGAACCTTGAGCCTGGTATCCCGGCAGCGACGGTCGAGCAGCTCCGCGCGATGGGCCATAACGTTCGGATCGTCGAGAACGGTGTGATGTTCGGCGGCTACCAAGCGATCATGCGCGACCCTGAAACCGGCGTCTATTCGGGCGGAACCGAGATGCGCAAAGACGGGACGGTTGCTGGCTACTAGCTGGACGGGTCCCATTGGCGCGCCCTGTGCCAATGGGCTCGTTGATCCCAGGCCGCGGCCCTCTATAGTCGCGGGATAACGACGACGAGGCAGCGCCATGTTCACGCATTTCTTCCACGAGCTGAAGGCCAAAGAGGTTCCTGTCAGCCTGCGCGAGTATCTGACACTGCTCGAGGCGATGGACGCAGACCTCGCCGATCAAAAGGTCGAGCACTTTTATTATCTGTCGCGCAGCCTCTTGGTGAAAGACGAGCGGCACCTCGACAAATTCGACCAGGTCTTTGGTGAGATCTTCAAAGGCATCGAGGCCTTATCGGAGCTGCCCGAGAACCAACGCGAGATTCCTGAAGACTGGCTCCGCGCTCTCAACGAGAAATTCCTGACTGAGGAAGAAAAAGCCGAGATCGAAAAGCTTGGCGGTTGGGATGAGCTCATGAAAACGCTCGAAGAGCGAATGAATGAGCAGAAGAAGCGCCACGAAGGCGGCAACAAGTGGATCGGTACGGGCGGCACCTCGCCTTTTGGTCATTCGGGATACCATCCTGAAGGCGTGCGCATTGGCGGTCAGTCGAAGAACAAAAAGGCTGTGAAGGTTTGGGAGAAACGCGACTTCAAAAACCTCGACGGCGACACGGAAATCGGCACTCGGAACATCAAGGTGGCGCTGCGGAAGTTGCGCCGTTTTGCCCGTCAGGGTGCGCCCGATGAATTCGATCTTGATGGCACAATCGACGCCACCGCGCGGCACGGCTTCCTCGATGTGCAGATGCGCCCTGAACGGAGGAATGCGGTCAAGCTTCTGGTCTTTTTTGACATTGGCGGATCGATGGA
>CAWUIJ010000091.1:0-10953 GCA_963922235.1 uncultured Parvularcula sp. | reverse complement strand
GGACATGCGGCTCTTTAGCTATTGGCGGTCTGGAACATCCTACCGTGTACGGCTGGCACTTGGTTTCAAAAGGGCGGACTGTGAGATCGTTCCCGTCAATCTTCTCAATCGCGAGCATAAGGAGCCATCGTTTCTCGCCAAGAACCCTCAAGGTCTGGTGCCGTCACTTCAGCTCGATGACGGGCGTTTCCTTTCGCAAAGCCCTGCCATTATCGAGTACCTGGACGAAACGCTCCCGGGCCCAAAGCTCTTCCCCGAGGATCGGGCGCAGAAAGCTCTTGTGCGGCAGATGGCGGCGGTGATCGGGTGCGATGTGCACCCTCTTCAGAACCTCCGGGTTCTGAACTATCTCCGCGATCCTCTTGGCCGAGACGATTCTGGTGTCAGCGCATGGGCCAGTGAATGGATCGGCGCGGGCTTCCTAGCGCTTGAGCAGCTGGCAAATGAGGTTGCGCCCGATGCGCCCTTCTTGTCAGGCGACAGTTTCAGTGCAGCCGAATGCTACCTCATTCCGCAGCTCTACGGCGCGCGCCGATACGATATGGATTTGACGGCATATCCTCGACTTCTTGCCGTTGAAGACGCCGTCCAAGAACTGACCTTCGCCAAAGAAGCCCATCCCTCGGCACAACCCGACGCGCAGTAAAAAACCGGCTCCGAGTGGAGCCGGTTTTTTTTCTTGATCAGGGAGCCCGCCGGGCCCGGTACCAGAGAAGGGGTTTAACCTGCTTCCGTTTCAGTCTCGGTTTCTTCGCCCTCTTCAGCAGCAGCGCGCTCAGCTTCGACCATCGATTGGGCAGTCTCACCAGCATCGACGCGAGCGAGAAGTTCACGACACGTTGCGATCTGATCCTCAGGAACATCCGTCCGACCACCAAGCTCGATCACGTCGATGATCGAACCACAACGCTCAATTTGACGTTGCTGACGCTCAATCGCCTGGCTCAGCTCAACGGCGGCTTGCTGCTCAAGCGTCGACTCGATCGTGTCGATATACTCGATCCAGGAATTTGCGACGCGGGCAGATGTTTCAAAGTCGGCCGCGAGAACGAACTCTTCACGAGCCTCTGTGCGAGCTTCTTTGCTTTCGCTGTCCTGTTGGAACAGTGAGGTACCGATCAAAATCCGGGCATTGCCCACTTCACGGTCAGCAAGACCACCGCGACGCAACGCCGAGCGAAGATTGCTGATGGCGCGGCCATACTGCTCATCAGCAAGGTAGCTTTGCCCAAGCTGGTAATACAGTTGGCCATCGCTCCGCTGAGGCGCGGCCTCGGTCAAAATAGCAATCGACTTGTCTTGCTCACGCGCAGCAGCCCAAAGCTGTGCAAGAAGCTGCAAGTTATCGAGGTCACGATCGACGTTTCCTGCGTTCATCTCCGACTCGAGAAGAACAGCGCCGCGATACGGATTGTTTTGATCATAATAGAACTGAGCAAGCGTGATAATCTTGTCTTCGTCCTCGATCAGACCCGCCGCATAAGCCACTTCAAGCGCAGCCAATGCATCGGCATTTCGTCCTGCCGCTGAGTAAGATGCAGCAAGCTGAGACCAATACGACTCTTCGCTTGGGAAATACTCAACCATCGTCTCCAGCAACCGGCCACGAAGCGTATCGAGGTTCAGTTCATTGTAGATGAGGTTCAGGAGATCGTAGAACTGCTTCCGGCGATCCGTATCGAGCTCAACAGCACGTTCAGCAGGTCCGCGAGCACCACGATAGTCATTCAACTGAACGTAAGAAGCAGAGACAATGAAGAAGTCATTGGCTTCAACCTCTGGTCCAGCGTCACGGATGTAGCTCTCCATGAAATTGATCGCACGCTGATACTGGTCCGTGACGTAGTAAAGCTGGGCCACGTTGCGGCGAATTTGGCTGGTTCTGTTGCTCGGGAGAACATCAAGAGCCAGCACTTGCTCAAAGTCACGCAGCGAAAGATCTGTTCGATCCACCTGCGCGTAGAGACCACCCCGAACTTCCAACGCTGTGGCACGGTCGAAAGGCGGAACGTTGTCGCGGGACAGGAGACCGTTGATCACCTCGATCGCCGCTTGATACTGCGGGGGGTCTTCGTTCGCGAGGTTAAGCGCCTCATTCAGCGTTGTACCCGTCCGTGCGGACAGCGTCTGACGCGAACGGCGCCGGTCTTCCGCTTCCTGTGCGCTGTTCTGTGCATAGGCCGTCGGAGCGATGAATGTCGCTGTGGATGCACCAACCGCCAAGAGCAAGGCAGCAAGGCTGACACGACCGGCACGGAAAGTCTGTTGACGAACCATTATTGTTTACCCTTCGCCAATTTGGAAGACGATAGTTGTTCGAACGCCGCGGCGAGGCACGGATTCACCGTCCACGATCTTCGGCTGATACTTCCAGCGCTCAGCAGCGCGAACAGCGTAGCGGTTGTAGCAATTGTCGGTGCTATCAATCACTTCGACATTGATAACGTTCCCCGCCGGATCGACGTCAAACTCCAATGCGACGCGTTCAACACCTGAGTTCGAGTCGATGCAGCGCTCGAACCCTGTTGGGTTCACCCGAACAAGTGGCTGGGCGTCACGGTCAGGGTTGAAGCCCGATCCAATGTTCACGTCCGCACCGAAATCAGGAGCCGCGGCATTCACACCATCAACCGACGGTTCAAAGTTCTGACGCTCAATCGCCGGAGGCGGTGGCGGCGGTGTATCGAGTTTCGGGCGCTCGAACCGGCGCTCGTTCCGCAACTCAGAGTCTTCAATCTGGCGCGTGATGTTGATGTTGACCGAAGTGCTTTCCCCTGGATCAGGCAAGCGATCTGGGGCGATCAGACCGTACATAACCAGGAAAAGGACGACGACGATGACCCCTGCAAGGGGAACGCCGACTGCGCCTCGAATAATCGTACCCATGGAACGTCCTCCAAAGTGCCGGGAGCGCCAGGCGCTCACACGGGCGACCCCTATCTATCCAGCCACCGTCGAAATCGCGACGTCGCTGATGCCTGCATCCTTGATCTGTTGAAGAACCTGGATCGTGATTTCTGACTTTGCACCGGCGTCAGCCTGTAAGACAGCGTTCCCTTTCGGGGTTTCACGGCGAAGTTCTTCAACGAGGTAGCGCACTTCACTGAGCTCCACCTCTTCGTTGTTGATGAAAATCTGATCGTCTTCGGTCACAGCAACGAGGACCGCAGGATTTTGCTCGATCTGCGTAACTGCTTCAGGACGAACAACTTCGACACCGGGTTCTTTAATAAACGTCGATGTCACGATGAAAAAGATCAGCATAATGAAGACGATGTCGAGAAGCGGAGTCACGTTGACGTCCTCCTCTTCTTGCACCGGTTGCTGCAGTGACCGTCGAGCCATGGTGTTGCATCTTCCTCAAAATCAGGCGCCGAAGCGCTTAAAGTTCAATCTTCAGGGGCCGCGCAGAACGCGACCCAAAGTTTCATCGGGCCGCTTGCGGCGCCAGAGTGATAGACGTGTAACGATCCGGTCCAGCGGCCTGCCGAGCTTCATCAAGAACCGTGACGACAACGCCTGTCTTACTGTCAGGTGCCGCTGAAACGATCACGACACCGCGCGTTTCTTTTGCCAGAAATTCTTCGACCACAGGCTTTGCCGAACGCGGATCAATCTGACGCGTGTTGTCGACGAGAACAAATCCATCGGCCTGAACGGTGAGAAGAAGGGCCGGCGGAGGTGCCGAATCCTGATCATCCTCATTGTTCTGCGGCAGGTTGGGCGCAATCCCGTCTTCATAAACGAAGGTCGCCGTCACGATGAAGAAGATCAGCATGATGAAGACGATGTCGAGGAGTGGCGTCACATTGACGTCAGCTTCTTCGCCTGCAGCGTGTCTGCGTCTAGCCATGATCAGTGATCCTCTACCAAACGATCGAGACGTTCTTGGGTCTCAGAGACGGTGCTCTTTTGCTGACGATCAAGAATGTTCAGCGCCAGAATTCCCGACAGTGAAGCCACAAGACCGGCCATCGTTGGAATGGTCGCTTTGGTGATGCCACCAGCCATCAGGCGGGCGTTGGATGATCCAGTCACCGCCATCACGTCAAACACTTCAACCATGCCCGTCACTGTTCCGAGGAGACCGAGCAGCGGCGAAATCGCCACCAAACCGCGGATCACACCAAGGTTAGCGCGGGTGTCCACGGCGATCTCCGACAAGAGTTTGTCGCGGATAGCCAAGGCGTACCAAGACTTATGCTCTGACCGTGCTCCCCACTCGCGCTCGGCCTTCTTCATAAGCGAACCGCGCGCGGTCCCAAAGAAGATAAACCGTTCAATGATCATCGCCCACATAATGAACGTGACAACCATGATGACGAGCAGGACGTTACCACCGGCAAAGAGAAAGTCCTGAAGACTGTCAAACGGGTCTAAAAAGACTCGAAGCATGTGCGATGCCTCCCAGGCTCAGGGAGCGCGCTTATGCGCGCCCCTCAGCATGTTCAGCGATAAGACCTGCCGCTTGCTCTTCAAGGATCGACGAAACCGAGCGAGCTGTACCCGCAGCGAAAGCGTGAACCAGGAGAAGCGGGATCGCAGCGATCAGGCCCATCACCGTGGTGATCAGAGCAAGCGAGATACCACCAGCCATGATTTGTGGGTCACCCGTACCGAACAGTGTGATCTGCTGGAAGGTCTGGATCATACCGACAACGGTACCGAGAAGACCGAGCAGCGGAGCCACAGCCGCAAGCACTTTGACGAGGTTCAGGCCTGCATCGAGCTTTGGAAGCTCCTTCAGGACAGCATCATCAAGCTTGAGCGCGAGTGTTTCAACGTCAGCACTGGTGTTGCTTTCGTACGCCAGCATGATCCGACCGAGCGGGTTACCGCGCGATGGGCTCTTCCGGCGCATTTGGCCTTTCACAGCAGACTTGGTCGACTGAAGGATAGCCAGACGGAACGTACCGATCACCATACCGAGGATCAGAATACCCGTGATGATGTAGCCAACCGGACCACCGGACTGGAAGCGCTCCTGAGTGGTTGGAACTTCAATCACGAGACCGAGGATCTGGCCGAGTGATGGGTCAATCGTCGCCGTGCGGAAACCGTCGCCGGCAAAGCCTGAAATGCTACGTGCGTTTGGCACAGCGTTCGCCGTACCCGGATTTTTGGCAAGCTGCGTGAGGCGTGCGCGGCCATCTTGCAGCTCTTTCATCACGTAGTAGTTGCCGCCGCTGTCAAAAGCCGTGAACGCAGCAATCCGTGTGATCGTCTCTGTCACTGTTTCGCCCGATGCGTTGACGACCGAGGCGTCAAACGTCGCGACCTCTGACTGAGCCACGATTTGCTCAAACATCACGTCAGTGACGAAGCGAAGCTGTTCTTCCGAAGGCAGCGTGTCACTTTGAGCGATCTCTTGGAGAGGCTCCACACGGCCAGGAAGCTGAGCAGAGATAACGGAGTCTTGGAGCTGAGCAGCAAAGTCACCAGCAGCGGAACGCGCGGCACCGAAGAGCTCACCAAACTCACCCTGCTCGTTTTGCAGCGTGGTTGTCAGTTCGTTGATTGTGACGTCGTTGGCTTCAAACTCAGCAGCCAGACGGTCTGATTCTGCTTCCGCAGCTTCAACCTGTGCCACCACTTGGTTGAGGCGAGCTTGCTGCTGGTTCCGCTCAGCGAGGAAGCGTGCTTCGCGCTCACGGTTCTGGGCAGCAGCCTCAGCGCGCTCTTGGCGAGCGGCGTTCAAGACGTCCTGAAGCGACAGATCCTGCGCGAAGCTGGTCGAACCCGCTGCGAGGAGAGCGGCACCGGCCACGAGGCCCTTTTTGATCATCGAATGCATGGTCATTTTCTCGTTCTCCCCTGCGCCTTACTCAGCCGACGCCACGACAGGAGCGGTGACAGGAATTTCCAGGAGGCCTGGAGGTGTTTGCTCTTTCGCCATCCGCAGACCGGTGCGGACGCCTGAGAGGTAGCTCCGGTCAAGGTCAACGAAGCCGCCCGAAGTCCGATCATAGATACGAAGAAGGCTGTCGTCGGCTGACTTGTAGATCAGCGCCAGACGGCCGAGGCGAAGGAATTCAACGGTCAACTCTGTGCCGTCTTCCATGACGGTGCCTTCGTAGGCCTCGATCGAACGACCATACTCGTTTTCGATCTGGTAGGCTTCAACGATCAGGCGGAAACGCGAAGCTGGCGTCTGCGAAGAGTCAGACATGACGCCTTTCAAACGCTCCAAGCGGTTCGCACGCTCAGCTGGCAAGAACGGGATGTCCGCGTTCACGATGACCTCGAGCTGAACCAGCATGTCGCCGATCAGTGGAGTCACAGCCTGAGCAAGACCTTCAACGTTGGCGATGTCGCGCTCGAGGCCCTCGATCTGCACCAACTGGTTTTCGATCTCGAGACGCTGGCTCTCATTGAAGCGCGTCAGGAGATCGAGCTGTTTCACGTTCGCCCGATACTCGTTCAAAAGCTCAGTCGCTTGTTGATCGAGCGCCTCAACCCGCTGTTGAGAAGCAGCGCCATCGCGCGCTGTCTGACGGCTGATATCCAGAGCTTGCCGGAATTGTGCCGTGGCGGGGATGCTCGCCGACCAAGCGACGACGATCGCCGAGCCAAGCAGCGCGAGTTTCTTGTGCATGTGCTTCACCTTCAAGTGTCTCCACCCATCCTCAAACCAGATCGCCAGCCACCACGACGGCGATCGAAAAACCTACAATAATGGGGCAATGTCCGCTGACGCGAACCACCCCCTCGTCCCAGCCACTGTCAGCGGTTGCTCAACCCTTACCGCAAACTGTCCATTTGGCAAGAAACTCGGCCGCTATTAGATAACAAGAAGCCGAAGATCGTCCAAAAAGATCGGTCGTTGGCAGTGTCTGCTCCGACATTAGCGACCGTGACGTAAAAACGCCGAACGATCAACGTCTATCGAGCTGAGTCAGATAAACTTCACGATAAAGGAAATGTGGAGAACCCTGATGAGGGTAAATTCGCGATAACAATCAAGAGATGGCTGGGGTGGCAGGATTCGAACCTGCGAATGGCGATACCAAAAACCGCTGCCTTACCACTTGGCGACACCCCATCCGGGAGAGCGAGCCAATAACCATCTCCGCTGGCTCGTGCAACGAAAAATGAGCATGAAGTGAGGCTCGTTTCGGCGCTCGATGTCACACCGGGTGATTAAAGCCAAATTGATGGCTCGAAAGGCGCCCAGAGCGCTGGTAATCCCGCCGAACGATCAGAGCGTCGCCTCCGACCAAACAGGCCGCCCCAATTGAGAAAGAGAATGCTATGCAGCGACGATTGAATGACCTCGTGACGGTGTCCCCGCAGATCAGTCCTGAGGACCTCAGCGCGATCAAAGAGGCTGGCTTCCGCGCCGTTGTCGCCGCGCGCCCTGACGGAGAGGCGCCGGGCCAAACGCCGGCCGCAGAAATGGCCGCGGCGGCGGAAGCTCTAGGTCTCGTGTTTCGCCATGCCCCTATGAAGGGTCCCCAAGTCGATCCCAAAGACGTGGCCGCCTACGCCGAGATGCTCAAGGAAGGTTCGATCTTTGCCTATTGCGGCGCCGGTCCACGCGCCGTGCTTCTGACATCGCTGGCGGAAATCCTGAATGGCAAGAGCATTGAGGCGGTGATCGATCAGGCAGCGGAAGCCGGTTTTGACATCTCTCCTGCACTCCCCCTTCTAGAGAGCTATGCCGCGGGGAAAGACAGCAGCTCGTGAGCGTTCCCTTCGTCCACGCACCTGACCTTCGATCTGGTGTCGCTGAAAAGCTCTCGGCCCTGATCACGCGTATCATTGCGCCCAATCCAGGACCCTTCACCTATACAGGAAGCGGCACCTATTTGATCGAGGGCGCCGACGAGACCGTGGTGATTGATCCGGGTCCCGATGACGAAGGCCATATCAATCTCCTCGCCGAGTACGCTCCAAAGCCGATCAAGACGGTCCTCATCACCCATACCCATACGGATCACTCAGGTGGAGCCCGCCGCCTTCTCGCCAAGACGGGCGCAACTTCTTTCGGCTTTGGCCCTCACCCTTCTCCGCCCGACCAAGCCGCGCCCGCGCTTGACGAAGGCGCAGACTTTGGTTTTGCGCCAGATCGCCTTTTGAAAGATGGAGAGGAACTTTCGATCGAAGGCTTGAATCTCTCCGCAGTTCATACGCCGGGGCACATATCCAACCATCTGTGCTTTCATCTTGGTGAGGAGAACGCGCTTTTTACAGGCGACCATATGATGGGATGGGCAACCACTGTTGTTGCACCGCCCGATGGGAATATGGCCGACTATATGAAGAGCCTCGACCTCCTCCTTGGACGGAACGATGCGATTTACTACCCTACCCACGGCGCACCGATCACGGAACCTCGCGCCTTTGTCGAGGCCGTTAAGGCCCATCGTCTTGGTAGGGATCAGTCCGTGTTAGCGGCACTGCAAAGCGGGCCAAAGACCATCCCCAACATTGTCGATGAGGTGTATGTCGGTCTGTCTGCTCCGCTCAAGATGGCTGCTGGATTGAACGTGCTGGCCCATCTCCAAATGCACGAAGCGGAAGGTCGGGTGCAGCGGGGCAGTGACGGCGTCTTTCAACTGGCCTCGCGGGCTTAGCTTGAGGACGAAACGTCCTCGGGCAAAGACAAGCGACGCCGCACCTCCGCAACGAGGGTCTCTTGGCCATCGGATGGCTCGGCATCGAGCTGGGTGAGGAATGCAGCGAGGTCCTTCATTTCGCGTAACGTGCAATTCGATTTGATCGGTGCCAGGATCACTGCCAAACCTTCTTCCGGTCCCGGATCAAGCATCGCCTGCGAGAGCGCAGACGACCATAGCTTGGTGGCCTCGGGAAGGTCGATCTCAAACTCTGACTGGAACCACGCGACCACGGGGTCTTTGCTGCTCTCATCACAGCCGCCAAGCACGACGTGACGAGCGATCAAGAGCGCTGCGGCATGCGTGGCCAAATGCCTTGGCTCAAAATCTGGATCAGGTTTGGCTTTCGCAAATCGGCCGGATCTCAAGACCCCGTAAGAGCAACCCACCAGAAGCATGACGAGGACGGAGAAAAGGAAGAACACGAGTTTATATCTCGTTGGCCTGCGGATCTTCTGCAACGGCGTCCAATCGTTCGGCTAGACCGGGAAAGGACGGGTCGAGCGCTGCTGCCCGTTCATAAAGGACCGCCGCTCCTCGGACGTTGCCCTCTTCAGCTTCGAAATCGCCCACCACAATCAAAAGCCCAGCACTATCAGGCTCAAGACCAGCGGCCGTTTCAAAGTGCTCGCGCGCTTCGCTCACGCGGCGGGCGCCGTGCGCCACCTTACCCCTGACGACCCATGCGCCTGGATGGCTGGGGGCGAGTTCTGTGGCGGTTTGAGAAAGCTTATCAGCAACCCCGATCTCTCGAGCATCAAGAGCAATCAACGCGCGGTCACAGAGAAGCCCAACACCCACTTCTGGCCCCTCGCTAGCCGAACAGACCTGATATCCATCAGGCAGTTCAGCGATTGCGGCGGCGGCCAGAAGAAAGAGTGTCGGAAGGAAAGACATCACACCCTAAAGGGTATCCGATCGGGGAACTGCAGCCAAGCCGTCCCCGATCCTATTATCGGTGGCTTACTGAGCCAGGCGACGACGACGCGAAGCGTTGTACGCCGCAACACCGCCGAGGAAGAGAAGACCTGCAGCTGGAACTGGCGTGGCAACCGAGGCAACCTGAAGCGAAACGCCGCCCTTGTTGTCGTTGTAATTGATGTCATCGATGTAGAATGTGACGTCCGTCAGTTCAGTCAGAGTCAACGTAAACGGAGAGGCGTTGTCGAGGGCCAGCTCTGGGGTCTCGAACTTACCGTTGCGGCCATACTTATAAATCGTGTTGTCGATGAGGACGTCGACGTTGGTCAGCCAACCTTGCGAACAGTTCTCACCGTTGTTGTCACACCCGGAAGTTTTGCCCCAGGCGTTCCATGCATCGAACATGCTGGAGATGAAGCTGACCTCATAAATGCCAGCAGCAAGGCTCAACGTGACGCCATTATCTGATGGCTTGGAGTCAATATCGACGATTGTAGCGGCGTTGGCCATCGAGATGGCGGCGATTGCAGAAGCGATTGTGGCGACAAAGCGTTTCATGGGGAACCTCTCTTTGAGGTTGTGATGTAACATAATATCACCCTCTTCGCAAGAATAGATCAAAATTTATTCAATTAATTCATAGGGTTAAAATTAACCAAATGATGACGTGATTTGCCCTCTGGAAGCACCGCACAATCACCACGAGTGGGTTAACGCCGGGTCAAAACGAAAACGTCCGCGCAAATTTTTTGCGCGGACGACGAAAAAAATCGGTTGTTTTCGGTGCTGAGACGAGGTCTCGAGCTTACCCTTGGCGCGCTTTGAACCGACGCTGGGTTTTGTTGATCACGTAAATGCGGCCTTTGCGGCGCACCACACGGCAATCACGGTGACGGTTTTTAAGCGACTTGATCGAGCTACGGACTTTCATCGGGATTCTCGCGGGAATTGGAAACTGTATGAAGCGCGGCTCATGGCCTCAAACCACACCAGAAGTCAACGTCAGAAGAGCGTCGCTTGTGATTTAGGCGTGCTCTTTTTTGCTGATTTCTTCGGCGGCGCTCCTGCGGGCACGGCGCTGACCACGCCATCAGCAAAGGTGACCTTGAGTTCGGGCTGCTTGGAGGCCTGATCCGCGGTCTTGAGAATCCTACCATCGCCTGCGCTCACAAGCGCGAACCCGCGCTCCAACACCCCATGATAGCTAACAGAGGCCAAGAGCCTCTCTGCCTGACCAAGGGATGTCGTCATCGCATCAAGGCGCGAGCGAAGAAGGCCTGTGGGCAGTCGCTGCTCTGACAAACGCCGCTCATGCCGCTCGCTGCTGCGGTGAATCGCGCCGGCCAGACGCTCGCCCACAGCCTTGACGCGATCCGAACGGCGCGTTGTGTCACCCCGCAAAAGCGTCGGCACC
>CAWUIJ010000090.1:0-11014 GCA_963922235.1 uncultured Parvularcula sp. | reverse complement strand
AACGCGAGGTTCACGGAGGCCGCCAATGCTCGGCGCGGGCGCTTGGGGAGCGGGCTGTGGCCGGCCAAACGCGCCGCCCGACGAACCGCCTTCACCTTTGAAAAGAGGCTGACCGCGGCGGATAGCGCGGAGTTCAACGCCTCCATCGGGACGACGACGGGTCGCGATCACGACGGCATCGTCTCCCAGGGCCTTCCGCATCGCCCGTTTTGCCTCGTCAACCGAGGAACCTTGGAAGGTCTGATAGCTCATGGAATTCGGCGCGGCTCTTTCTCGTGCGTGAAGATAGCACGCCGAGCGTCCTAACGGTTCATAGGCTAAGCTGAAAGGTCCGCGCATGATAACCCTCGCTCAGAAAAATTCTCTGAGCCCACTGCTGCTTCAGTGAGAGGGATATGCACACTCTATGCCGCCCCCGTGCATTCCCTTTGCACGGCGGCGGCGAGTGGTTGGCTTAGCGGTACTGTTGGACCCGCGTGGCGCGAAGGCCCTGCATGCCGTGTTTATCAATGGCACGTTCCCAGGAAGCGTACTCTTCGTCGGTAAGCTTGTAGCGATCACAAGCGGATTCGAGGCTCAAGAGGCCTCCACGGACAGCTGACACCACTTCAGCTTTCCGGCGGATCACCCAGCGCTTTGTGTTGGGCGAAGGTAGGTCGGCAAGCGTCAGCGGGGTCCCGTCAGGACCAATCACATAAGGCTCGCGTTGCTGTCTTTGCGTCATCAAACCGTTCATTCATTATCCCCACGTCAGACCACCCCCACGGCGGTATTCGATCGTCTTGCCAGGTGATAATACGTAACGCCCGCTAAGATTGGCCTAAGCGGCACGGTTGAAAGCGCGTTAAGTCCATGAGGAAAAACGGCTTTTTCTGGGCATTTCATGTGCCGTCACGACACAGATCGGCGTCAGCTGTTCACGAATGAGCCGTTTGGCTCAGTCCGTTGCCGAAAAATGAAGGCAATACCGCTAACCTTGGAGATTATTGGTAACGTCTTGGAGGGTGTCCTTAAGAGGTGCCAAATCGGGCTCCATCACCTCGCGGCGGGCCTTCACTGACCACAGTCTCTCGGGCGAATAATGCCGCTTCAGCCAGTCCATTCCGCCGAGCGACGAAGCCATCACCGCGCGGTGGAGATCGGAGAGACTGATGTCCTTCCCCTCAGCCACAACAAGCTCCGCCAAAGTGATGCAGGCATAAGTGATCGTCGCATGATACCCGGCGGTGTCGGTGTTCTCGCCGCCCGTCGCCACATTGTAGGGAGGAATCGCAGCGGCCATGGTCTCGAACGGGTTCTGCGCAGTGCGGGCAACCACCAAAGCGGCTGCCCAATGGCCGGCATGGGTCCATTCTTCCTTAGGGAGGGAGAGGTCCTGCAGGCGCTCGGCAATGCTCAAAATCTCACGATCACTCAATGAAGAGCTCATTGCAGTCCCCAGCGGTTCTTGACGGTTTCGGCGCGCCGCTTCATGGCACGCCTTTCTGTTTTAGGACGATCTATCATGCATGCTTATCGCTCGCACCATTGCGGCGCGCTCCGGGCCTCCGATGTCGGATCAGAGGTTCGCCTCTCTGGCTGGGTTCACAGAAAGCGCGACCATGGCGGCCTTCTCTTCATTGACCTGCGCGACCATTACGGCCTGACGCAGATCCTTTGTGAGCCGGAAGAGGCTTTCTTCTCCGAGGTTGAGGCCGTGCGGGCCGAAAGCTGCATCCGCATCAATGGTGTGGTTGTCGCGCGGGATGACGATGCGAAGAACCCTAACCTTGCCACCGGCGAGATCGAAGTTCGTATCAAGAGCTTTGAGGTGATGAGCGCCGCTGGCGATCTGCCGCTTCCTGTCTTTGGTGAGCCAGACTATCCAGAAGACATCCGTATGCGGTATCGGTATCTCGATCTGCGCCGCGAGACGATGCACAAGAACATCATGCTGCGGTCCGGCGTGGTGGCGAAGCTCCGCCGCGGCATGGAAGATGCCGGCTTCACCGAGTACCAAACGCCGATCCTGACAGCGTCGTCGCCTGAGGGCGCGCGCGACTTCCTTGTTCCGTCGCGGCTTCACCCGGGCAAGTTCTTCGCTCTGCCGCAGGCACCACAGATCTTTAAGCAGCTGATCATGGTCTCGGGTTTTGACCGCTACTTCCAGATCGCGCCTTGCTTCCGGGATGAAGACGCGCGGGCCGACCGGTCGGCGGGTGAGTTCTACCAGCTCGATATCGAGATGAGCTTTGTCGAACAGCAAGAGGTGTTCGACACGACTGGCCCAGTGGTCGAAGCGGCGTTTAAAGCCTTCGCTGGCGAGCGCACGGTCGATGACTACAGCAGCTGGCAACATATTCCTTATGCGGAATCCATGCTGAAATATGGCTCGGACAAGCCAGACCTCCGCGTGCCGCTGGAGATGCAGATCGTCACCGACCACTTCAAAGGCTCGGGCTTCAAGATCTTCGCCTCCATGGCCGAAGACCCTGAAAAGCAGATCCGCGCGATCCCTGCGCCAGGCGGCGGCAGCCGTGCTTTCTGTGACCGGATGAATTCTTGGGCCCAGAAGCAAGGCCTTCCCGGTATGGGTTACATCATGTTCGACGACGGCGATGGCAAAGGCCCGCTGGCGAAAAACATCGGACCAGAGCGCACCCACGCGATCCGCGAGCAACTCGGCCTTGGGGAAGGGGACGCAGCCTTCTTCCTCGCCGGTAAGCCAGAGGAATTTGAGAAAATCGCTGGCGGTGCCCGCGTGCAAGTCGCCCGCGAACTCCAGGGCATGGGCAAAACCATGCCCGACGGTTCACCGCTCTTTGACGAGAACCGCTTTGCGTTCTGCTGGATCGTCGACTTCCCGATGTATGAGTGGGACGAAGAGAACAAAAAGGTCGAGTTTGGCCACAACCCGTTCTCGATGCCCCAGGGCGGTGTCGAGGCGCTGGAAGCCGCGACCACCGACGCAGAGGTTCTGGCGCTCAAAGCCAACCAGTACGATCTTGTCTGCAACGGCTATGAGATGGCATCGGGTGCGATCCGGAACCATAAGCCAGAGGTCATGTATGCGGCTTTTGCCAAGGCAGGCTACGGGCCCGAGGTTGTCGAGAACGAATTTGGCGGCATGCTGAATGCTTTCAAGTTCGGCGCACCGCCTCACGGCGGCGTGGCTTACGGCGTCGACCGGATCGTGATGCTGCTCGCTGAGCAAGAGAACATCCGTGAAGTGACGATGTTCCCGCTGACTCAGAACGCAGAAGATCTCCTCCTCGGTGCTCCGTCGGAAGCTTCCGATGACCAGCTCAAGGATGTGCACATCCGGGTCGTGAAACCGATCAAAGAGGCGTAAGCCTTAAGGATGCTGCTTCCTTCACTCCTTGCTGCGTCTCTTCTCTCCGCCCCGGCGGGAGAGGAGGAGCAGGTGCTCGTTGTCCTCGACCGATTTTTCGTCGCGTTGGAGCGGGCTGATACCGATGCCATGCGGGCGATGGTCGAGGAGAGTGCAGTTCTGACGTCTCTTCGTCCTGGTGATGATGGCTTGCCTGAGACCCGGCCGACGACGCGCGATGCATGGCTTGAGGGTCTTAAGGGGCTCGAAGGCGTGATCGTCGAGCTCTATTGGGATCCCAAGGTCGAGATCTCTCCCGTCGGTCTCGCCCATGCTTGGGTGCCATATGTTGTCGAGGCGAATGGTGAGCGCATCCATTGCGGCGTTGATGCCTTCACATTGATTGAGCGGGAAGGCGGTTGGCGGATTAGCGCGCTCTATGACACCCGGGATCCAGAAGGCTGCGAACGCCTAGGTCTCGAAGACGCCCGCAAGGCGATGCGGCCGGTGGCCCTGCGCGCGAAGCTCAAGAAATAACCTCGCGTGGACTTTCATTCTTAATGTCGTAGAGCCGCCACCTATTCCGGTGACGGCTCTCTCAACCCGGATAAGCGGACCCCAGGGACAGTCCTGCTTGGGTGATCCGGGCCGGCGCGCTGGCGCTCTTTTAAACCTCCCGATGTCGGGGGCTTGGGAGGTTCAATCTAAAACGCAGCGAAGGTGATGCGGTGGGCTGTGGAGACCCGAGGCAGGAGGCATTCCGACCGCACCGCATACGCCGTTTGATGAGAACTGCGAAAATCGTTAGTTCGTGTGCGGCTGGTCCTCTGATCGGAAGCCGTCAAAGGCTGTGCGGGTGTAGCCTTCTTGGCAAAGAAAGCTTTGGCACTTTTTCTTCATTTCTGGGTCCGTGGCGAAGGCCTGACCAACCAGCGTGGTTTCATCGGTCATCTGCAGGCAGAACACTTCAAAATCGTCGCGCATCACTTCCTCCATGTTGAGGCTCCCTTGATGTCTCAAGGGGGTGTTCGCGGTCCAACGGGAAAAGTTGCTGTGCAAGATCGGAGAAATCGATCTTGTGGCCTGAACAATCGTTGAGAGCGTTTTCAGCCAAAGTGGGGCCGGTTTGGCGGTTCGAAAACGCGCAAAACAAAAACCTAGAGCATTTTCAATGACTCTATGATCATTGAAAGTGCTCTAGACAGAGCGATCCGACGGCGCTTTTTGGATTTCTGGGATCGAATGCAAAAAGAAACGGTCGATTTTCCATTCGCCTGAACGCTTGCGGACGATCATGTCGATCCGTGCTCGCCGCTGGGTGAAAGATGCTTCGCCCCTGCAAGCGGCATAAAAGGTAACGCCGGTTCCCGACGCCGTGTTTCGCTGCCACTGTGGGCAGGTCAGCTCTTCGATCGACTCCAGGGTTCCAAATTGCGTCTCGAAGAAAATCGTGACTTCTGCGAGGTCTTGAGCAACGTCCAAAAGCTCAGGACTGGCGTGGCTTTGGAGGACCGCAATGTTCCACTCTTCGCCATACTCCTCGAGAAAGGCGGTGGAATAGGCTTCTGCCTCCGCGATTTCAGACGTGTTCAAGACGATGGACGAGCCCACGACCAGTCCAAACAGCACGACAAAGCCGATCGAGATAAGGCCCAACAGAGCCAGAACTCTTTGCATACCCGCCCCCAGGTTCTGGCTATCAGTGGAGCACCTTTAAGACGCTAGGTGAAGCGCTAAGCCGCTTCCTTCTCCGCAATCAGCTTTTGCAGGTTCATCGCTGCGGGCATCATTGAGGCTTGCATGCGCTCAAGGATCGCTTGCCGCTCGGGCTGTGTGTTGTCGCCATCCGCAATGATCGTCGAGAAGGGGTCAAGGCGGGATTGGCGCATGAAGTCGGTGATCGCCGGAACCTCACGCCAGGCCGCTTGGTTCATAAAGCCGACCAGGGTTGTCTTGAAAAAGTCGTGCGGACTGTCTGGCGGTGGAACCGGGGTCGCCAATCGGTTCTTGGTTTCGTCGGAATCGATCGTCGCTTCGAAATGCGCAATCATCGTGGCGCTTAAGCTCACGGCGGGGAACCGAAGAAGCTGGCATGTGATCTCATCCTCTTGGAAGATCGGAACTTGATCAGCATACGAAATCGCGCAGGCGGTACAATCGACAGCTAAAGTGCCGACCGGCAGCTGGATCGATCCTCCATCGAGCACAACCTGATGCGGTTCCAAGGTTTTGACACGTCCCATACGGACAATATTATGGAGCTGGCCGAGCAGGTCGATCTCACGCTCGGTGACTGTGGCCGCGTGGAACATTTCCGGCATCACCGACTTGTCGATACGAAGCCAGTTGCCCGATTCCTCCTGTCGAAGACCAAAATCCTCGGCGGAGGTGGCGGCGGCCATGTTCTCAAGTTGGGCGACAAAGCCGCCAACTGTATCTGTAAAGAAGGCTTGGCTTGCCTGGGCCGTTCGGCGGTTGATCAGCCAACTGTCCCGCGGAACAATCCAGGTGATGAGGTCCGGATCAGCGCCTGATTTCAACAGGAAAAGACAGGTGTCGATAGCGGTTTTCCCGCCCCCAATGATAAGAAAGTGCTGATAGAAAGGTGCGAGGCGTGGAAGTTCATTGGGCGGACAATAGGCGGCGCCATCGGCGATCTCAAACTTTGGTGGATGGGTTTTGGGGATCGCATTTTCAAACCGGCCAGCATTGACGATTTTCTTCTGGACATTGATCGGCTTGATGCCTCCACCCAGCAGTGATCGCACCGTCCGGTCGGGCGTGACTTCGTGCAATGGGAAATAGTGCACCCGACCCGAAGTCAGAAGCCGCTCCCGTAGGCAGGTCTGGAGATGGTTCGCGACCTCAGTCCCGCTTGCAAGACGATGCATGCCCGCATTGGGTCCTTCAGTATCGACCCGATCATTACCGAGCGGCGCCGATGGAACTCCGTAATAGGAGGCAGGCTGATGAAGTTCAACGAAGGGATAGCTGTCCACCCAATGGCCACCGGCGTGCCCCCTGCGATCGACAATGGCTATGGTCGCGTCTGTGTCAGTGAACAGCTGGTCAGCAAAGCATAGACCCGTCGTTCCAGCACCGATGATAAGATAGTCAACGTCCACAGAGACCCTCCACGCTTTTTCGTTTTGCGAGGAGGTTAGGAGGCAGTTGCCTCAAGCGCCAACGTCTTTGTCAGGGCTTTGGGCCTCCAATTTGCGTACAAGGGGCTCAATCTCGCGGCGCCACTCCCGTTCGGTGAGAACACCGACATGGCGGTGGCGAATAATCCCCTCTTTATCGATCACAAAGGTCTCCGGCGCGCCCGTGACGCCGAATTCCGCTACGGCGCGACCAGTTTGATCGAGCCCGACGGCCTCAAACGGGCTGCCGTAACGGTCTAGCCACGCGGCGCCTGCCTCCGGTGTGTCATTCCAGTCGAGCCCATAAATCACCACACCGCGCTCTTTCAGCTCCATCAAAAAGGGATGCTCATAGGTGCAGTAGGTGCACCAGGACCCCCATACATTGACCAATGTGACTTCACCCGTGAGCTGAGAAGGATCAAAAGGTCCCCGGTATCGGGGCAATGCCTCAAGTTTCACCTGAGGTGCTGGTTTGCCCAGCATGGCGGACGGCATCGAGGTCCCATCGATCGACAGACCGCGAAAGGCAAACACCGCGACCATGCCGAAGATGATGGCGGGGAGGATCAAAAGTTGACGATTCATGACACCGATATGGCGATGGGGGCTTGTAAACGGAAGGCCGCGTTCTTTTATCGTTTTTCATGATGCATGACCGCATCGTAATTTTGGGCAAGGAAGGGAGACTCTGAATGAATGACGTGGTCGAGCGGGAAAAGAGCGGTGGCGGAGGATTTGCTAAGTTCCTCCTCTTTCTACTGATCGTAGCCGTCGCTGCTGGTACCTACGCGGTTTATCATTATGGCGCGGATGGTCACATCACCATCAATGGTCGCGGTGTTGATGATCTGGCGCCATGGGAAGTCGTCGGTGCTGTGATTATCGGCATCTTAGGCTTACTCATTGGTTTGATTGGCGGATTGATTGGTGTTGTTGTGGCGTTGGCTGCTGCTGCACTCGCAATCGTGCTGGGGCTATTGGGGATCTTTGCTGGGATTTTCCTGACTGCAGGATTTTTGCTCGGTCCGCTTTTGCTGATCATCTTGATCGTGATGGTTATCCGTAGGCGCAACAACCCAGAGGTCATCTAATACTGAATAAGGATCACCCTCCGATCGCGCAGCTTGCGCGTCGGACCTGACAGTGCAGATGACGGGTCTGATGGATCGTCCTCATGGCGGTTCTGTCAGACCCTTTTCGCGTGTGAAAAATGACAGCGTTGTCGCTATGTCGAACCCAATAAGCATGGCATATTTATCGAAAACCCATTCGATAAAGAGGAGGCCAACGGATGATCATCACCCTCATCGCCACAGCGGTTGCGACCGTTCCCACGCTTTCCGCCGAGGATGCGCTCGCGTCGATCAAGGAGAAAGCCGAAGCTTATCAGGCCCGCCCCACCTGCGGTTTCACAGCGTCGCTTCACGTGGATTCGGAGGATAATGAGGGTCCAATCAACGAAGATGTGGTGCTCCAATATGATCGCGCCGCAGAAGATTGGGTCGTGCTTAAAGAGCCGGAGAGTGGGCTGCGCGGCGAGAGTGCGCGGCGCCCGGTCCCTCAAGATTGGTATCATCGCGCGCTGCAAATTGCTGCGACCGCTGAGCGTGCAGAAGTCCAAGACGATGGCAGTTTCGTTCTCTATACAGAGAATATAGCCAAGGGTACATTGGTCACCAATGGTCGCGACGGGAGCAAGCGGTCACGCGCTCAAACCACCGTCGCCCTTGTGGACGGGAACTTACAAATCACGGGCTATTCGGTCTCACTGAAGCAGCCCTTTCGCATTCCGCTCTTTGCTCGGATCAGGGATGTGAGCGATGATGTCACGTTTGCCATGGCTGATGATCATGGACCTTTGGCCAGCTTCCGCGCGACGGTCTGGGACATTTCCTATACGGGTAAAGAGGAACGCGGATCGGCGAAGATCTATTACTCAGACTACGATTGCCCCGCATAAAAATGCCCGCTCGAGGGAGCGGGCATTGGGTGCTTAGGCGGCTTTTTTGAGCGCTTTTTGCGCCTTTTTCAGCTTGCCTTCGTGCTTAGCAATCGTCTTGCGGCGCGACTTGATCTCTTTTTTGAGGGCTTTGACTTTTTTCGACATCGGTTGTCGTCTCCACTTTTTGAGGGAAACGCTATTTTGAAGAGCCTTCGTCCTTATCATGGTCTTTCAAGAAGGCCTTGATAAAGCGACGGATTTCCCTGGCAGCGCTGGTGTCCAGTTCATCGCATAGCTCAACGAACCGGTCTCTTTCCTCACGGTGGAGGCGAATAACAAGTTGGCTATCTTTTTTTGTTTTTTTTGAGCTCTTGTCGTTCGGCAAGGGTCAGTCCGTATGGCTATGCGATGTATCCCAATGTATATACATGAGATAGCAAAGTCAATCAAAAAATCCGTGCGCCAAATGCTGCACCGCATCAAAGCGTTTGGTTAAACGCTCCGACCTCGGGCTCTTCGTCAAGGACGGCCTTCAGCTCACCGAACATTGCGTTGCGCGCTTCTTCAGAGGCTGGGCTCTCGACCACGACAACCAGCTCCGGCTTGTTTGAAGACGCACGGATGAGGCCCCAGGTGCCGTCTTCGACGGTGATCCGGACACCGTTCACGGTGTTCACGTCCCGAACCTTCTGGCCGATCATTTCGGTCCGTTCCGAGAGCTTCGCAACGATCCGTTCAATGACGTTATACTTCTCTTCGTCCGAGCACTTTGGCGACATGGTCGGGGACTGGTAGGTTGTCGGAAGATCACGGCGGAGGCTTGCGAGGCTCCTGCCTGGGTTACGCTCAAGCATTTTAAGGATCGCGATCGCGGCGACCAGGCCATCATCATAACCGCGGCCATAAGGCTCCCGGAAGAAGAAGTGGCCCGACTTCTCAAAGCCAGCGACAGCGCCGAGGTCCGTGGTCTTGCGCTTGATATAGCTGTGGCCCGTTTTCCAATAATGCGTGGTCGCACCATTGCCCTTCAGGACAGGGTCGGTGTTGAAGAGGCCGGTTGATTTCACGTCCACGACGAACACCGCGTTCTCGATCTGAGAGGAGAGATCGCGCGCGAGCATGACGCCGATCTTGTCAGCGAAGATCTCTTCGCCTTCATCATCTACCACACCGCAGCGGTCACCATCGCCATCGAACCCAAGGGCGAGATCCGCGCCGTGCTCTTTGACAGCGGCCTGCATGGCATGGAGCATTTCCATATCTTCAGGGTTCGGATTGTATTTCGGGAATGTGTGGTCGAGCTCGTCATCCATCGGGATGACTTCGACGCCGAGGCGCTTCAGTGCTTCAGGGGCATAAGCGCCAGCGGTACCATTGCCGCAAGCTGCGATGACTTTCAGCGGCCGCTTGATGGTCACCTCATCGGTGAGGTCGGCGATATACCGCTCACGGAGATCCTCGTGATAAACGTAAGAGCCGCCTTCGCGCGCCTTCGACTCGCCGTTCAGCACGATCTCTTTCAGGCGGCCCATTTCGTCAGGTCCGAAGGTGAGGGGGGCTTCCACGCCCATTTTCACGCCTGTCCAGCCGTTCTCGTTATGGCTGGCTGTCACCATAGCGACGCAAGGCACATCGAGCGCGAATTGCGCAAAATAGGCGACGGGCGACAGGGCGAGGCCGATATCGTGCACTTTGATACCGGCGGACATGAGACCCACTGTCAGCGCCTGTTTGATCCCTGCGGAGTAGCCGCGGAAATCATGGCCGACGACAATCTCGGGACGCTTCCCGAGCTCATGGATCAAGGTACCGAGACCAGCGCCGAGCGCTTGGATCCCCAGAACGTTGATTTCCTCACCAAAAATCCATCTCGCGTCATATTCGCGGAAGCCTGTCGGCTTCACTTTGGGAAGGACTTCGTATTCCAAGGTGTTGGGAGAAAGATCGGCCAAGGGCTTGGGCAGCATGGGAGGGCTCCTGTTGGTCGCCGGGACACTAGGGATCCCGTTTATCACCGCAAGCCTTACGCCAAGGAAACTTCTTCGCTCTTCTCTGTCTGAAAGGTCGCTCCCACGACTCTCCTATGCTAACCACCTCCGGGTGGGATTTTCAGACACTTTGACTGGGTGACATGGTCAGCACATTCGATAGCGACGACGATTATCAGCTTGGCGGTGTGGAGCACCCCCTCCGCGGTGGACTTCCAACCGACAAGAAGAAGCCCAACGGCTTGTTTCTTGGGCTTTTGTTCTTCGGCCGGACCATCATGTTCTTTGGCGTGGTGGGCTTCGTCGCAGGTCTTGCGGCGCTGATTTACGCCTTCGTCTATGTCCAGACGCTGGTCCCTGATCTTCCCGATTACGAATCACTCGCTGAGTATGAGCCTCCGGTGACGACCCGTGTGCATGCCGGTGACGGGACCATGGTGGCTGAGTTCGCTCGGGAGCGACGGCTCTTTGTGCCTGTGGAATCGATTCCTGACACGGTGAAGCAGGCCTTCATCGCCGCCGAGGACCAGTCCTTTTACGAACATGGCGGTCTCGATTTCCGCGGCATTGCCCGCGCAACGATTCGCAATGTGCGGACCAAGCTTGAGGGCGGCTCAAGGCTTGAAGG
>CAWUIJ010000089.1:0-11156 GCA_963922235.1 uncultured Parvularcula sp. | reverse complement strand
CAGGTTCTCCAGGTCAAAGAGAAGCGCCCTCTCCTGACCATTAGAAATCATGCTTTCGATCCAGCCCACCGCGACCACGCGCTCGCCTTCGGTCACGGGCCGCACTTCATGGATATCCGATGACGGATAAAGCACGAGGTCGCCAGGCTCGCCTTTGATGCTTTGCTCACCCATGGATGAGTGAATGATCAGCTCTCCGCCTTTGTATGTATCGGGCGGCGAGAGAAAAAGCGTGAAGGAAAGATCCGTCCGGATGCGCGCCTCACCTGTCCCCATCACGGCGTTGTCGACATGCCGACCGTAATAGCCGCCATTCGCGGTTTTGCTGACCATGATGGATGACAGGCGCCGTGGTCGCGCCGCGGCTTTGACCACGATGTGATCGGTGACCGCCTTTTTGATTTGATCGCGTAGGGCCTGGCCGCTCGGGCTGCTAAGATCGGCTTGCTCATTGTACTTCACTTCGCGTGCCACCCGGCCTGCTGTGACCTTGCCGTCCCGCCAGGGCTCCGCCTCCAGCGCTTGCCTCAAAGAAGCGGCATCTTTGGGTGAAAGCACCCCGCTGACCATCAACACTGTCATTTCAATTGCGAACCATTTGCAATCTTGCGCCCCCCACTTAAAAGGGCGCCGAAGCGGATCACAAGCGGGGATGCCATGACGATCAATCTCAAAAAATGGGCCGGACTTGGCCTTGGAACGGCGGCTCTGTCGGTGACCCTCGCGGCTTGCGGCTCAGAAGAAGGCGAAGCCCACCACGAAAACGGCGCGGTGGAGCACCAGCACTCTGGTGAAATGGGCGAAGGAGAAGGTGAAGGCGAGACCGGCACCGGCGAATTCGGCGAGGGCGAAGGCGCCTCTGGTGAGGGCGGCGAAGGCGAAGGGGGCGAGGGTGAAGGCGGTGAAGCTGGCGCTTCCGTCGATACGCTTGCAGCTCCGGAGCGCCTCGCTTTCATGAGTGGCCATGTGAAGGCAGGCCTCGCGCTTTACCGTGCTGGCGAGCCGGAGATGGCTGCGCCGCACCTTCTGCACCCGGTTTCAGAGACCCATGAAGCGGAACGCGCTGGCCTTGATGCCCTTGGCTTCGCGCCGGAGGTCTTCGAAGCCGTCTCGCTGGCCTTGGAAGAAGGCCGTCCTGCCGAGGATATCGAACCGCAGCTTGCGGCGGCCGAAGCCAACCTCGCCCTTATGGCTGCAGAAGCAGGCGGGGATCCTGCAGCAACCATCTTGTTCCTCATGGATACGATCGTTGAGGAGTACACGATCGCGATCACGGACGGCGCCATCTCAGACCTCGGTGAATATCAGGATGCTTATGGTTTTGCTGTCGTGGCGCGTGAACGAGCGCTCGCTCTTGATCCGACAGCTGAGGACCTCCTCGCTGCACTCGACACCCTGATCAGCCTCTGGTCCGAAGGCCCCCTGCCCGTCGACGCGCCAGCGCCCGTTGGTCAGGTCACGGCTCAAACCTCGCGGGTCCGTCTGGCCCTGCCGCAGTAACAAGCCTGCCCCGCGAGCTCATGACAACGCCTTTGGACCCTGTTCAGAGGCGCTAACAGCTGCGCCTGGGAAAATCGCTGGTGGCGTGAGCGATCTTGCCTATCTTATGGCAACTTCAATGCCGAACGCACCGGCAAACGCAAAGAAACGAGACCATTCATATGAGTGACGTTCTATTTAGCCCCTTCAAAATCAAAAACTTAGAGATCCCCAATCGGATCGTCATGGCGCCCATGACAAGGGGATACTCACCGGACGGCGTGCCAGGCGCCAATGTGGCAGAGTACTATGCGCGCCGTGCGGCCGCCGATGTCGGTCTCATTGTCACCGAGGGAACAACAATCGATCGGGACGGTGCCTCAGACAACCCGAACTATCCGAACTTTCACGCGCCTGAAGCGCTCGAAGGCTGGGGAGAGGTGGTCAAAGCCGTGCACGCCAAGGACGGTCTGATCGCACCGCAAATCTGGCACCAAGGCATGATGCGGAAACCGGGCACGGGACCGAACCCGGATGCCCCTTCCGATAGCCCTTCGGGCCTGACCCACAAAGGCAAGCAGGTTCAAGAAGCCCCCACCGCGGCCGAGGTCGACGATATGGTCATGGCCTATGCCAAAGCTGCGGGCGAAGCGAAGCGGCTTGGTTTTGACTGTCTTGAAGTGCACGGCGCCCACGGCTACCTCATCGACCAATTCTTCTGGGGACAGATGAACGTCCGCGAAGATCGCTTTGGGGGATCGCTGCCAGAGCGCGCCACCTTCGCCGCCGACATCATTCGTGAAGTCCGCAAAGCGGTGGGTGACGACTTCCCCATCATCCTTCGGTTCTCGCAATGGAAGCAGCAGGATTACACCGCACGCTTGGCCGAAACACCCGACGAGCTGGGCGCGTTCCTGCAAGTGTTCGCCGATGCAGGCGTCGACGTGCTCCACTGCTCGCAGCGCCGCTATTGGGAGCCGGAATTCCCAGAGATTGATGGCGAAAATGGTCTGAACTGTGCTGGGTGGGCGAAGAAACTGACGGGTCTTCCAACCATTACGGTGGGTTCTGTCGGTCTGTCGTCTGACTTTATTGGTGCCTTCATGGGCAGCGGATCCGAACAACGGCCGCTCGACGATCTCGAAGAACGCCTCAGCCGCGGTGAGTTCGATCTCGTGGCCGTTGGCCGTGCCCTCCTGCAAGACCCTGAATGGGCCGTCAAAGTCAGGGATGGCCGCCATGACGAGCTCAAAGACTATAGCGCCGACAGTCTCGCAGCCCTCGTTTAAGCCCCTCGCCGCCACCAACCGCTAGCGTGGCTGTTGGCGCAAAGTTTGTCTCAAAATAAATTCGGCCTCCCTCACATGATCCGTGAGCGGAGGCCGAACTTTTTGGCAAAGACTGATCACAGACCCAAGCGGGTCTGCCTATGATCAATCATCGTCATCTTCGTCGTCATCATCTTCGTCGTCGTCATCATCTTCGTCTTCCTCGTCGTCATCCACACCGGTGAAAGCGTTGATGGCGGCGACAGCATCGATGAAGCCAAACCCTGAATCATAGTCGAAGCCGAGGGGACCGACTTCGTCGAAGACAGCCAGGGTTGCGCCTGTGCCGTTGCTGGCACGAATGGTCATGTCCTGTGCCGTCTCACGCTTGATCGCGTAGATCTCGTCGGCCTCTGTCCGGAAGCAAGGACCAAACACTGCACCGCGGTCGAGACGACGTTGCACGCGTTCAGGACGCACCCGGAGACTGATACCTCTTTTACGCGCTGAGTTGCCACGGAACTTGATTGGACGACACATACGGTAGCGCACCTGGCCATCGCGACGGGTCTTGAGGATCTGAGAGTTCTCAGCATCGATCATCAGCGCCGCCACAGCTGCGACGTGAGGAGCGGATGCTGATGTTCCGAAGAAGTTCGGGAACTCGCCTGGCTCATCCGTTTCAAAGATGAAGTCACCATTATCGTCGTCACGGCTGGTATCCGTGAAGAAGAAGCCGGTGTTCGCTCCATCAGGACCCGTGATACCCGGCTTCAGGCGAACCTCGGGCTCCGGCAAACGATTGCCCGCAACGTCAAAGAAGATTGGCGTTCCGCCCGCTGACGAGAAGTCGTTGAGACAGGCCGGCACACAAGGCGCTTCACCAGCCGCTTCACGCAGCGTGTCGGTCGCTGGATCGCCGATGAACTCTTCCGTGAAGTAGAAAGCAGCAGCGCCCACGCCCTCTGCACCAAGAGCGTTGTTGTGGCCAAAGCCTGAAGGCGCATCCACAGGATACTCCGTTGCCGCAAAGCCACCACCGAAGAGGACAAACTTCACGAAACCAGGCGCTTCACCGGACTGCACCTCGAAACCGATGCTGACATCAGCGCCGCCGGTAAAGTCCACAAGCGAGACAAGCTCAATCGCATCGCCGCCATTGCCGCCATCGATGGGTAAGCCGCCATCGATGAACAAGAATTGGCAAAGGGCTGGGAAGAAACCGTTCTCATCTTGGAAGACGAAGCAGTCGGGAACACGGTTCCCTTCTCCATCAAAGAGGATCACGTCCACATCATTCTGCGCACCCGGTGCACCGGATACGGAAAAATTCGGGCTATCCCACTGGAAGGTGAGGTTGGTTTGCAGCGCACCATTCAGTGTGACGTTCAATTGCGTGTCGACACCTGGACCAGGATCAAAGTCGTGGAAGACACCGTCACCGGTATCGACGGCTTCAAACTCCGCCTCAAAGGCGTCTCGGGCGCGGTTGCCGTTCGACGAATAGTAGGGAATGCCCAGTGCATTCACTTCATCGGCAGCCTGAGCAATGATACCATCCTGGAACATTGGCTCAGCGAAGTAGATCACGTCATCAACGATGACATCAGCCCCGGCCATGGCCAGCTCCACAATGCCCTCGGCAAAGTCGGCTTGGCCTCCAAACGCTGTATGGAAGGCAAGTTTCGCCTTCGGAGCGATATCGTAGATGAGGTGGGCCATGCCGCGACCTTCATCGATGCAGCCTTCTTCGATGAAGTCCGAGAGGATCAAGACATCTGGTGGAATGTCGCCATTCTCCACATCCTCAGCGGGTGTCGTGTAAACACCAGCTCCGTTGAGAGGACCAGGGTCACAGGCAAAGCTATCGGAAAGAATGCCGATCGTGACACCTTCGCCGTCGAAGCCAAGCTTCTCGCGGATCTCGTCCGTACGCATGGAGCGGTCGCCTTGGCTGGTCACCACACCAACATCCGTCGCCACGAGCGACGGGCTCGCAAACGCCAGGTTTCCGCTGGCTGACAGTTCGCCAAGGGCCGCAACCGGGATCTCAGCAGAGACAACCCGGTTGTGGCTCGACACGTTGCGTGCGCCCAGCGCCACCAGGTCGGCCTGCAAAGCGGCTGCATCCGTTGCAGCGACAGCATCAATGATTGTGTAGCCGTCAACAGTCATCCGACCGAGGAAAAGCTCTTGGGACGCAGGAGCGGCCTCACCGCCCAGACGCTGCTGCGCGAGCGCTGCCGGGTTGGCCGAACGCTCATACATTCGCTCAAGGGCGGAGCCGATCTTGGCCATGTTCGCTCCCGGTGGAGGGGCCAACGCGGTCGCTGTTTGGCCTAGCAGCAAAGCTGCAGCGGCTGACAGCATTATCGTCGTTTTCATGGAGATCCTTTCCTCACTTAGGATGTAGACTGAGGTCTTATCGAACGAGTGTTTCGATAAAATTCAAAGTGACTGATTTGTGTGCGCCGCAAAACCCTCAACCACTCTGTTCATGAAAAGTATGCCACTTTTTGATGAAAGAAAAGAACGAATGGCAGAGCGACTTATGCCGATATTCTGCCCACAACGATAGAGAAACGCCCATACGGCCATGGGCGAACACTTGCGAGCGGCACAGCTTAAAGTGTGGGAAATCTACTCCGAAACCTCGCAAGCGCCTGCGTAGACGGCCAAATTTGTTTCTGACTCAACTCGATATGGACCGTAGGCTGACATAGATCCGTCGGGCTGAATATCGACGACGGCTGACCCCTGTATGTAGCGCCGGCCATTTTTTGACTGCATCGCGTTGAGGGTTTGACTGAACAAAGCCCCCTCCACCGCAGCAGTGACAGAGGTCGAAGCTTCCGGGTTGATCACGTTGGTGGATCGAAGATTTGATTGAAGCTGCTCGGGCGTGACCGTTGAAGCGTAAGCTCGAAACACAAACGATTGGGGAGCATCGCTCAGGTGGGTTGTTCGCGTTGAACGATCAACGACAATCACTCGTTCAATCACACACACATAGGTACCCGGCTCGACCGCCCTGGCTGCTGTCAGTGACGTGGCCACAGCCAGTGCTATGGCCAGCAAAATGCGAGGTGCAGACATAGGCTGCGGTGATCTCCCACATTTCTCTCCACCCAGGGCAGAACGATGCTGCCGAAATTCAACCACCTTTATGCAGCAGCGAAACGCGGCAAACATCCGTGCTGCCGTATTTTAGCAAAGCATGGATGTGGTCCGACGACCAATCAGAGCGGGGCGACAGACAGCTTCCCGGTCACGCCGTGATCCTGGATCAACGCTTTCACAAGGCCCGACTTTTTTGCAGCAACGACAAACTCCTGGAGAAAGTTTGCCCCAGCCGATCCTCGATTCGTAGGCGTACCAATGGCTTGCTGGACCGCCGCGAACTTATCCTCCAGCACACGCAGGTCTGGAAGCTTCGAAGCATCTTCGCTGAGCCGCGGTCGCAAGCCGGCAAGAACATCAAGTTCCTGTTCCAAGAAAGCCTCTAGGGAGCCGTCCATTGAATCGAATTGAATGAGTTCCGCATGCTGCAGATTCCGTTCCAGCCACAGGGTGTAGGCCGCACGCTTCTTTGTGCTGATCTTCACCCCGGGCTGATCGACATCTGCAAAAGACTGAAATGAAGAACTCGTTCGCACCAAACACGTGCTTTCAATCTCACAATAGGCATCTGTAAACTGAATGAAGGATGCGCGCGCAGGGTCCGCCCCAATATTCCCGATATCCCATTCGTCCGTCTCCGCAGCATCCGCAACAGCACCAGGCGACTCATAGGTCACGTAAGCCACATCTCGCTCAATCAGATTTCCAAGAACCGCAGCCATGCTGGGCGACACACCCTCGGGATCACCAGAGGGCGCCTTGCCGGTCACGAGCAAGAAATTGCTGAGGTTGATACCCGCCCGCAAGACCCCTTTCGGGGCGAGAGCTTGGACAACCTCTCCGTCTGCCGATGGCATCATCTGACGCAAAGCTTCGATGCTCGTCTTCACGTCTGACATCGGCAGATCCTTTAAAGAGTTGCGATCCCACGCAGCGGCCACAGCATGGGATCAATGGTGTTATTGCGCAGGCGGCGCGTAGCTCGTCAGGTTGATGCCTTCGACCGCCGCTTTGTACTCCTCAAGCCGCGGCGTCCGACCAAGGATCGTCGACAGAACAACAACCGGCGTCGAAGCGAGGAGCGACTCGCCCTTTTTCTCGTCGGAGTCTTCCACGACGCGGCCTTGGAAAAGACGCGTGGATGTTGCCATCACGGTGTCGCCCTTCTCAGCCTTTTCTTGGTTACCCATACAGAGGTTGCAGCCCGGGCGCTCCAGATAGAGCATGTTCTCATAAGCGACGCGTGCGGCATTTTTCGGAGCATCGTCATCAAACTCGAAGCCGGAATATTCGCGTAGAACGTCCCAATCACCCTCTTCCTTAAGCTCATCAACAATGTTGTACGTTGGCGGAGCAACGACCAAAGGCGCTTTGAATTCGATCTTGCCATGCTGCGCTTGGAGGTTCTTCAGCATTTGCGAGATGATTTTCATATCCCCTTTGTGGACCATGCAGGACCCCACAAAGCCGAGATCAACCTTCTTGTCGCCGCCATAGTAGGAGATCGGACGAATGGTATCGTGCGTGTACCGCTTGGAGACGTCGTCATTGTTGACGTCAGGGTCAGCAATCATCGGCTCGTCGAGCTGATCGAGATCGACGACGAATTCTGCGACATATTTCGCGTTGTCGTCTGGTGTGAGGGCCGGGTTCTTGCCGGAACGAAGATCAGCGATCCGCTGGTCCGCCTTCGCGATAAGGCCAGCAAGAACTTTCGTCTCGTTGTCCATACCCTTATCGATCATGATCTGGATACGGCTTTTAGCAATCTCGAGAGATTCGATCAGCGTCTCACTTTCAGAGATACAGATCGAAGCCTTCGCTTTCATCTCAGCGGTCCAGTCCGTGAACGTGAACGCTTGGTCGGAAAGCAGCGTGCCGATATGGACCTCGATGATCCGGCCTTGGAAGACGTTCTCTCCAAACTTTTTCAGCATCTGGGCTTGCGTTCCGTGCACTACGTCACGGAAGTCCATGTGATCCTTCAGTGTACCTTTGAAAGTCACCTTGACCGATTCAGGGATCGGCATGGTCGCCTCACCTGTGGCCAACGCAAGGGCAACGGTGCCTGAATCTGCGCCAAACGCGACGCCTTTGGACATCCGTGTGTGCGAGTCACCACCGATGATGATCGCCCAATCGTCAATCGTGATGTCGTTGAGCACCTTGTGGATCACGTCCGTCATGGCGTGGTACTCGCCCTTAGGGTCACGCGCCGTGATCAGACCAAAGCTGTTCATGAAGTTCATCAGCTTAGGGATGTTGGCTTGAGCTTTCTTGTCCCAGACCGAAGCGGTGTGACAGCCCGACTGGTAAGCACCGTCGACCGTTGGCGAGATCACCGTCGCGGCCATCGATTCGAGCTCTTGCGAGGTCATGAGGCCCGTTGTGTCTTGCGAGCCAACAATGTTGACCTTGACCCGGACGTCAGAGCCTGCGTGCAGGACTTTGCCTTCTGCAACGCCCACAGCGTTCCGGTTGAAGATTTTCTCAACTGCTGTGAGGCCCTGACCTTCGTGCGATATCTCTTTAGACGGAGCAAAGACGGCCTTTGGTTCAACACCAAGGGCAGACGCGGCGAAGCTCTGAAGCTTTTTACCAAAGACGATAGCGTAAGATCCGCCCGCCTTGATAAACTCCACCTTTTGCGGCGTCAGCGCCGAGGAGATATCAGCGAGTTCTTTGTCGCCGCTATAAAGCTTTTTCGTCTTCGTGTTGATCGTCAGCACAGTGCCCGTATCAACCGAGTACGCCTGCTCCAAAACCGGGTCGCCATTGTCATCCAGAATAGCATTGCCGGCATCATCGAGCTTCTTGACCCAGTTTTTGAGGTCAAGGCCGATACCGCCTGTCACGCCGACGGTGGTCAGGAAGATCGGCGAGATACCATTCGTACCCGCAACAATTGGCGCGATGTTCACGAAGGGAATGTAAGGGCTCGCCGGCTTACCCGTCCAAAGCGCGACGTTGTTGACGCCGGACATCCGTGAGGAGCCCACACCCATCGTTCCTTTTTCGGCGATCAGCATCACCCGCTTGCCAGGGTGCTCTTTTTGCAGCCCACGGATCTCAGCTTGCGCCTTTTCAGAGATCATGCACTTGCCGTGAAGCTCGCGGTCAGAACGCGAGTGCGCTTGGTTCCCCGGTGAGAGAAGGTCCGTCGAGATATCGCCGACCGCCGCGACATAGGTCACGATGTCGATCTCTTCTTCGACATCAGGCAGCGACGTGAAGAATTCCGCATCGGCGTAGCTGGTGAGGATCGCCTTAGCGACAGCATTGCCCGCCTTGAATGCAGCCTCAAGACGTTCCGTATCAGCCTCATAGAGGAAGACTTGCGACCTGAGGACCGTCGCCGCCTGTTCGGCCACCGCTGAATCATCGCCGAGAGCAAGATCGAGCAGAACCTCAACCGACGGCCCGCCCTTCATGTGCGACAAAAGTTCGAAGGCGAATGATGGCGTGATTTCTTCGACGGTTTGCTCGCCGAGAATGATCTCTTTCAGGAACTTCGCCTTGGCGCCAGCCGCGCTCGTGGTTCCAGGAAGGGTGTTATAGATAAAGAACTGGAGAGATTCGGCGCGATGCTCATTCGCCGTATCTTTGATTTGCTCAATGATGACTTCGAGAAGTGCGCTGTCGTCGATGGGCTTAGGCGACAGGCCGTCTTGTTTGCGGGTTTCAATCTCGTTGAGGTAGTCGGTGTATAAGCTCATGATCTTCCTGAGAAACGCGTGTGGAATGGTGCTTCAAAGCCAGGCCAGAGACCGCATCCAGCGAGCCGAGCACCAAATATTGGCTGGGTGTTATTTCAGCAGACAATACCATGCAAGTCGTTTCAGACAGGTGGAAATAGCACCGCGCATGGTTATCGCGGCGCCATCGGTCCGATCCGAACACTGTATCAATAAAGACTGTCGCTAAGCCGCAGATTACCCGCCGAAGTCATCGAGCATGATGTCTTCACGGTCGACACCAAGCTCGAGCAGCATGTTGATCACCGACTGGTTCATGATCGGTGGGCCACACATATAGAATTCACAATCCTCAGGAGCCGGATGGTTCTTGAGGTACTCTTCCAAGAGAACATTATGAATGAAGCCCGTATAGCCGCTCCAATCGTCCTCTGGCAGAGCATCGGAAAGGGCCACATGCCAGTCGAAATTGTCATTGGCTTCTTGCAGCTGGTCGAAGTCCTCAACGAAGAACATCTCACGCTTGGACCGCGCGCCATACCAGAAGCTGATTTTCCGGTCCGATCCGATGCGCTTGAGCTGATCGAAGATGTGGCTGCGCATCGGCGCCATGCCAGCGCCGCCGCCCACAAAGACCATCTCTTTCTTCGTCTCACGAGCATAGAACTCGCCGAACGGACCAGAGATCGTGACCTTGTCGCCTGGCTTCAGGTTAAAGATGTAGGATGACATCTGCCCGGGCGGGATGCCTTCGCTGCCCGGTGGTGGAGAGGCAATCCGTACATTGAGCATAATCATGCCCTTTTCATCCGGATAGTTCGCCATCGAATAGGCGCGCTCAATCGGGGCATCGACTTTGGACTCGTACTGCCAAAGATTGAACTTATCCCAATCCTCGCGGTACTCCTCAGCCACATCAAAGTCTTTGTACTTCACATGGTGCGCAGGGGCCGCGATTTGAATATAGCCGCCCGCCCTGAAGTTCACATCTTCGCCTTCAGGCAGCTTCAGGGTCAGCGCCTTGATGAAGGTTGCGACATTGTCGTTGGATATGACTTCGCATTCCCATTTCTTCACGCCGAAGACCTCTTCAGGGACCTCGACCTCCATGTCCTGCTTCACCGCGACTTGGCAGGAGAGGCGGTCGCCGCAGGCCGCTTCGCGCTTGGTGATGTGGCTTTCTTCCGTCGGCAGGATGGAGCCGCCGCCTTCGTGGATCTTCACCCGGCACTGGGCACAGGTACCGCCGCCGCCGCATGCGGACGGCACGAAGAGCTTTTGATCCGCGAGCGTCTGCAAGAGCTTCCCGCCAGCAGGGACAGAGATTGTCTTCTCGCCATTGATCCGGATGTTCACATTGCCCGTCGACACAAGCTGTGACCGCGCAAGCAAAATGATCGTCACAAGACCAATAACAATCAGCGTAAAGAGAATAACGCCTAAACCAAACGTTTCCATCGATCGTTTCCCCTTAAAGCTTGATGCCGCCGAACGACATGAATGCGAGGGACATCAATCCCGCCGTGATGAACGTGATGCCGAGGCCTTGGAGGCCGTCGGGGATGTCAGAATATTTGAGCTTCTCGCGCACACC
>CAWUIJ010000088.1:0-11159 GCA_963922235.1 uncultured Parvularcula sp. | reverse complement strand
AGCTGTCGGGGGATAGAACAAACGAGAGACGCGGGTCACCGTCCTTGGCAAGGCCGACAAGCCGCTCGCGCCAGGGCTTATCCGCAGGCTCGGCCATGCGCATGAACTGCCGGATCGGAAGGCAATCGAAAAATTCGTTGGCAACAAGGAGGAGCGGCGCGGGCGGAACGTCCTCAAGCTTATCAGCCCATGTGATGCGGCAGCCGGTTTCAGCAAGCAGCCGCTTTTGGCTGTAGCGCATGCGGCCCGAGGCCTCGATCATATAAACATGCACGGATTTGAGGAACCTAGGCCGAACCTTCGCAGTGCGGAGGATGTCGGCCATCAACGTCCCGCGGCCTGGACCCAATTCGACGAGATTGAATTGAGACGGCCCGCCCATCGCTTCCCAGGAGTGGACCAGCCAGCCGCCGATCAGTTCTCCAAAAATCTGGCTGATCTCCGGCGAGGTTGTGAAATCGCCCGTGGCTCCCAGCGCTTTCTGCGTGGCGTAATAGCCGTGCTGCGGATGGATCAGGGCATCCGTCATGAAGTCGCCGACCCGGATCGGGCCATGATCAGCGATCAAGTCGATCAACCGCTCTTCCAGCGGTGTGCGTTCGGGCCTAACGGCTTCGCTCACCGACTGCTCCGCGAGCGCTCCTGAAAGAGCGGGTGGACCCGATACACCAGATATGCGCCTGCTATCACCATGGGCAGAGACAAGAGCATGCCTCGGGTGAGGAAGCCAAGTGTGGCAGCGTAACTGTCTGGCTCGCGGAAAAACTCAACAAAGAAACGCGCCGCGCCATATCCGGCGAGAAAGAGCCCCGTGGCCGCTCCGCGATACCGCAACAACCTGAACCGGGTGATAGCGATCCGCATAATGATGAAGAGCAGTGCACCCTCAAGCGCGGCTTCATAAAGCTGGCTTGGGTGCCGGGGCACGGCATCGGCGGCGTAGATCCATTGTTCTTGCGCCCGGCTATAATATTCTGGGAAGCGCATGCCGATGAAACTGTCGGTCGGACGGCCAAAGAGCTCGGCATTGATGAAATTCGCCAGGCGTCCAAAGAAAAGCCCAATGGGTGCAGCGCAGGCGAGGATGTCGCCAATGCGAATGGGATCGGTCCCTCTTTTCCGAGAGAAGAGAATTGTCACAACGGCCACACCGATCAATCCTCCGTGGAAGGACATCCCACCTTCCCAGACGGCAAAGACGGGCGGAACCGGGATCCTGCCCATCAGCTCGGGCCATTGCCCAATCGGTTGGATGAGAAGCTCCGGCCGATAGAAAAGCACGAAACCCAGCCTGCCGCCCAAGATCACGCCGAGAATGATCCAGGAGACAAAATCGTCGAGCTGCACTTTTTCGAGCGGCGGCTTTTCCGGGTTACGGATAGAGCCTTTGCCGTTCCAAAGCTCGGGCTGTTTCAAAAGCCGGGTGAGATAAACCCAGCCAAGCGTGATACCTGCCAGGTAGGCCAGAGCGTACCAGCGGATGGGAAGCGGGCCTAAATTGATAAGGACTGGGTCGATCTCAGGAAAATTCATGGCGCGCCCTTAGGGCTTTTCGATGTCGCGCGACAGGGGCTCGCGGCGTCTAATCTCACGCCATGATGGGCCCATGAAAAGGCGCCTTTTGGGCAGCTCAGCTGCTCTTTGCCAGGTGATCCAGCGCGCGGTTCAATGCGTCGGCGCTTGGCGTTTCGATATCAGGCTTCACACCCACGAACTGCCAATTGCTTCCGGTGATCGGGTTCACACTCTTTGCCGTGACGGAGGCGAGCACGAACTGTGGGTGAACAGGCACGTTCTCAAAAGGGTGCGCACCGCCTCCTGATGTCTCACCAACGATCGTTGCGCGCCCAAGGGCCTGGAGATTGTAAGCGAGAGCCTCCGCAGCGGAGAAGGTCCGTGAAGACATCAAAACGTAGACAGGTTTTTCCGGTCCAAATCGCTTTCCTGGAACGAAAGGGTGCGTGAAGCTCTGGGTGAGGGTGTCACTGGGCTTGTCATAAAGACCCGTGAGTGGCTGGCGTTCGGATGCAAAGAGGTAGCTGGCCACAAAGTCGGCTGTGTCGCCGATGCCGCCGCCATTTCTCCGTAGGTCAATGATCAAGGCGTCGGTATCGGCCAGCATCGTCATGGCTGCGGCAATCGTTTCTCCCCCCATGTCGAGCGGAGGAAAGACGCGCAGGTCGAGAAGCCCCACATTACCGTCTAGCCGCTCAGCACGAAACACACCGTAATTGATATGGGACCCGTAATAGCGTTCGGCCTGATCCGCGTTGAAGGCTTCGGTCCCTTCGTCACTGGCTTCGATGGTGTCAGCCGAGTACTCCATCCCGAGGTGTCCATCACCTGTCAGGGCACGAAGCAGGTCAGTGAGCTCGTCTGCAAAGGCTTCGCCTGTCGCGGCGCTATCGAAGTTTCCGTCTTCATAGGCGCTCCGTAAGAGGCGCGCGGCTTCGATGCCGATCTGATCAGCTTCGATGTAATCTGTCTCCAGATGAAGAGCCGTGGCTTCAATCACGGCGGCCTTGTCAGCATCACTCAGGGCTTCGGGCTTCGTCGCCATGGCGCCGACCAAGAGGAACGCCATAGCCATCGTGAGATACATGTTGATCATGCTATTTTTTCCATCTCGCTGACGTGGGATTGAATGCGCTCAGCGAATCCTCGCTCCTCAAGCCGCAAGATGGCTTCAGCGAGGATCGCACTCAGAGGATGAGAGAGCTCCTGATCGAGTTCATCTGCCGCTTGTGTGGTCGCATCCCAACGCGTTTCGAGCCAAGGCAGCAGCGCGCGGCCATCATCCGATAGCGTCACCTTCCGCTCACGCCGATCCGTATCGTGATCAAGTTCGACCAAGCCATGGTGGGAGAGCTTCGCCACAGTCTGGCTGGCCGCAGAGTGTGACACACTCGAGCGCTCGGCGATCGCTTTGATGGTAAGGTGCTTCTCCGTAGACAGCGCTTTCATCACCGGCGTGAAACGCGGCGTGTAGAAGGGGTGGTCCTTTCGGTAGATCTGCTCGAGCTCACCGTCGAGAAGCTCCAAAAGGCGTCGCAGCTGGGTGCCGAGGCCATCGGCCGTTCGCTTTATCATAACAGGGCTTATATATAAGTCCTGTTATAAAGCAAGGTGGCGGTTGATGTGACGATGAAGACAGCCAGGATTGCGCGGATCTGCCTTGACCGAGAGGGCGCGAGTGCGAACATACAAGCTCCTGAACAAGAGGGCTTAACGCCGATGCAGACCAAATCTCCGCTTTTTGATGGCGTCGCGAAGATCATTGCTGAGGCTGCAGGCACGGCTGATGGCGTGCGCCGCGAAGCTGAAACCGTCCTACACAGCCAGTTGCAGCGTTTCCTAGCTGAGCAGGATCTTGTGACCCGCGAAGAGTTTGAGGTTGTGGAGAGCCTTGCAGTGACGTTGCGCACTGAGATCGAGGCGCTGAAACAAGAGATCGCAGACCTCAAAAAAGACGCCTAACCTTCGCGGTGTCGTAACTTTGGGGAGGTAGTCTCCCAGGTGATGGTGAGATCAGCTTTCTTTGCTCTGTTGGCATTCTGGGCCTCTGTTTGGTCCATGGGCACACAGGCGACCGCGCAAGATGTATCCGATGAACAGGCCGCGCGCTTCCTTCTTCAAGCGAGCTTTGGTCCCGAAAAAGACAGCATCAGGGACGTCCAGCGGCGAGGGTATGTGGGTTGGCTCAAACACCAAATGAGCTTGCCGCGAATGTCGGTGGCTGAAAGAGTTCAGGAAAGTCGCTGGATCAAAAAACGCAATTTCGGCGAAGAGCTTATCGATCTCTTTTGGGAGCAGGCGCTCTTCGGAGAGGATCAACTTCGTCAACGCATGCGTTTTGCGCTCAGTCAAATCGTGGTCGCCTCTCTAGCCGACACCGTGACTTCGCGACATCATGAGGCCTATCTCGATTATGTGGACCTCTTGGACGAAGAGGCGCTGGGGAACTATTGCTCTCTTGTCCGTAGGGTCAGCTTTCAGCCGACCATGGCGCTCTACCTCACCTATTATAAAAATCAGAAGGCAGATGAAGAGCGCGGCATTTTTCCCGACGAAAACTACGCTCGTGAGCTCATGCAACTGTTCACTATTGGTCTCGAGGAGCTTGAGCTTGATGGAACATCGACGGGTGTGCCGACCTACGATCAGGATGACGTGTCGGGGCTAGCATCTGTTTTCACAGGCCTTGCCCTTGCTGGGGAAGGCTTCGAATCCCAACACAACATAGCCAAACCCTTCCGAGGTGAGTTGGTGGGTTACCCAGAGTATCACGAGACCTCAGAAAAGCGCTTTCTAGGGACAGTTGTTGGACCGGGTGATGATGCCGTTGCTAGTGTTCATGAGGCTCTCGACCACCTGCTTGCGCATCCCAATGTAGCCCCCTTTATCTCCAAACAGCTCATTCAACGTCTTGTTAGTTCCAATCCGTCTCCTGATTATATTGAGCGTGTCGCAAGAGCCTTCAATGCTGGTCGATATGTTGCGGGTGAAGATGTCAGTTTTGGGAGCGGTGAACGTTGCGACTTGGAGGCCACGGTTGCGGCTATCTTGCTCGACCCAGAAGCGCGATCGATCACTCTTTCGGGCGGCGACATTGCAGGAAAAGTTCGTGAGCCAATCATTCGAGCCATTCACATCATGAGAGTCGTGTCCGGCGACGGGGAAGTGAGCACACAAGGACTTGTTCCCAACTACCAGGAACTTCATCGGGACCGAGACGAGTGGGGGCGGCAAAGGCCCTACTTATCACCGACTGTGTTCAACTTTTATCGTCCGACCTATGTCATCCCAGGTTCAGCCACTGAGGCGAAGGGGGCCGTGGCCCCTGAGGCCCAAATCATGACAGCCAGCCATTTTGCAGCACAAACAACGTGGGCGGATCGATGTGCTGTGCAAAGGCGTTGTCAGATCAACGAGCTCCCGCCGCCAGATCTGGTCCCTTTCTTGACGATTGCCCATAAGCCAAGGAAACTTGTGGATCTTTTGGACCTCCACCTCACGGCGGGGCAACTCGATCCGAAAACACGCTCACGGATCATAACGGCTCTGTGGACAATTGATGTTCGTCCCGGTCCGGATCTTGAGAAATCGCTCAAAAAACGTGTCTCCCTGGCGTTTTCGATGGTGACGACGTCTCCAGAATTTATGGTGCAACAATGATCAGCCAGCGTTTTATCTCTCGCCGATCTTTCGTGCAGGGCTTCAGCCTCCTGGGGACGACAGCAGCGGGTTTCACCTCGCTTCCCGCTTTTGCTACCGAAGACGATGACTACAAAGCGCTGGTTTGTGTCATACTGCGCGGCGGGCTTGATAACTTTGACTGCGTCATTCCCGCGGACGTCGCTGGTTTCAACGCATGGGCCAAGTATCGCGGGTCTCTGCTTGAACAGTATTCTGCCTCAAAGCAAACAACGCGCGATCGGACCGCACTTCTTCCGCTGGGCGGTAGGGGGGCTAGCACTCATGCCTTAGCTCCAGAATTAGCATCACTGGCCGATTTGTACGCGCGCGGACGCATGGCGATGGTTGCTAACGTCGGTCCACTGATAGAGCCATTGACAAGACGACGTCTCGAGGCAAATCGCGCACTCAGTCCTCCACACCTGGCCAGTCACAGCGACCAATATGCGATGTGGTCAACCCTCAATCTTGAGGGCAACAATGTGGGGTGGGGTGGATCGTTCCTTGACCGGATGGAAGGGGTTTCGCCCTATTCGTCGATCTCCTTTTCTGGCTTTGAAGCATTTGGACAAGGGCGCGACATCCATCAAGTGACGCTGAATGGGCCGAAAGTGGCTGAGATTCCTGGGACGAAGTTTGTCCCGGGGCGTCGCGTAGGTCCCATCGACGAGGCACTTCGTGAACACTTGACAGGTCAAGGTGTCCGGTTTGACGAGGCGCTTTTGCGGGACATCGCGCGCGAGCAAAACCGCGGCATTCAGCAGGCGGTTTTCATGCGTGCACTTATCAACGACAACCCCGAAGGCAAAGCTGCCAAAATCGAAGGAAACAGATTGTCCGAACAGCTTGCGGCTGTGCTTTCGATGATCAGAACACGTTCTTATCACAAAACAAAGCGGCAAGTCTTTGTCGTATCGATGTCTGGTTTTGATACGCACAAAAACGAAGTTGATGTCCTTCCATCGAAGCAAAGCGAGCTTGCTACCGCTCTCGCTCGGTTCGATGCAGCCCTTGAGAGAAAGGGCGATGGCGATAAGGTCACGACCTTTACGGTCTCGGACTTTGGGCGCACCCTTGCCGCGAATGCATCGGGCACCGATCATGGTTGGGGCGGGCACCACTTTGTTGTGGGCGGTGCTGTGAAAGGCGGTCGTGTGGTGGGTGATCTCACACCGCCAACGCTTGATCACGACCAGGCCTGGGCGAAACGCGGTGGCCTCATTCCAACAATCGCCATTGAGCAGTATGGAGCTGCGCTCGGGCGCTGGTTTGGCGTTCCCGCCAGTGATTTGGGCGTGGTTTTCCCCAATCTTGGCCGCTTTGATGCGGGTGCTGTGGATATCTTTGGCTCCTGAGGGCTTCTCCACGATTTTTCCACAGGGCTTTCCTCTGGGTGCTGCGCAGAAGATCGCCTTGAGCTCGCACACACATTTGGACTAAATGCGCGGCCCGGTGGGGGTCTTTGCACATGGTGCAACTCCCGCTTGGCTCGAATCGCAAATCAGCTCGCTATCGTTGTCGTCGCCAGCTCGTGATTCCGGCGTCGCAAACGAAGTGAGGTCTTATGCCTTTGTCCGCTGTTCATCTGAGTGCTGACCATGCCGATCCGATCGAGATGATCGAGCTTCTGGCTCATTCCGCGGATCTCGATGCCCAGCGAGTTGATGACACAGAGGTCCACGTCTCTTTGTCCGGAAGCTGGCGTGACATCTCGCTTTGGTTTTCTTGGCGTGCTGAGGCTCAGGTCCTCCAAATTGGTGCGCCGCTCGAGATGAAGGTCCCGCTTTCGCGCAAAGACGATGTGCTGCAACTTCTCGCTCTTGTGAATGAACGCCTCTGGATTGGTCACTTCGATCTTTGGTGCGAGGACGGAGGGATTATCTATCGCAATGGTGCCGTCCTGTCAGAAGAGCAGGGAATGTCTCCAGGCCAAGCGGAGATTTTGCTCCGTGGCGCGATGGAAGCGTTTGAGCAATTCTACCCAGCCTTCAATTACGTGATTTGGGGCGGGAAGGGCGCGCAAGACGCTCTGGATGCTTGTGTCTTGGAACCAGTGGGCAGCGCCTAACGTCCTGGGACGTCGTAAACATCAACGCCTTCAGATTTTTTGAGCGTGCCGACAACCTTATAGGTGACGGGCGTCAATATCGCTTCCCACAACACCTTCAGCACATAATTGGTGATCATCACGGTGATCACCAGGCTCGTCTCCCACACGCCAATGAAGGCGAGGGGATAGAAGAGGAGACTATCAACGGCCTGCCCCACGGCGGTAGATCCGATCGTGCGTTGCCAAAGGGCTGAATTTTCGATCTGGGCTTTCATCCGTGCCATGACTTGTGCATTCGCGATCTCTCCGGCGAAGAGTGCAATCAGCGAGGCCAGGACAATCCTCGGCGCCTGCCCAAAGTTGGCGGCAAAGGCCTCCTGGCGGGTCACACCGCCCAGATCACTGTTCCAGTTCCCATCCGGAGGCATCGCGGTGATCACTCCGGCCATCAGGGCGGCAAAGAGTGCAGCGCCGGTGGCAGCCATAATCGCGCGTCTCGCTTTCTTGTATCCATAGACTTCTGTCAGAACGTCGCCGAGCACATAGGAGAGGGGAAAGAACAAGACGCCCGCTCCGAAGGCAAAGCCCCCAATATCGGCAACTTTCCCTGCACCGATAATGTTTGAACACACGACAATGACACACGTCGCGGCAAGCAACAGATCGAAGTGTTTGAACTGAATATCGTCAACACTCTCGCCACGAATGGCTTCGATGGCTTCGGGATCGGGGGGAGCGGGTGTGGGGTGGTCCAAAGCAGCAGGTCCTTTTGTTTGCAGTGAGCATTGCCTAGGTCCGCGCCATGACCAAGCCTCTTCGCATGATACAAATCGGTGCCGGCTCGATGGGCGGCGCGCTTCTTCGCTCTTGGATCGATAGCGGTGTGTTGGACCCCCAGGGCTCAGCTGTTGTGGATCCGCGGCCATCGCCGGAGACGGAAGCGATGATCAGGAGTGCTGGGCTGGCGCTCAATCCTTCCCAAGACGCGCCTTACGATGTCTGTGTCTTGGCCGTGAAACCGCAGCAGTTCCCGAACGTCTTGCCCGGGCTTGTCTGGCCTGAGGTCGCGAACACGCTTTTCGTCTCGATCGCCGCTGGCATCACAGCCGATGAGATTGCTCAACTTTTGAAGACCAACAACCCGGCGCCCCGGGTGCTTCGGACCATGCCGACCTTACCGGCCAAGGTCCGCCGCGGTGTGACCTTGCTGGCATCGAACCCTTCGCTGACCGCTGAAGACAAAGAGATCGGCATGCAGCTCATGGGCGCTGCCGGAGCGGTGCATTGGTGCCAAGACGAGGATGAGCTCGATCGGCTCATGGGCGTCACTGGCTGTGGTCCGGCCTTTGTGTTCCGGGTCGTGGAAGCCCTTGAAGAAGCAGCCATAGCGCAAGGCGCGGACCCCGATGACGCGCGGGTCCTTGCGGCTGAAACGGTGGTCGCCGCGGCGCGGCTCCTCGAAACCGATGGCCGTGATGCCGCTGAACTGCGCACAGCCGTGACCAGTCCAGGCGGTACAACGGCCGCTGGCCTCGATGTGCTCAACAACCAAAAGATCGGCCAGACCTTTGTTGATGCGGTTGAGGCGGCTTACTGCCGAGCGAAGGAGCTCGGTGGTTCATAACAATGCGCTGGCAGTCCTGAGCGACCATCTCTAAGAGCCTCGCGATGACGGGGATGATTATCACTGCGCGTCATGGGCGCCCGGATGTTGACCGAACTGTGCGGATCACAGCGCGGGACTACGGGCCGTGGTGGGCGAACTACGACCTTGCTGGCCTCGCGCCCGGTCAGGAGCCGCCCCAGGGCCTTATTGATATTGCATCCAAGGCTGAGCTCGTCCTGTCTTCAACCTTGCCGCGCGCGATCGAGACCGCGAGCAAAGTCGTTCAGGGCAAGCGCGATGTTCCGCAAGATTCCCTCTTCGTTGAGGCGCCTTTGCCGCCTCCGCCCGTGCCAGGTCTGAAGCTCACGCCCACCACCTGGGGCGTGATCAGCCGCTCGTTCTGGTTTTTCGGTTTTGCTCCTAATGGCGTTGAAAACCACTGGTCTGCGCAAAGGCGCGTGCGCGCTGCGACGGACCGCCTGATTGAGCAGGCCCAGGGCGGCGGTGATGTGCTTCTCTGCGCCCACGGATATTTCAATTGGATGGTGCATAGGCACATCATCAAGTGCGGCTGGGAGCTTGTTGAGCATCAAGGCCACAACCACTATTGGTCCTACAGGGCCTACAAAAAGCGCGGCAGTGCGGCGAGCTTATCGTCCAATGCTCGATCTTCAGCACAAGGATTAGCAGCGCCATGACCAAAGCCAAAGCAAACGCCGATATCGCCAAACTGTCGTTTGAAGCTGCACTCAAAGAGCTCGAGACCATTATCAGCAAACTCGAAAGCGGCGATGTGGCCCTCGAGGAGTCGATCGCGCTCTACGAACGCGGCGCGGCTCTCAAAGCGCACTGCGAGACAACTCTTGCAGGTGCCAAAGAGCGGATCGAAAAAATCGTGATCGATCAGTCCGGCACGCCATCAGCTGCGACCGCAAATTTCGAATAGCTGAGCCACCTTCAGTTCGCGATTGCGGCCTTACTCACGTCAATTATCTTGGCGGACCATGCACTAAGTTGTGACGATGACGACATTAAGACCAGATTGATATACAGACGTCGAAACTCATCCGTTGTCAGTTCGTCAAGGCTGGTTTTACCTGCGGGAAAGTAGGTACTAATCTGTCTCGGCGTATAGAGACCAACGAGCTCTACTAGCTGTGAGAGCTGAGCATCCGGCAGGAGTGCTAGCGAACTGGTTATTTCTTCCATCGATGTCACATCGAGCGCATCGACTGTCGCAATCACCGCGTTCAGACCTTCGGAGGCCGTTGTGGCTCTTTGTGCGCTCTGTTCGTCGAGTGCGGCTGCGCCCGCGCTTAATCGGGCTGCGTTGGCTAGCTCTTCGAGGTGCGCGTCGGCTTGGGCAATTGGATAGATGGCTGTATTTTTTGGCAGACTCACGAAGATCTTTGCTTTCACTTCGTCGCGGTTTGCGCGCATCTCATTCACCAATGCAGAGGATGTCCGCTCCAGCAGCACTTTCTCCCCCCAGACATCTTGAGCTCCAGCGACGCCTGCTGACGACGCCGATAACAATTGACTGGCGCCTTCGCTCACAACGCCGCCAGCCGCGCCGGTTCCCAAGATGGTCAAAGTGCTCAGGGTAGAAAACGCTCTATCATTGCTGCTGAGCCTGGTCACGTGGCGCGCAAAGTCATGATCCAACAGCCGCAATCGCTCCGTAATGTACTTATTCCGAGCTTGCCGTTGGAGCAGCATATTGCCATCTGTTGCGTGGTAACGCTGTCGCGCGTCTTCGATAGCGTTTCGAGTCTCCTTCACGTTGACTGAATAGCTCGGCTTAGGAGAGTCGCGAAAAGTTCCGCATCCAGATGATAAAAATAGTGCGGCGGTGGCGAAAAGCAAACAACTCTGTTTAGACACGGACGAGCCTCACGATCACAAGGTTGCCGTCGAGTTCCTTTGCCTCAGCGCTGACGGTATCTGGCTGCGAGCGCAGTAGGACGAGATAACGCTGGATTTCACCGGCAGGTGTGTCGTCTGGAATATCGATAATAACAGTCCGTACTTCGCTTGAACGAAAGTCTGGCATGGACACCCCCGATAATTGCTAACGGTTGAAGTGACATATGAGAATGGCGGTGGTCAAGTTTGTTCCACCAATGGTAAGAACTTCGGTATGGAGGTTCTTACTGAACCTGTTGTTTTTATGTTGCTGCGCAACAATTTGATCGCGTTTGGCGTGTCCCGCCTCTTGCCGCGCCTATCCGTTCGCCGTACCGCTATCGGCTATGACCCATTCGACTCCTCTTCTTGATCGTGTTGTGTATCCGTCTGATTTGCGGA
>CAWUIJ010000087.1:0-11462 GCA_963922235.1 uncultured Parvularcula sp. | reverse complement strand
GCCAAAGCCTCGACAGCGAGTTCCTCCGTGGTCAGCCATCCTGGTCCATGGTCTCCCGCAAAAGCAGCCTCAACCCGTGCAGCTTCCCATCCCCAGACATCACGGAGCGTAAGATAAACCGCACACCGAACACTGACCGGACCATTGAAGGAACGCCAGCGGCGCAGCACGTCAAGGCATAGCCCCCGGATAAAGGCGCGATCCTTCGATCCGGCAAAGCGGGCATTCCGGGCCCAATCATTCATCAGGACGGACAAAGGCAAAGAGCGCGCTCGGAAAGCCGAGAGCACTTCGACTGCGGCGCCAACACGGCCAGGATCACGCATTGTTCGTCTCTCTTTCTTGGATCCTTTTCCACGCGCCAGGGGCCAGCCCGTCAAGCGTCCAGGATCCGATTTGCCAGCGCACTAGCCGCAATGTCGGAAGTCCCACATGGGCCGTCATCCGACGCACTTGGCGGTTGCGCCCTTCTGTGATGGTCAGTTTGATCCAGCTGTCAGGTACATTTTTCCGTTCCCGGATCGGCGGATTGCGCGGCCAAAGGTCGGGCGGGTCAATTCGTTCGGCCTGCGCCTTTTTCGTCGGGCCGTCTTTCAGATCCACGCCTTGCTGAAGGGCGTCCAGTTGGTCCCGCGAGGGCTTGCCTTCAACCTGCACAAGATAGGTCTTCGGCATTTTCCTCTTTGGATCCGCGATCCGCGCCTGCTGCTTGCCATCATCGGTCAGAAGCAACAGCCCCTCCGAATCCCGGTCCAGGCGTCCAGCGGCATAGACGTTCGGCACATCGATGAACTCAGAGAGTCCTGGCCAGCCCCCTTCTGAGGTGAACTGGCTCAAGACATTCATGGGTTTGTTGAAGGCGATCAGCATGCCTCGCCTCTCTTTGGTCAACGCTATCGAGGGCTTGGATAGTTCGGCGCTTCCCGCGTGATCGAGACATCGTGCACGTGGCTTTCGCGGAGACCAGCATTGGTGATCCGTACAAAGCGCGCCTTCTTCTGCATGTCATCGATCGTGGCCGCGCCCACATAGCCCATCGAGGCGCGAATGCCTCCGGTGAGCTGGTGCAGGATCGCAGCGATGGGGCCTTTGAAAGGCACCCTGCCCTCAATCCCTTCGGGCACGAGTTTCATGGTCTCGCTGACATCGGCCTGGAAGTAGCGATCCGCAGAGCCGCGCGCCATCGCGGTGATCGAGCCCATACCGCGATAAGACTTGTACGAACGACCTTGGAAGAGGAACACCTCGCCGGGCGCCTCTTCACTGCCCGCCAAAAGGCTGCCGACCATGCAAACCGAGGCGCCGGCGGCGAGGGCCTTGGCCATGTCGCCTGAATATTTGAGGCCGCCATCGGCGATAATCGGCGTGTTCGTATCCCGGGCAGCGCGGGAAGCGTCATCCACGGCTGTCAGCTGAGGAACGCCGACGCCGGCGACGATCCGTGTGGTGCAGATCGAACCTGGGCCAATGCCAACTTTAACGGCGTCAGCACCCGCATCGATCAGGGCCCGCGTGGCGTCGTAGGTCGCGACGTTGCCTGCAATCACTTGAGCCGCTGGATAAGCACGTTTCACTCGGCGGACTTGCTCGCCCACCGATGCCGAGTGGCCGTGCGCTGTATCAATGACGACCACATCAACGCCGGCGTCGATCAGGGCCGCAGCGCGTTCAAATCCAGAATCGCCGACGGTGGTCGCTCCTGCAACGCGAAGCCTGCCTTCGGAATCTTTCACGGCATCAGGATGACGCTCGGCGTTCTCCATGTCTTTGACGGTGATCAGCCCCACGCAGCGGTCGCTATCGTCAACGACAATCACCCGTTCAATCCGTCGCTCATGGATCAGTCCACGAACGAGTTCAGGATCAGCACCAACTTTGACGGTCGCCAGATTGTCCGAGGTCATCAGCTCAGCGACTTTTTGGGAAGGATCCTTGGCAAAGCGCATATCGCGGTTGGTCAAGACGCCAACCAGCTTACCGATCCCGGCTTCATCGCGTTGTTCGACCACAGGGAAGCCAGAGATCTTCCGCTCGGCCATGATCGCCCGGGCCTGGCCGAGGGTGTCCTCAGGGGTCAGCGTCAGCGGGTTCACCACCATGCCGCTTTCGTAGCGTTTCACCTGGCGGACCTGTTCGGCTTGCTCCTCGACCGAAAGGTTCCTGTGCAGCACACCAATACCGCCCAGCTGCGCCATGGCGATGGCCATCGGCGCTTCGGTGACGGTGTCCATGGCTGCAGACAGGACCGGGATGTTGAGTGAAATAGAAGATGTGAGGCGGGTTTTGACGATCGCATCCGCGGGCAAGACTTCCGAGGGGCCAGGCTCGAGAAGGACGTCGTCAAAGGTCAGGGCGTCGCGAATTTCCATGGCCGCGTATAGCTAGACTTGTGCGCCGTGGCTACTCCCCAGACGCCCCGCGGAAGCCCATTCCGACGACATACATTTCAGCGCTGTCCGAGCGGCTGGCTTCGGGTTTGGCGTGGTGCACTTTGCGGAAATGGCGTTTGAGCCGATCAAGCAGCTGCTTCTCCGATCCGCCTTGGAGCACTTTGGCCACAAAGGCGCCGCCCGGGGCGAGCACGGTTTCTGCGAAGCCAAGGGCTTCTTCGGCGAGCGCGATGATCCGCATGTGATCGGTGGCTCGGTGACCTGTGGTGGGCGCGGCCATGTCTGAGAGGACGACGTCAGCCCGACCATCGAGCAAGTCTTTCAGCGCTTCGTCTGCGCCCTCATCGAGGAAATCGAGCTGCAAGAGCTCTGTCCCCGGAACGCCTTCCATCTCGAGATAGTCAATACCGACGACCTTGCCTCGGCCCTTTGTCCGCTGGACAGACACTTGGCACCAACCACCTGGCGCTGCGCCGAGGTCGACGATCCGTCCGCCGGGCTTTAAAAACCCAAACTGATCATCAAGCTCGATCAGCTTGTAAGCCGCCCGAGAGCGATAGCCCTCTTTCTTGGCGCGCGCGACGAACGGGTCATTGAGCTGACGCTGCAGCCATATGGTCGAGCCGAGCTTTCGCCCCCTTGCCGTTTTGACCTTCACGGCGAGATCGCGATCCGCCACGGACGTGGACTTGTTCTTGAGGCGCCGCGGTTCAGGTGCGCCGCCGAGGGCGTTGGGCTTGGATCCGCCCTTTCCGGTTTTCTTGGGCATGGTGTTACTGCGCTGCGTAGGACGCCTGATGGCGAGGCGGTGTGTTGGCCATAGCGATCAGATCCGTGATGATTCCTTCTCGGAGGCCACGGTCCGCCACACGCACGCTTTTCATGCCCGTCGCTTCAATAATGCCTTCAAGAATAGCACAACCTGGCATGATGAGGTCAGCGCGGCCAGTTCCGATACACGGCTGCTCGCGGCGACCATCATAACCCAGCCACGAGAGCCGCCCGGCAAGCCGAGCGATCTCTGTGTCGCGCAACCATGTTCCGTCGATATCACGGCGGCGATACCGCTTCATCCGGCGATGAAACGCCGCGAGGCTCGTCGCTGTTCCAGATGTACCGATCAGGTGATCGTTGCCTTCCACAGGTGCCGGCGCGGCTTGCGCAAAACGCGATGCCGCGATTGTCTCGGCCACGCGCTTTTTGATGCCCCTGTAATGGTCGCCAGCAAATCCGCCGGGATCGAGGCCATCGCTCAAACGCACCACCCCAAAGGGAAGCGATATGGAGCCATTGATCATCAGCCGCGCAGGCGCGCGATCCTGGCGATCGACACTGACCCACGAAATCTCGGTCGAGCCGCCACCGATATCGAAGACCACAACCTGACGGGCGCGCCGCGAGATCAGCTGCGCGCAGCCTTTGACCGCGAGCTCAGCCTCTTCTTCGGCGTCGATCACGTCAAAACGAAGGCCCGTTTCCTGGCGCACACGCTCAATAAACGCATGGCCGTTGGTGGCGCTTCGGCAGGCTTCTGTGGTCACGCAGCGGATGCCCGCCACATCCCAGCGCGCAGCAATCTCTGCGCATCGCTTGAGGGCTGAAAGCGTTCGCTCAATCGCCTCGTCAGAAAGGCGCCCCGTGCTCGCCAGGCCATCGCCCAGCCGGACGATTCGCGAAAAACTATCCACAACGCGAAAGCCGTGGCGCTGAGGTGCAGCGACCAACAATCGGCAGTTGTTGGTGCCAAGGTCCAGTGCAGCAAAGGTTTTGCGCCGCCGCGACAGGGCGCGCCCTGCACAATTTGCTGTGGACCAATTCATTTCAGCGCCTTTCTCGCAGAATTCCGCTTGCAGCGAAGCAGGTTATCACGGCAAAGGCAGCTTTATGAAGCTCGATCAGATTGACCGCAAAATCCTGCATCACCTTCAGCACAATGCGCGAATCACAAATGCTGAGCTAGCGGAAAAAGTGGGACTCTCCCCCACACCTTGTCTCAGAAGATTACGGCGCTTGGAGACCGAAGGGATCGTCAAGGGTTACCGCACCGAGGTGAACCGAGAATCGGTGGGCCTGCCCGTGACTGTCGTCATCTTGGTTAAGCTCGAAAAAGAGGACGAAGAGAGCCTCCGTGAGTTCGAGGAAACGGTGAAAGCCAAGCCCGAAATCATGGAATGCCTGCTCGTCACTGGGAAGTTTGACTACTACCTGAAAGCGGTCCTTCCGACCCTCGGCAGCTACGAGCCGTTTCTCTCGGACAGTCTTCTCAAAACCGAGAATATCGCGACCATCGAGTCGAGCTTTATGCTCCGTGAAGTGACCAAGCGCCCGGCTCTGCCTGAGGTTTGAAGGCTTAAACAGCACACGACCCCATCAAGACGTGCCTCTGAGCGCGAGGCACGCCTCGGCATTTAATTTGTCCGGTTGGCCTGCCAGTCGATCAATCCTTCGAGGACGGACGTGTCGCGATCGACCTCTGCCAAGGCTTTGCGAGCGTCATCATTAAGCTGATCAAGCCGGCCCCGCGCGCCGTCGAGGCTTAAGAGATTGACGAAGGTGACCTTGCCTTGATCATCATCTCGTCCTGCTGGCTTGCCAATGTCTTCCGCGCTCATGGTCACGTCGAGAATGTCATCCGCAATCTGGAAAGCGAGACCCAGCTTTCGGGCATAGAGGCGCAGCGAGTCTTCTTCGGCCTTCGACGCATCACCAACGATGCAGCCCATGGTCACCGCGCATTCGATCAAAGCGCCGGTCTTTTTATCCTGGAGAGATATGATCGACTGCTCGTCGTTACCATCCGGGTAAAGATCAAGCATCTGTCCGCCGACCATGCCGACCATGCCCGAGGCCTTTGCCAGTTCCCGGACCAGCGGCTGGGCAATCCGGGCATTGTAATTGGCCAGAACCGTGAAGGCTTCCGTCAGGAGTGCGTCGCCCACGAGGATCGCGATCGCTTCATCATAAGCTTTATGAACCGAAGGCTTGCCGCGGCGCAGGTCAGCATCGTCCATCGCGGGCAAGTCATCATGGACCAGGCTGTAGGAGTGGATCATCTCGATCGCGACAGCCGCGTTCATCGCCATGTCTTCCGCGCCCAAAAGCGCAGCTGTCTCAAGCGTAAGAAACGGGCGCATCCGTTTTCCGCCGCCAGTCAGCGCATAGCCCATCGCCTCTTGGAGCCTGGCGATGGCGGCCTCGTCACTTTTCGGACCAAGGCTCGCGTGTAAGGCCGCTTCAACCTCAGCGGCACGGTTCTTCAATCTCTCAGCGATATCCATACGAATTTGATGCATCCCGGTAGCCATACGATACATCCCTGCTGCCGACCGTATGGTGGCCGCGTGTGGGTGCGCATGGGTTTTTGGTCAAGAGTGCTCTATCGGTTTTTCCTCTCCGTGGCGATCCTCGCCGTGCTGGCCGTTTCTGGTCAGGCGACTGCCCAGGAGCTCGACGTGACGGTCGAGTTTGACGGGCTCGGGCCCAATCAAACCAGGACGTTCCGCGACGTTTCGTCTATTGCTCGCAATCCCAAGAGCTTCACCGCGCTCGCTCCCCTGCGCCGCGCGGCTGAAGGGGATGAAGCGTCCCTTCTGAACGCCCTCCAATCAAGCGGCTATTATGCGGCCATCGTGGAGTCCGATGTCCGCCGACGCGGTGATCGCGTGACTGTGACGTTTGAGATCGTGCTAGGAGAGCGCTTCCGCATCACCGATTACACCATCATCTATCTTGATGAGACGGAGCAGCCGCGACCCGGCGAAGGTGACGAGCCGGGGATGATCGCAGATGGCAGCCCAACGGGCGAAGATCTCAAGGCTGCGGGTGAGCAGCTTTTGCGCCGACTGTGGAACACGGGTTTCATCAGCGCAGAGATCCGTGAGCACCGGGTTCTCAGCGACTTTGCTAAAGGTTCCGCCACGGCCGAATACACTGTCCGTTCAGGCCCCCGCGCGAGCTATGGCAACATTCGGGTGGAAGGCACCGATCGGACGGATGTCATCTACATCCAGCAGCTTCGTCCTTACGAGATTGGCGATGTCGCCAAACGCTCCGACTTTGAAACCTATCGCCAAAATCTCAGTGAGACCGGTCTTTTCTCCCAGGTGGAAGTGATCCCTGGCACACCCGATGATGAGGGCAAGGCAGAGGTTCTCGTTCGGCTGGACGAGCGCAAACACCGGACCCTCGGCGCAGGTCTGTCTTACAGCACCGATATTGGTCCGGGTGCTTCTGTGTTCAGGGAAAATCGAAATCTCTTCGGCCGAGGCGAAACCGTTCGCACCTCCATCGAGGTGTCTGAGCCGGTGCAGGAAGCCGCCGCGAGTTTTCGAAAGCAGCGCCCTCGCCTCCCTGGCTATTACACCCTATCGGCCAGTCTACGGAATGAAGACACCGATGCTTTTAATGCGCAGACAGCTGAAATGGGCGCAGCGCTGGCCAAACTTTGGGTCAATAAGCAGCTGACGACAGAGGGCGGGCTACGCTTTCAGTACTCCGATATTCAAGATGTTGAGGGCTCCGATGGTGTGACCACGCGGACGGTCACTGATGATGATGTCTTCATGGCGACTTCCATTCCGCTGACAGTGGCCTGGAACAGCCAAAACAATCCGCTCAATCCCCGTGATGGTTTTGTAGCGATTGCCAAGCTCGAGCCATTTTTTGGTACCGTCGATTTTCGTAAGATCGAACTCAGCTACACGGACCGCGTCCATTGGGGCGACAACGATTGGGGTACCCTTGCGGGCCGCGTGAAGATCGGCGCGATTTATGGTGCTGGCCGGGCCGATATTCCTGCGACTGAGCGGTTCTATTCGGGGGGCGGTGGTTCGCTGCGCGGCTATGCCTTTCAAGAGGCGAGCCCAGTGGATCCTCTCAACGGCGATGTCCTCGGCGGGGCATCGGTCGCCGAGATTAACATGGAGCTTCGCCACAAGGTTACGGAGACGATCCAGCTGGCGCTCTTCAGCGATATCGGCGGCGCTTTTGAAAACAATACACCCGATTTCGACGAAGTGTTGATAGGGGCAGGTGGCGGCGTTCGCTATCTCTCACCCATTGGGCCCCTGCGATTTGACATCGCCATACCTGTGGAGCGCCGACAGTTCTTCGTCGACGATCCCACTGCTGCTGATGGCCGAAGCCGCGTGTTCCAGGATCCTGCGGTCCAATTCTACATCGCGATTGGGCAGGCCTTCTGATGGTGCGTTGGATCGGTATCTCTTTTGCGGTGGTTCTGACCCTGCTGGTTGCGCTGATCGGTGGTGCGTGGATTGTTCTGCAAACGCCCTATGGCGTACAAACCGTCGATAAGATCAGCCGTCCCATCATTGAGAATCAAATGCGGGACCAACTCGGCGCGGAGATCGCCTACGCGCGTTTGATTGGCCCGTTGCCAAGGCAATTGGTGATCGAAGATATAACCCTCGCGACGGATGGCGAGGTTTGGTTCGAGAGTGAGAGCGTCGTTCTCCAATGGAACCCATGGGCCCTCTTAAGTCGCAATCTCTCGATCGAAAGTTTGATCATAGACAACCCTACTCTGCACAGCTTGCCCGACCGTCCGGCGAATCCAGTGGAAGCCAATGAAAGCGATAATGAACCTTCTGAGGACAGATCAAAGCTACCCATCGATATCAACGTTGCCATCCTTATCATTGATGATTTCACGCTTGGTGCGGAGATCCTCGGCGAAGAGTACGCATTCTCCCTTCAAGCGTCTGCACGGTATTGGGATCCCCGACTGCAGCTGACGCTCCATGCAGAAACCGAAGATGGGCTCGATGAGCTGTACCTCTCGGGTGATATTTATCAGCGCGGAGGGGACGTCGACTTGGTCCTCGTCAGCGAGGCCAATGGCGCGCTTGCCCTTGCGTCGAAGGCTGAGGACCGGGTCGAACTTCGTCTCCGGACCGCGGGGGATATCGGAACTGCCCAAGCTGAGCTTGCTGGTTCGTTCGGGCGTTATGGCAATATTATGGGGACCACAAAGAGGTCTGCCGAGAACAACAGTGGTGTCCGTACGGATCTTGTCTATGAGCCCGGCGCCGCATTGCCGACTGAAGTCCAAACGCTTTTGGGTCAGCGATTGAAGGTTGTCGCTGATGTCACGGAGCTGCGCGATAGCGTCGAAGTCGAATTCCAAACCTTGAGTGGAGCGTTTGGTGCCTTGGCCGGCGCAGTCAACGCGTCATGGAGATCACGACGCTCCATCACGGCTGACCTTGAAGGCGCACTGTCGGAAACCGTGTTGGCGGGCTTTGGCGGGGGAGACTTGGGTGGAGGCTTTGATCTTCAGACGACGATCGAAGAAGGCGATGACGGCTATGCCTTCGACCTCAATGTGCATGCTGGTGCGCTAGAACTTGTGGTACAGCAAGGACAGTCAACGGATGATATCCTGTTCGAGGGTGACGTCTCTTTAGAGCTCTCTTCGTGGAGCGGTGCTCCGGATGTCGTGACACCTCTTATGGGCCTAGGGACAAAGCTGGATACGCATGCAAAACTGACGGCTGCGCGTATTCTCACACTTACAGACATGCGTGCGGACCTCGGCGGCGACGATAACAATCAGGTCAGCGCACAAGGCCGGCTCGAGTATGATCTCGATACCCCTACGATCGTTACGGAGCTTTTGGTGGTCGCCCAACCTGGCGCGCTGGCACTCTTTGTTGAGGACGCGGTAGCCAATGACGACCTTACACTGATGATCGAAGCGAATGGCGCGCTCAACGATCTTGCTCTCACTATGGCCGGAACAGTGCCAAGCGGGACACTGAGGGGCCAGGCTTTGCCTTCAGGTGAGTTGAGCGCTCAATTGAACGGCCTGCCTTATAGGCCTTCCGGAGTTGCATCATTGGATGGCGGTGACCGCTACGGTCTTCGCGCTGGTCTGCAAACAGATGATCGTGTGTCGACTCTCGAAGCGTTTGATGCACATTTCGGTGCGCTCACCCTCACAGGAAACGGCACCTTCGATCGTGACACCAATGAGGGTCGCGGCGTTTTCGATCTGGATGCTGGTGATCGAACGAGACTCATCACTGGGCAAGTTGTGAGTGGTCGTCTGTCAGCTGATATCAGCAACATTGACGCTGTGAGCGGCTTCAACGTGGCCATTATTGCGGACGATCTGCGCGTCGATAACCATGAGGTCGGTTCACTGAGCATCCGTGCTGTTGGCCCACCTGAAGCAATCGATTACGACGTGAGCGCCTCCGACATTATCATGCAAGATCTCTTTGTTCATGCCCTGACCTCAACTGGCCGCGTGTCTGTTGACGAGGCACGCGAGGTTTCTGTGGACACTTTGGTCGTCCGTTTGTCCGACGACGAACGGGATCCCCAAGAGGTGAGCTTGGTTCGCCCCACAACGGCGCGGTGGGGAGATGGTATCCAATTGGGATCGACGCGCCTGTCTTGGCTTAACGACGGGATTGTGACCGCTAACGCTTCAATCACGCGCGACTCTTGGGTCGCTCAAGTCGCGGCTCAGCGCATTGCTGTTCCCGGTACAGACACATTTTTGAGCTTACAGCTTAATCTAGACACCAACGATACAGATCCTGCGAGCTTCCAAGTCGTCGCCGCAACGGAGGGTAAGGACGATCGCTATGCTGTGCGCGCTGACGGGCGGTGGACTGGGAATGAAGTCCTTACCGAAGGCGTGATCATCCGTTCAGGTCGGGAGCGTCTTGGCAGTTTTGACGCAGCAACGCCTCTCACCCTGATCCGTACACCCTTTCTTGCAGTGGAAATACCCGAGTCATCGGTGACCGCGACGCTATCCTATAATGACACTTTCGTACCGATCTTGGCGTTTCTCCCAGTCAACGGAGAGCCTGTCTCCGGTCATCTGGCAGCGACACTGAACGTATCAGGACCTTTTGATGCCCCGGAGATCGAAGGCCTTTTGAGCCTCTCAGAGACGCAAATCGAGGACCCCACAGTGGGGATCTCGCTTGTCGATCTAGGCGGAGAGATTTCCGTTGAAGGACAAGGTGCGGATCTTTCGGCACGCGTCGAGCTTTTGGGATCGGGTCGTGAGCGAAGGCCTGAATCGGTAAGACTTTCCGGTGAGATCAAGAAAACATCCGAAGGCGGGACAATTGATCTCAGTTTTGTTTCCGATCGTGCACAGCTTGCACGGAACGCTGAGCTCGAACTGCGTCTCACGACCGATTTGGCACTCAAAGGCAATTTTAAAGAAGCCACGCTCTCCGGGCCCATCACGATCAACGAGCTCGATTTCGCGATCCCAGACACCCAAGCGGGTGACGAGGCGCCAACTTTCGTGCCCGTGAATATTGTACGGACGGATGTTCCCGAAGCGGAGCAAGTTGTTTCAACGCCCCAGGGTCAAGATGTGTCCGACTATGTCCTCAACCTTGATATGACTCTTGATGCGCGGAACGGCGTTTTCGTTCGGGGCCGCGGCGTTGAGTCAGAATGGGCTATTGATCTTGATATCAATGGAACCGCTGATGATCCCAAACTGCGGGGCACGGTGAATTCTATTGATGGCAAGCTCGACCTTGCTGGGCGCAGCTTCTCGTTGACCGAAGGCCTCGTGAGCTTCACCCCAGAAACCGGGCTCGACCCCACCTTGGATGTTCAGGCCGAAACAGTGACAGGGACGGCTCCCGATCAGATCACTGCAATCGCCACGATGACAGGCCCGGCTTCCCAGCCCGCAATCAGCTTTAGCTCCGATCCTACCTTACCCGAAGAGGACGTCTTGGCGCTTATTCTTTTTGGACGTCCGGCCACGGATCTTGGTGCAGCGGAGGCGCTTCAGCTGGCGCAGGCCGCCGCGACTTTAACCGGAACCGGGCCCTTCGGAGGCGCAGGGCTGACAAATGGCCTGCGATCGGGGCTTGGTCTTGACCGGCTCAGTTATGATCCTGAGGGGAACTCTCTCACGGTGGGTAAGTATATCGCTGATGATGTCTATATTTCCGCCGTGCAAGGAATCGGAGAGCTCGGGACGGCGTTTAGCGTCGTCTACGAAGTGTCTCGTTTCTTCAGTCTCGAGACGACGCTGAAGTCCAATGGTGCTCAATCGCTATCGGG